>JBGTGN010000123.1:0-11117 GCA_041746715.1 Pirellulales bacterium | reverse complement strand
CGGCATCGTCGGTGCGGCCATAGGCCAGGCGGCCGCGGGCCCTATTACCGAGGGAATCGCCCGCGCACTCCAACACCCGGCCGCGTCATCCACGGCAGCCCCGTGGATCGTGCCGGCGGCCATTCTCGTCGGTGTGTGCGTGGCGGTGGCCGCCGCATGGTGGCCGGCACGGGAAGCAGGACGGGTCGATCTGCTCGAAGGGGTTGCCTCAGCGCCGCCCCCACCGCCGAGAGGCATCTCGTGGCGTTTTGTGACCGCGGTGTTCCTGCTCACCGGCTTTGCGATGACGATTCAGGCACTCGTCATCCTCGGCATTTTTCCGCCACGGATGAGCGTGCCCGGCGGCATCGGGCTCATGATGGCGTTCATTGCCACCACGCCACTCTTGCTCCCACCGATCGTCAGGATTCTCGCGCTGTTCGTACCGCCCAAGCTGAAGATCGAGGGCACGCTTGCCGTCGAGCAGATCCTCAGGCAGCCCGTTCGGACGGCGCTGACGACCGCGGTGCTGGTCGTGGCGGTGAGCAATGGCATCGGCCTCGGCCATGTGATTCGCGACAACGTCGATGATGTGCTTGGCTGGTATGGCCGGATGATGAAGGCCGACTGGGTACTCTCCCGCGCCGGGCTCCTCCAGGGTGTTTCCGAATCACAGCCGGTGGACTCGCAAGACAAGGGCACCGAGGAGCAGATTCGGGCAATTCCCGGCGTCGCAGCCGTGGAGGGCGTGGGCGTAACGACCGGCCGCGCGGCGGGCAGTGCGTGCGTCATCGTGACGCGAGACATCCCCGAGCATGGCCCGCTCCCGCTCGAGCCGATCGATGCGACGGAGGATCAGGTTCGCGCGGCGCTTGCCCGCGGCGAGGCCATCGCCGGCACCGTGCTCGCTCGACGCACTGGCATCAAGCCTGGCGACGACATCCAAGTGGAGGTGTATGGCCGCACCGTCCCGGTGAAAGTCGCCGCCCTCATGGTCGACTACACGAGCGGCGGGGCGTCTCTCCTTGTGCGGCGTGACATCGGCCAAACGCTCTTCGGCATGAAGGCCCCCGACATCCTCCTCGTGACGGCAGCCGAGGGCCAACGGGAGGCCCTGCGGGAACCCCTCGACGCGATTGCGTCGGAGGAAGCCCTCCTGCTGCGTTCGTTCGGCGAGGTGCGAGAGATGGTTGACCGCATCGTGCAGGGTCTCGTCGGAAGTCTCTGGGCTATTCTTGGGCTCGGCTTCGTGGTGGGGAGCCTCGGCGTGGCCAACACGGTGACGATGAGCGTGCTCGAAAAGAAACGAACGCTTGGCCTCCTGCGGGCAGTCGGCATGACCAACGGCCAGGTCACGCGAATGGTCGTGCTCGAGAGCGTGCTTCTGGCGGCGGCTGGCAGCGTCATCGGCCTGGGGGCCGGCATGGTCTCCGCTCTCTTCATCCAGCTCTCGAGCCAGCCACTGCTCGGCCATCCGATCAGCGTGACCTTCCGGCCGAGCGTCGTGGCCGCGAACCTTGCCGCCGCGATCGCCGTCACAGCCCTGGCCGCATGGCTCCCTGCCCGCCGCGCCGTGCGGATGGATCTGCTCGAAGCCATCTCGACTGAGTGAACGGCGGGCCGCTCGTCACCGATGGTCTTCCACAGCGGGCCCCATCAGATCCCTCGGCCGCTACGCCGCCCTTCCCAACTCGCGGCGCACCGCGTCTTCGGGGAACGCTTCCGACGTCGCCATGCCACCTTTGGCGCGAACGCCAAGTGTCGTCAAGAGTTTTCGCCGCAGCCCCCGCAAGGGCACAGCCACGCGGCGATGCGCCCGGATCAGCCAGGGCCGGCTCGTCTTGCCTTCGAGAAGATCGAGCTGATCGGGCCGGTGGAGCGCGATGTGCTTGCCCAAGTGGTACCAGTCGGCAGCTTGCAAGGCACGCAGGATCGAATGGGCGGCCGGGCTGGCCCGCGCCCACTTCGTCCACAGGCCAAAGCAGACCTGGAAATCGATCAAATGCGGACTGCCGTCTGCGCCAACGATGATGTTTTCTCGCTTGTGCAGATCGACGTAGGCCATGCCGCTCTCATGAACCGCTTTCAGGATGTCTCGCAGCACTGGGAAGAAGGCATCGTCCGGGCAGTCGGTGGCATGAAAGGGCCGTCCGGCTATGAAGGTGTGGGCCACAGCATTGCCGAGCCGCTTCCCTTCCGCATGAATGGGACCAAGCTCCGCCGGGATGCCTGACACAGCCACCAGTCGCCTCAAGGCTCCTGCCTCGCGGTCCGCCAACCGCTTCCCCAGCCATCGCATTGGCATGCCGAGAATCGGCTGCAAACGGTTGAACTTGCAGACGAGGTCGAGCCCCTCGCCCTGATAGCGAGCGGTGGCAGCCCAGGAGTCATGCTTGAAGATCTCGATCCTCCGACAGGCCTGCCCCGCGACCTCGATCTGCTCCGGGGGTTCACTCAAACCCAGGGCCCGCAAGAGCGGCGGCCTGGCGCGCACCGATTGGCTCATGAGTTGGTGACCTGCAAGGAATTGAACTGCGATGTCGTTTAGATCGGTTGGAGAGACCGAAGGGCTTCACTATCGGACCTGGCAAAAGTTGCGAGGGCTGGGGGGGCACGGAAGAATTTGCCGTCCACGGGCCTCCTCAGTTTTCGTTCGCCGCGTCGAGCCCTATCCTCCACGGAATCCCCAGAGCGAAGCAGATTCCTCATGCGGCACGCCTTGATCATCATCACGATGGCGGTATCGATCCTCGCATGGGGAGCGGAAACGCTCCCGCCAGACATGGCCACCCGCCCGGGCGAAGACTGGCCCGATTTTCTGGGGCGAGGTCGCAACGGCACGTCCACCGAGGAAGGCCTCTCGTTCGACTGGCCCGAGCAGGGGCCGCCGATTGTGTGGCAGACGAAGCTCGGCACGGGCTATGCCGCACCGTCGATCGCGCGTGGTCGCCTCTATCACTTTGACCGCTCCGGTGACGAAGATCGCCTGATCTGCCGCGAAGCCGAAACGGGCAACGAGCTTTGGCGCGTCGCGTCGCCCACCGGCTACGACGACATGCTCGGCTACAACAACGGCCCGCGGTGTTCGCCGGTGGTTGACGGCAACCGCGTGTACACGTTCAGCGCCGAGGGACAGCTCACGTGCCGCGACGCGACAACCGGCGAGGAACGCTGGGCTGTCGATACGCAGACCACGTTCCACGTCGTCCGCAATTTTTTTGGCGTGGGAAGCACGCCGCTGGTCTGGGGCGACTTTCTCATCGCGAACGTAGGAGGCAGCCCGCCTGGCGGTCCGCCCGATGTCTACGCAGCGCAGGGAAAGGTTCAAGGCAATGGCACGGGCATCGTCGCGTTTGACAAGCAGACGGGCAAGGTCGTCTGGAAGGCGAGCGATGAGCTGGCGAGCTATGCGAGCCCAGTGGCCGCGGAGATCAATGGCCGTCCGTGGTGCTTTGTCTATGCCCGCGGCGGCCTCGTCGGCCTCGACCCACGAACCGGAGAGGTCGACTTCGAATATCCCTGGCGAGCGCCCCTTCTCGAAAGTGCAATCGCCTCGACGCCTGTCGTCGTCGGCGACGAGGTGTTTCTTTCGGAGTCGTATGCCGTTGGGAGTTCCTTGCTGAAGGTGCGGCCCGCTGGCTTTGACGTAGTCTGGAAAGACAGCCGCAACACTCGCGATAAGTCGATGCTCCTCCACTGGAACACGCCGGTCTATCACGACGGCTTTCTCTACGGCAGCAGTGGCCGCCATGCTGGGAGCGCCGAACTTCGCTGCATCGAATGGAAGACAGGGCAGGTCCGCTGGAGCCAGCCGGCACTCGGCCGCTGCTCGCTTACGTTTGTCGATGGCCACTTCATCTGTCTCGCGGAGAACGGCAGCATCCACGTCTTGAAGGCAAATCCTGAAGCCTACGAACCCGTGCGGTCATTCACGCTCGTCGATGATGCCGGCGAAGAGCTTCTCGTCGCTCCCGCCTGGACCGCCCCGGTCATCGCCCGTGGCCTCCTCTACGTCCGCGGCGACAACCGCCTCGTCTGCCTGGATGTAAGAGCCCGGTAGTCCACCCCTCGCTCCAGCCAACGCGGTGATCATCACGCCGCGGGGCGGTGGAGGCGGTGAGCCGACTCGTGTGGGGCGTGGTCTGGATCGTCGAGGAAGCCGGCGACTTTCAGTTCCCCAGTCGCCCGCAGCTTGCGAACGTGCTCCTCGGCTCGCGTTCGGCTCTCGGCGTCAACACCAGAGTCAGATGCCACATAGTGTGTCTGTGACGGGAACGCGAAACCGCAGCCCGACTCGTTCACCACGTCCATCACGCGGAGCAGCACGTCTTCCTGGATGGCAAGAAACGTTGGCCAGTCGGTCGTCTGTGACAGCGCATAGATCTCGATGTCGAGAGAGTACGCCCCGTAGCCGACAAACCGCACCCGAACGCTCTCCCCGTCAAGACGGGAATGGGCCGCGAGCATCATTCGAAGGCCGGCGAGCACGTGCCGCAACTGGTCGCCCGTCGTCTCGTATCGGAGGCCGATGAGTGTCTTGAAAAGGATCTTGTCTCGCCGGGTGAAGTTGACGAGCCTGAGCTTCGCAAACTCCGAGTTGGGGATCGAGATCATGGTGCGATCGAGGCCACGAATTCGCGTGGATCGCAGACCGATCTGCTCGACGGTGCCCTTGTGTTCACCAAACTGGCAGGTGTCGCCAATACGGACTGGCTTGTCAGCGAAAAGCACGAGCCCAGCAATAAAATTCTCGATCGTGTGCTGGGCCGCGAGCGCCACGGCAAGACCGCTGACACCGAGGCCTGCGATGAGCGGCGTCACGGAAATACCCATCGAATCGGCGCCGATGATCACCATCCATGCTGTCGCCAGAAATGTCGCCAGACGGAAGCCGAGTCGCACAAGTTGCGTATCGATTCGCTCAGGCCGCAGCCTTCGGGCATGGATCACCACCTCCGACAGCCGCGCGAGCACCGCCCGGACGAGCAGAATCCAGCCTCCAAACTGGGCGACCTGAAGGAACGTCTTGAGCGAGAACAGGAGCGGCCCCGTGATACGGATCTGATCGGTGAGCAGCTCGTCGAGGAGGCCGCATGTGCCGACCATGACCAGCGGCGCAGCAAGCGCGAGCACGTGGGCCATGATGCCCGGGCGGTCGGCATTCTTTCGGGCCATTCGAAACGCCGATGCAATGACGGCAGTGGCCATGACAGAAAGCAGCATCAGCGAGACCCACTGCCAGCCTGTTTGTTCGAGCCATTCGTCCCGCATCCAGTCGGGCAGCGCGTGAATCCACGCCTCGGGAATCATCCAGCCGGGTGAGTGCACATAGACATCGTGAAGGCCCGGGCTCCCAGCGTGCGGCTGGTACGGAAGACTCGCGACGGTGCGATAAAACTCCGAAGCTCGTGCCACCGTGTCGGTTGCGAAGAGCCACTCGCCTGTCCGCGGGCCCTCGGTGACACGGGCGATGGTGATCTCGGTGCCGGGCAGCCGCCAGTGAGTCAGCGCATCCCGCTCCACGGCATCGGCGTCTGGAACCTCATCCCAGGCTGGCCTCGGCACACGATCCAGGATCTCCTTGAGATGCACCGCCATTTCCCGTCCTTCCGATTCGACCAGCGACGGGGCGACCTTGCTCAGGTCGAGACAGCCGACGGCGATTTTTCCGAGACGTCGAGCGGCGAGCCGGCCTTCGGAGCCTGGCTGCTCGGTGCGGAACCGGTCATAGAACGCGTCAAGCGAGTCGACGAACGTCTGGAGCGTCGCCCTGGGGCTCGAACGGTCGGCGGGTTTAAGCGGAGTGTCGGGCTCGGCAGCCAGACCGTGACGGCCAACAACAAGAGCTGCTATCAAGGCGGCAGCGTGGATGATTCGGCGGGCGAAGAGCATGAGTCACTCCGGGATCGTGGCCGGGGGAAGTAGCAGCAGCGGTCATGGAGCGTCAACGCGACCGCGGCCTGGGCCGCGGCTTGGGTCACCGCTCTTGGCCGGGCTTACCCTGTTTACCCAGCCGCGTCCGGCGGGCGGGGATCGGCGCGACGCACCGAGGAACGCGGTGGTGCCAGGCTCATCGCGTTGCTACGGTCCCGCGGCAGTTCTCTTCGCCGCCTCATACCTACGCCCATGCCACCGTTGCCACGCATCGTCGCTCAGGCGGTACTCGCCCTCGTCGCTGCACTCGCCACCGGCTGTGGTACAAGTCGTTGGAGCGACTCGAAGCGCACGGCCACCGAGCAGCTCCTCATCTCCGACGCGGTCGAGCGAAGCGTGATGCTCATCGACATGCGGCCGCTGGCCGGCCAGAGCGTCTTCCTGGACACCGCGATTCTCGACGAGGTCAACGACGGAAAATACATGACGAGCGCCTTGAGGCACCAGCTTCTGGCCTCGGGATGCACGCTCGCGCCCGACAAAGACCATGCGACGGTCGTTGTGGAGGCTCGCGCTGGCGCCATTGGCACCGATCGCACGGACCTCCTGCTCGGCATTCCGGCCACGAGCGTCTCGTTCATGGGCAACGGCACGTCGATCCCAGAAATTGCCGCCTACAAACGGACCGACCAGCGGGGCGTTGCCAAGGTCAATCTCTTCGCCTACGAAAGGGTCAGTGGACGGCCTATCTGGCAAAGCGGCCTCGCCCAGGTGAAGAGCAAGACCCGCGACCGATGGGTCGCAGGCGCGGGGCCGTTCCAGGACGGCGATATCAACGACCGGGTCGAGTTCGCCGGCGAGCGATATACGTTGCCGTGGAAACAGAAGCAAGCAATCGCCGAGGACAAGGCGGAGAAGGAGGCCGAGCTCATGGCTGAGCGGACGGACCTTCGTGACGAAAAGGTTTTCGCGACGCTCCCGCCGCTGGGATCACCCGCAGCAGAGCGGCCTGTTGTCGCTGACGAACGGCCGGTGAGCCTACCTCCAGTGCGGTAGCGGCCACGCAGCATATTGACGACTATTATGCGTCAGGCCTGAGGCGACAGCTCACCCAGGCATCGTGCCACGGTGGCGACCTATGCCGAACACGCTGATTCTCGTACCAACCGAACTGGAACGCCGCGGCCTTGCCCTGCCCCTTTCGGAGAACGACTCGACCCGCGTCGCCCTCTGTGGCTTCGGCCCCGTGGCGGCCGCAGCCCGCACGGCCGGGTTGCTCGCGGCGCATCGACCAGACCGCGTCATCCTCGTGGGCATCGCCGGGCGGATCGATGAACGACTCGATATTGGCACGGCCTACTCCTTCACAGAGGTCGCCTGCTTCGGCGTTGGCGCTGGATCGGGCGACGGGTTTTTGACCGCTGGCGCCATGGGGTGGCCCCAATGGCCGGGCGATCGAGCGGACCCTACCACCGTGATCGGCGACGTCATCTCGCTCGAGCCTTTGACTGCCGCTGCGCCTGCTGGACTACTCCTCACGGCGTGTGCTGCGTCGGCTAGCAACGATGACGTTGCCCACCGCCTGGGTGCCTTTCCGGGCGCCGTTGCGGAAGACATGGAAGGCTTTGGCGTCGCTTTCTCCTGCCGGCTCGCCGGCGTACCACTCACGATCATCCGCGGCATCTCCAACACTGCCGGCGACCGCGATACCTCGCGGTGGAGAATCACCGAGGCCCTCGCGACGGCCACGTCGCTCGTGGAGTCCTGCGCATGACCCACACCATCCGCCTCGGTATCTCCCCCTGCCCCAACGACACTTTTTGTTTCTGGGGCCTGCTCACAAACAGCATCGACACGGGGCCGCTTCATTTCGAGATCGAGCTCCTCGACATCGAACAGCTCAATGAGCGAATGCTCCGCGGTGACTTTGATGTCTGTAAGGTGAGTTTTGCCGCCGCCCTCGCGATGGCTGGCGATGTGGTCGTCCTGCCAAGCGGATCTGCCCTCGGGTTCGGTGTCGGCCCGCTCTTGCTTGCGGCTGAGAGCAACACGCGGCCCGAATCGCCGACGCAGCTCACACTCTGCCCAGGCCAGCACACCACCGCATCGCTCCTTTTCTCGCTCTTCTATCCCGATACAACGCGGGTCGAGCAGGTCGTGTTTTCCGAGATCATGCCGCGGCTCGAGGCTCGCTCAACCGATTTTGGGGTGTGCATCCACGAGGGGCGATTCACGTGGCGGGAGCGCGGCCTCCATCTCGTGGAAGACCTCGGCGGCCGCTGGGAATCCGAGACACACTGTCCGCTTCCTCTTGGCGGGATCGTCGCGAGCCATCGACTTCCTGCCAACGTGATCGCCGCCGTCCAGCGGGCGATCCACGCCTCACTCGCACTCGCTCTCGCAACCCCAGAGGCAGCCCTCCCCACGATGCGGAAGTACGCTCAGGAATTCGACGACGGCGTGCTCATGCAGCATGTCGACCTCTACGTGAACGATTGGACGCGAGATCTCGGCGACTCTGGCCGCCGCGCCCTCGACGAACTTTCCAAGCGTGCAGCACCAGCGGGCCTCGGCATTGGCCGCCACCTCGAAGTCTTCGATCGGTAGCGCGGTTGGCGCGCTGGTTCCAGGCTGATCGCGCCGAGGACACGCCCCTCGCAACGCCGCCTCGCTGAATGTCCCATCCTGCCTAGCTTTTTCTCAAAAGTTGCCTGTGGAGGCTTTTGTGGGGCCATCCTCACTCGCGTGCCGATGGTGGAGCGTGTGGTCGAGGCTTGGGGGGGACGGCGGCGCGGGGGAGCGAGGGATTCGCGATGGCGTTCAGTTCTATTCTTTTTCTGTTTGGCTTCTTGCCGCTTGTCTTGGGCGTGTATTACCTCGTCCCCGATCGCTTTCGGAACGCGGTGGCTCTCGTCGCAAGTCTGACCTTTTACGCCTGGGGCGCGCCCCAGTTCGTTCTGGTTCTGATCGGGTCGAGCTGGCTGGACTACGTGCTCGCCGGATCCATGCGATCAACGTCCGATGCGATCAAAAGCAAGCGTCTCCTCGCGGTCGCAGTCGGACTGAACGTAGCCCTGCTCGTGTACTGCAAGTACATGAACTTCTTCGTTGAGCAGGCGAACGCGATCGCCGCGACAACAGGGCTCGGACAACTCACATGGACGAGCATCGTCCTGCCGATCGGCATTTCGTTCTTCACATTCCAGAAGATCAGTTACTTGGTCGACGTGTACCGCCGACAGGCACAGCCCGCTGGGTCATTCGGGCAGTATCTGCTCTATGTGGTCCTGTTTCCGCAGCTCATCGCCGGCCCGATTGTCCGGTATCACGACGTGGCGTCGCAGATCAGGAAACGCAGCCATTCCGACGAGCAGTTCCTCGTCGGTACGTGGCGATTTACGATCGGCCTGGCGAAGAAGGTTCTCATCGCCGACACCCTGGCAGTCGTCGCCGACGCCGCCTTCGGAGCGACCGCGGATACCGCCGCCGATCCAGCGCGGCTTTCATGTGCCGCCGCGTGGGTGGCGGCCGTCTGTTACGCCATGCAGTTGTACTACGACTTCTCGGGATACAGCGACATGGCGATCGGACTCGGAAAGATGCTCGGATTCGACTTTCTCGAAAACTTCAACCAGCCATACATCTCGAAGTCGGTCACCGAGTTTTGGAGGCGGTGGCATATCTCGCTTTCCAACTGGATGCGGGAGTACCTGTATGTCCCGCTCGGTGGCAACCGCGTACCTCGGTGGCGGATGTATGCCAATCTCTGGATCGTCTTCCTGGTGTCTGGGTTCTGGCACGGGGCATCTTGGAACTTCGTGATCTGGGGGGCAATTCACGGCGGACTTCTGACAGCCGAGCGACTGGCAGCAACCTTCAGGCTCCCGCGCTGGCCGACGGCCCTGGCCATTCCGCGAACGTTCTGTCTCGTGCTCGTTGCCTGGATTTTCTGGTCCATCGGGGATTTTTGTGGGTAGCCCCGTAGGGGACAATGTGGCCTTCCCCCGGAGGCAAGGCGCATGTTCGACACAGAGCTCTACCAGCAGGTTCTCGGCTTGACCGCTCCTTGGAAGGTGACCGATGTGAGGCTCGACGTCGAGTCCACAGAGATCCATGTCCACGTTGACCACCCCGAAGGCTGCCGCTGGAACTGTCCGCAGTGTAGCCGTGAGCTTGCCTGCTACGACCATGCTCCGGAGCGGCAGTGGCGGCATCTCAACACGTGCCAGTTCCACACCCTGGTCCATGCCCGTGTCCCACGTGTCGAGTGCCCGGAGCACGGAGTGGTGCAGGTCAAGGTTCCGTGGGCGGCGCCCCACGGCCGCTTCACCCTGCTCATGGAGCGGTTCGTGATCGACGTCCTCCAAGCCTGCCAGACCGTGAAGGGAGCCTGCACGCTCGTCGGTATCAGCTGGGATCAGGCTTGGCACGTGCTCGAGCGAGCCGTCGCCCGCGGGCTGGCTCGCAAGCAAGCAACCGCCATCGCCCGCATCGGCGTCGATGAGAAGGCGTTCCGAAAAGGTCATCGGTATCTGACCATCGTCAACGACGTCGACCGCGGGACCGTCGAGTTCGTTGCGGAAGGCCGGGAAAAGGCGAGTTTGGCTGCATTCTACGAGTCCCGCACCCCGGAGCAGCTCGCAGGGATCCAGGCAGTTGCGATGGATATGTGGGAGCCCTATATCCAATCCACTCTCGAAGCCGTTCCTCTGGCCTCCTCCAAGATCGTCTTCGACCGCTTCCATGTCATGCAGCACGTGACTGAAGCCGTGGACGTCGTGCGGCGCCGTGAGAATCGGCTGCTGCTCACCGAGGACGACGACCGTCTCAAGGGCACGAAGTACCTGTGGATCTCCTCCAAGGAGAACGTTCATCCCAAACGACGGGCCGAGTTTCGCTTCCTCCGGGGAAGCGATCTCAAGACTGCCCGGGCCTGGGCTATCAAGGAAAACCTGCGGCACCTGTGGTCGTTCCGCGTCGAGGGATGGGCTCGACGATTCTTCTCTCAGTGGAATGGCTGGGCGATGCGGAGCCGACTTGAGCCGATCAAGAAAGTGGCCCGCATGATCGACCGCCGCCTCGACAACATCATCACCCACTGCCGCCATCAACTGACCAACGCCGTCGCCGAGGGCCTCAACAGCAAGATCATGGCAATCAAGCGGCGGGCTGGGGGCTACCGGAACGTCATGAACTTCAAGAACGTGATCTACTTCTACTGCGGCGGCCTACGGCTCTACCCATGAAGATCCCGGAAGGACCGA
>JBGTGN010000122.1:0-9281 GCA_041746715.1 Pirellulales bacterium | reverse complement strand
GAGTCGCCGGCTCAGGCGCCGGCGCAGCCTTCGCGTGGATGGTGGCCGAACGACTCGGCCGCGCGACAGGTGGCGTGGCGCTTGTGGGAGCATCGCTGCCACAACGTGCCGAACTATCGCCGGCGGAGCCTGGCATGGGATGGTGGGTGTTGCTTGGGCCGGGCGGCGACGACGCGGCCCGCGAGCGGGTAGAACGGGATCGACAACGGCTCACCAAGGCTGGCTATCCCGTGGCGGAGTTGCCGCAGCATGACTCCGACACACCCCCCGCCGATCTTCTCTGTCGCTGGGTGTCGATGCTTGGGTTCCTGTGATCGACGTGCCGAAAGCGGAAAGCCGAAAGCCGGTGAGCGCCGACCAGAACACGTTGCGATTGGATTCTATGCTGCCGCCGCGGATCGTGTTTGCCGACGACGCGATCATCGTCGTCGACAAGCCATCGGGTGTGCCGAGTGTGCCGGCCCGCACGCCGCTCGATCCACCGGCGGTGGCCCTGCGACTCGCTGCTGAATTTGGCCATGTCGAGGCCGTGCATCGGCTTGACCGCGACACCTCCGGGCTTCTCGTGCTCGCGCGAACACGCGACGCGCGGGCCGCGCTCGGGATCGCCTTTGAAGCGCGACGTGTGACCAAACACTATCTTGCCATCGTTGTCGGTGAAACCTCTGAGACGAGTGGCATGATCGATCTTCCGCTGGCACGCGATCCAAACCATCCGCCGCGCCACCGCGTCGATCATGACCATGGGAAAGAGGCACGCACTGCCTGGCGACTCGTCGCACCATGCCGCCATGAAGTTGACAGCGACGTGAAGAGTCTCCTGGCGATCGAGCCGGCGACAGGAAGGTCGCACCAGCTTCGCGTGCATCTTGCTTCGATCGGCCATCCGATCCTGGGCGACCGGCTCTACGGCCAGCCGCCATGGAACGAAGCCTGCCCGCTCGCACTCCACGCGACGCGGCTCGCGCTGGATCACCCGACAACGGGCGAGCCCCTCGTGCTCGTCGCCCCGCCGCCGACGACGTATCCCTGGAACGCATTCAACATCGAGATCACCGCGACGTTGGCTGCATGGCCGACCGGCTGACCTTCTGCCAAAACCGAGAAAACCGCCCAAGGTCTGTGGCGCGGGATCGGTCGCAGAACGATGGCCACGGGCAGACATGCACCGGCAGCCTGGCCATCATCTCGGAAGCCGCTCGGCGCACGCGAGGGCAGGGCGTATCGGTGACGGCGATGCTGTCACAGCCGAGTCTCGCCGCGCGAGCGGGTACCACAATACATGGGTCACCGTAGTGAATTTCGAGGCCACTGACGTCGGCCAGGCATTCCCAGAGAAAGACAAGTCGTTTGAGCGACGGCCGCTCAGCCGCGAGCCAGGCCGGATCGACAATGAAGATCGTGGGGGCATTCGCGTGGCGAACCGCCGCCGGCGACGTGGCGGAGGCCGAGTCAAGCGTGAGCCACACGAGCGGGCGACGTGACGGCAGTTCGTCACCTGCCAGTCGCCACGCTGGGCCAGGCTTGATGCGTGGCACGGCGTCGCTCCGTGGGCCGGCGTCACCGACAAAAAGCCTTTCAGCGATCTCCTCATACGACCCCTCGACGTCACAACTCCCAAACACCGGGCAGCGACCACAATGCATGCCGGCCGTGAATCGTTCGAGGTTCTCACGGTTGAAGAGATACGGTTTTGCCGAGAACGTGCCGGCCACCCATTGCCATGAAAGGTGGTTGCTCGCCGGATCACCATCGATGAGGTGAGACAGAAACCAGTCGGCTCCGGCCCGCCACGACACGCCGCGGACATGCACTAGCCACGACGCGAGCCACATGCGTTCGTGGTTGTGGAGCCACCCGGTCGCATGGAGCCGTCGCACAAAATCATCGATGCAGGCCATGCCCGTCGTGGCTGAAAGGACGTCATCTGGCATCGACGCACGCGGCGTTGCGCGGGCCGCTGCCGCAGGCGTCTCGATGGGCTCATGGATTCTTTCGCCAAGCGCCGCATACACCTGCTGCCAATAGTCCCGCCAGCCAAGCTCCGAGATGAACTTTTCTGCTGCCTCGGGATCGCGGACCGTGGCAAGCGCCGCGTCGCGAACCTCAGCCAGCGAGAGTGCGCCGTGTCGAAGCCACGGAGAGAGCCGCGAGACGGCGCCGCTGGTGTGATTCCGCGTGCGGGCGTAGACCGCCGGATCGAGGGTCGCGAGACGCTCGAGCGCTGGGGCCCGACCGCCCCTCCCAGGCAGGCCGCATGCCGCCGTCAGTTCATCCGCCGCTCCCGCCGCGTCAGGGAACGCGGTCGCCAGCGCTTTCACGAGGTCCTCGCGATCAAGCCCGAGCGGCACCGGCACGATCGTGTCTGGAGGGTGGGCCATAAGAATCGTGTTACGAAGTGTGAAGACTGAGGTCGCCCGTATCGGTTAGAGACCCGCTGCCGCTGCCTTGTTCTGTTGCATCCTCATGCACCAAAAACGCGCGACGGCGCTCCGACGAGAGAGGGTAGGGGGGGGTCGAAAAATCGCCCAGCGGCGACCCCCAAGGCGCAAGTCGCGAGAAAGCCAGCACCACGGCCCATGAACCGTAAACGGGCCGGCAATCCCTACCTGCGGCACAGGGTTTGCTCCTCAAGGTGCGGCCTGTGCCCTCCCCGCACTCCCTGGCCCAGCATGATCCAAATCGTCCAGATGGATGCCCCTCTCGGCTTGGGTGGGCACTCCGCCTAGCTCGCCCTTGCCGGGGCATTCATTCTTTACGCCCGCCGGGCCATCCCTGGCCCCGGTGAGCTTCGCGGCCCGCCGGTCGCACCTCCGGGCTCCCGTGCTCGTACGTCTATCGGGGTGGCCAGCGCGGCGAAGGGGACAGGCCCGCTTTCCGAGGCCGCTCAGGTGCCCATGCGGTACCCTTGGGGCTTCGCCCGTGACACTCGTGAGAGAGCACCTTGAAACTCATCATTGCGATCATCCAGCCGCATAATCTCGAGAGCGTCAAGGAGGCGTTGTCTGAAGTCGAAGTCTTTCGACTGACCGTCCTCGACGTGCAGGGCTTCGGCCGACAACGAGGCCATGCCGAGACTTACCGCGGCCACGAGATCGCCGTCAACCTTCTCCGGAAGGTGCAGCTTCAGATCGCCGTCAACGACGAGTTTGTCGAGCCCACCATCGCAGCGATCGTCAAGGGGGGCCGCACCGGTGACCGTGGCGAAATCGGTGACGGAAAAATCTTTGTCCTCCCCATGGACGAATGCGTCCGCATTCGCACCGGCGAGCGAGGCAGCGAAGCGATCTAACACACTGACAAGGTCCCCGCATGCCCTTCGAAGCCTCCACACCGCTGGTCATCATCGCCCTTGTGGTGGCGGCTGCGCTTGGGTGGTACGGGCTCTCGAGTGGGTCGCGCGGCGGGCTCATCGCCGCAGGGATCGCGGTTCTTATCGGCGGGTCGTGTTTCATCGCTGACCGTGTCGTTAGTACGGACCGCGAGTATCTCGACGCCCTCTTCCCACGACTCGCGGCAGCGGCCGAGCAGAAAGACATTGCTGCGCTCCTGGCGGCCATCGCCCCCGAACTGCGTCCGTTGCAAGACGAGGTGAGCGAGATCATGGACCAGGTCAAGCCTCGTGAGGTGCGGATCACGCGAACGCAGATCGAGATTGATGGGTCTGGCCGCACCGCGACCGCCGACCTCATCGTGCGGGTGAGTGGCACCATGGACAAGGGAATGCAGGGCACCGGCATCGCAAGCGTGCTCGTCACGCTCGAGAAACGCGACGGCACATGGCTCATCACGGATGCAGAAGAGTCGTCGCGTCGCCCCGGCGGCCTTTGACTCGCTTCGCCAGCCTCGTTCAATCCGCATCACTCTGCCGTCACACCCGCACGCCCGACAGTGTGAGGTCGCGAAACTCGCGGGCTGTGTAGTCGGCATCCCACGTTGACTGAAACAGGAACACGGGCTTGCCATCGAGGTCTTGCACATACCTCGCCGTACTCATGAGGGGCACATCGGCCGCACGGTCCTGGCCGTCTACGACCCAGCGGGCCACCTTGTAGGGCAGCCACTGGAGCGTGGTTGGTGTGGCATATTCCTGCTCGAGCCGGAATCGCACGACGTCGAACTGGAGCGTGCCCACGCCGCCGAGAATCGGCTCACGGGCTGTCGACACAGGATCGTGAAACCGCTGAATCACGCCCTCCTCGAGAAGCTGCGCGAGACCGTTTTCGAACTGCTTCCGTCGGCTCGTGTCGTCGCACCGGAGAATCGCGAACTGCTCCGGGGCAAACATCGGCAGCGGCTCAAAAGCCACCGGCTCCCCCTCGCAGATCGTGTCACCGAGACGAAACTCACCTGGATTCACAAGCCCCACGATGTCGCCCGGAAACGCCTCCTCGACCGTCTCTCGCTCCTGGCCAAACACCCGGTGGGCCCGGCGAAGGCGAATCGTCTTGCCGGTGCGGGTATGGAGCACGTCCATATCTCGTCGAAACGTTCCCGAGCACACACGGACAAACGCGATCCGGTCGCGGTGCCTGGGATCGAGGTTCGCCTGAATCTTGAAGACATAGCCCGCAAACTCGGGCCGAGCCGATGGCACCGCCACGCCGTTGCCTCGCCTCGCCGTCGGCGGTGGGCAGAGCGCAAGAAAACCATTGAGGAACTGCTCGACGCCGTAGTTGACAAGCGCGCTGCCAAAGAACACGGGCGTCTGTCGGCCAGCCAAGAACGCCGCGCGGTCAAGGTCCGCCGCGGCTCCCGCGAGCAACTCTGCCTCCTCGCAGGCTCGTGCGCCATGCTGGGAACGGGCTGCCGCCTCGGCAAAGCTAACCTCCTCGGCGACGGTTCTCCGGTCGCCCTGACGGCCCTCGAAGAGGTGGGCCTTGAGCGTGCCCAGATCGAGCACGCCCTCAAAATCCCGTCCGGTGCCGACCGGCCAGTTGGCGGCGACTGCCGTGATGCCAAACTTCTCCTCGATTTCGGAGAGGATCGCCAGCGGGTCACGGCCTGGACGGTCAACCTTGTTGACGAACGTGATCACCGGAAGGCCACGGAGGGCACACACCTTGAAGAGCTTCTCGGTTTGGGTCTCGATGCCCTTGGCGAGGTCGATCACCATGACCGCGCAGTCGGCAGCCATGAGCGTGCGGTAGGTGTCTTCGCTGAAGTCGTGATGGCCCGGGGTATCGAGGAGGTTGACGCGGTGCCCCGCAAAGTCGAAGACGAGCACGGTCGAGTTGACCGAGATGCCGCGCTGCTTCTCGAGCTCCATCCAGTCGGAGCGGGCTGTCCGCTGGGTCTTCCGCCCGCGCACGGCCCCAGCGATCTCGACACAGCCGCCGTAGAGAAGCAGTTTCTCGGTGAGCGTTGTCTTGCCGGCGTCGGGATGGGAAATGATCGCAAACGTGCGTCGTCGCGAAATTTCCCGCTCGAGCTGTCGATCCGTGACGTCCATGCAAGTACTGATGGCGGGAGTGTAGCACAAATGGTGATGTCGCTACGTCACGCGTATTGGCCGATCGGCCGGGCGTTTTCCTGGTTCTCCGAGCCTCCCGTGATCGGCTACGCTCGGAACTCGAACCGCCTCTGGTACCGCCTCGGAAACATTGCCCCACAATCCAGCACCGACCGAAGCACGCGTGGCAACAGTATTAGGCATATCGGCATATTTCCACGACTCGGCCGCGGCCCTGGTGCGTGACGGTGCCATCGTGGCCGCGACCCAAGAGGAGCGGTTCACGCGGATCAAGCACGATGCCAGTTTTCCGTCTCGCGCGATTGCAAGCTGCCTTGCGGAGGCGAATCTCGAGGCGGACGATCTCGACTATGTGGCTTTTTACGAAAAGCCGTTGCTCAAGTTTGATCGCCTGCTCGAAACCTATCTGGCCTATGCCCCAGCGGGATTCCGATCGTTCCGCATGGCCATCCCCGGATGGCTCCACCAGAAGCTCCACCTCTCGCGCGAGATCCGCCGGGAACTCGGCGGGGCGTATCGGAAGCGGGTGATTTTTCCCGAGCATCACGAGTCGCATGCGGCCTCCGCGTTTTTCCCGTCGCCGTTCGACGCAGCCGCGATCGTCACGATGGACGGAGTCGGCGAGTGGACGACCACGAGCATCGGGACGGGCAACGGCAACCGGATTCACATCAGCAGAGAGATCCGCTTTCCGCATTCCTTGGGCCTTCTCTACTCGGCCTTCACCTCTTACTGCGGGTTCAAGGTCAACAGCGGCGAATACAAGCTCATGGGCCTCGCGCCGTACGGCGAACCGCGGTTCGCATCGATCATCCGCGACCACCTCATCGACCTCCGCGACGACGGTTCATTCCGGCTCGACATGCGGTTCTTCCGCTACTGCCAAGGCCTCACCATGACGAACGAGCCCTTCGCCAAACTCTTCGGCGGGCCGCCACGGCAGCCCGAATCCGAATTGACGCAGCGACACATGGACATCGCGGCATCCATCCAGGCTGTCACTGAAGAAGCGATGCTCCGCATCTGCATAACCGCCCGTGAGGAAACCGGCATGCGGAACCTTTGCCTTGCCGGCGGCGTGGCGCTCAACTGTGTGGGCAACGGCCGCATCCTGCGCGAGGCCGGCTTTGACCGAATCTGGATCCAGCCCGCAGCGGGCGACGCCGGCGGGGCCTTGGGCGCGGCACTCTTCACGACCCATCAGTTGCTCGACGTGCCACGGGAACCTCGAGCGACCGATTCCCAGAGCGGCTCGTTACTCGGCCCGTCATACGCATGCGAGCCGATTCGAGAAACGCTGGACGAGTTTGGCGCGGTGTACCACCACCGTCCTGACGAAGATGCCCTTCTCCGCGAAGTCGCTGCGCACCTCGGGCAGGGCCGCGTGGTCGGCTGGTTTCAGGGCCGTATGGAGTTTGGCCCACGCGCCCTGGGCAGCCGGAGCGTTCTCGGCGATCCGCGTGACGAAGCGATGCAGTCGAGAATGAACCTCAAAATAAAATTTCGCGAGTCGTTCCGACCCTTTGCTGCTGCTGTGCTGCGGGAGGACGCAACAAAATACTTCGAGATCGAGAGCGCCCAGGAAAGCCCCTATATGCTTCTGGTGACGAAGGTACGAACGTCCAAGCGGGTTTCGGCACACGCCAGCACCGAGGCGACGGGGATCGATCGGCTCCGCGAACCGCGGTCGGTCGTTCCGGCCGTCACCCATGTGGACTATTCCTGCCGCATCCAGACCGTCGATGCCCAGAGGAACCCCCGGTTTCATCGACTGCTTGAACTCTTCAAAGCCTCTACCGGCTGCCCGATGCTCGTGAACACGAGTTTTAATGTGCGTGGTGAGCCGATCGTGTGTACGCCCGCTGAGGCCTATCGCTGCTTCATGAGCACTGGGATAGACCTGCTCGTGATCGAGAATTTTGTTCTGCTCAAGGCGGAGCAACCCGCCCAGGCTGCTGCTACCACTCACCAACACTTCGCCCCCGACTGATGAGCTTGATCCCCCTCAACACGAATCCGTCGCGAAGCCAGCTTCTCCAGTTCGGCGTGGCGTGGACCCTGTTTTTCGGAGGTGCCGCCGCGATCACAGCCTGGCGAGAGTCGCCGGCATTGGCCTGGCCGCTCGGGGCTCTTGCGATCGTCCTGCCGCTTGTCGGCTTGGTGTTTCCGAGTGTTTTGCGAGTCCTGTTCGTCGGGCTTTCGGTAGTCACGTTCCCCATCGGCTTTGCCGTATCGCAGATCGTCCTCGCGGCGGTCTATTTTCTCGTGCTCACGCCCATCGGTCTTGTTCTCCAGTGGCTCAAGCCCGGATTCTTCCCGACCACTCCGGACAAATCGCTTCCCACCTACTGGCGCGTGCGTCCTGAACCTCGACCGGCCGCCGACTACTTCAAGACCTACTGACCAATGAGCAAGAACCCACACAAAGAAAACTTCGAGAAGGAGGCGGGCAAGCAGGAGGCTGGCCTGCTTCGCGAGTTTTATGGGTTCCTGATGGAGTCCAAAAAATGGTGGCTCCTGCCGCTGCTCATCGCGTTCGCCTTGGTGGCGGCGCTTGTGTTCTTGGGGGGCACGGGCGCTGCCCCATTCATCTACACGCTCTTTTGAAACCCGTATTGGAAGATGCAGCGGATCGCGCTCACGCCGTCTTTCCAACCGATTTTTTTGCCGGCCGCATAGGTCCGGCCGCGGTAGGAAATCGCCACCTCTTCGATCGGCACCTTGAGCTTCGCGATCTTCGCCGTGAACTCGGGCTCAAAACCAAAACGGTTCTCGTGGATCCGGATTCGGTCGATCACGGATTTCCGAAACATCTTGTAGCAGGTCTGCATGTCGGTCAGGTGAAGACCGGTGATCATGTTAGACATGCGCGTCAGCAGCTTGTTGGCAAGGGCGTGCAACGACCAGATCACGCCCCGTGTGGTCGATCGCTGGAACCGCGAGCCATAGACGACGTCTGCACGGCCGGCGAGGATCGGCTCGAGCAGTTTTGGGTATTCGTCGGGGTCATATTCGAGATCGGCATCCTGCACGACGAGGATTTTTGAGGTGGCCTGAGCAAACCCTTTCCTGAGCGCAGCGCTCTTGCCTCGATTTACGTCACATCGAACGATGCGAATGCGGTAGTCGGTTTTTTCGAGCTCGTCCATCCTGGCCCACGTGCCGTCGGTGGAGCCGTCGTCCACGATGACGAGCTCGCCGACTTCGGGTCTCGCGAGCACCTTCTCCACAATCACGTGGAGCGTCCGCTCTTCGTCGTGGACCGGCATGACGACGCCGAGGCATCGAGTCGGGACGTCAACCGTTTCCATGGGATGAGACCGGGCCCCGGGTGGGAATCGAGCGACCTCGGGGAGGATACCCTACCGATGCTTGCAGTCCTGGAAGGCCCGGCAGGGGCTTGATGGAAGGGTTCCAAATTCAAAATAGATTTATCCAGAAACGAAATCATGCGCATTGCAATCGTGGGAGGGCTCCTTAAGATTTCAGTGTGTTTAGGGGTTCTCCACCTGTTGCTTCACCACGCGGCCTCACTTTCACTCAATCGATCATGAAAACTCTCGCCACAACTGCGTATCGCGTGCATCGTTTCGTGGTCGCCGCGTTGGTCATGGCCACCGGCATGCTCGGATCATCGGCGGCCCGGGCGCAGACACCTCCGCCGCCGGATAAAGCAACACCTCTTCTGTAAACGGCGGATTTCAGAGGTGGGTCATCTTGGCTTCCATGTTCAGGTAAGCACGTTCGGTTTCCCAGTCGTCACTGATCTCGGCGAGGACGGCTGAGGCGAGCCTCAGGAGGGACGCCT
>JBGTGN010000121.1:0-7327 GCA_041746715.1 Pirellulales bacterium | reverse complement strand
AGGCGTCCCTCCTGAGGCTCGCCTCAGCCGTCCTCGCCGAGATCAGTGACGACTGGGAAACCGAACGTGCTTACCTGAACATGGAAGCCAAGATGACCCACCTCTGAAATCCGCCGTTTACAGAAGAGGTGTTGCTTTATCTTTTGCCGACGCACCCTGTCCTTTCCTTCTCCTCTACCTTTGGCCACCTTCGGTTGCCCGTGGCCTTCTCTCACCCTTCGCCCCTCTCTCTAGGCCATCTAGGCTCAGACGGTCCCCCTTGAAATTCTTCAAAGCGGCTAAAGAAGCTGCATCAACGAACGTAAGCCCGTCCAGGCTAAGGTGCTTGCCATTGAACTGAGCCAGCTTTGCCGCGACCTCCGGGGAAATTGCAGTGACGCCGTCAAGCGATAATTGGGAGGACCCGCACTTGGCTAGTGCCTCAGCAGCGTCCGGGCCAAGGCCGGTCAGCCCATCCAAATACAGGTCGGTACCACGAAATGTTCCCAGCATCACGGCAGTGTCGGTATTGAGATGCTCCACGCGATTCAAATAAAGGGCACCTCCGTACCTCGCCAGAGCAGAAGCGACTTCAGGCGACAACGTCGTCAGCCCGTTCAGTAGCAGGTAGCCTTTTCGTATTCGACCGAGTCCTATTGCAGCCTCGATGTCCAACTTCTCAACCCCGTTGAGGTAAAGCAAACCCTTGAACGACGCAAGTGCATCGGTGGCAGGAGCGTCAAGTGACCTCAGTCCATTGAGCGATAGTAGGCCCGTGACCCTCGCTAAGGCCCTTGCAGCCCCGACATCGAGCGACGTCACTCCGTCTAAGTGCAATGCCAGCCACCTCCTTTCCGTCAACGCTTTAGCAACTTCCGGTGACAAACTGGTCAAGCCATTAAGGAATAAATACCGACTCTTTGATGTCGCGATTGCCGCGGCTATCTCGGCGTCGATCGTGGCGAGACCATTCAGTCGTAATATGGACACTTCACACCCCGCAAGACTGCGGGCTGTTTCCAAGGACAGCTCTGTGACGCCGTTGAGAGAAAGTTCGATGCCACTGAATTGAGCAAGCGCCGCTCCCGCAGCGGAACTGAGCGATGTCAGGCCGTTCAGGCTCAACTGTTGTCCGGCAAATGTTGCCAGCGCCGACGCGACGTCCGAGGACAGCGAGTCCAGGCCATCGAGCACGAGGATGGAGTCCGGGCACCTAGCCAACGCCATTGCGGATTGGGTATCAAGGCTTTTTGCCGCAGCGCCGATGCCAATGCCGCCATTGCGACTCTCGTCAACGCTCTCTGCGCTCTCGCCTAAGCATCCAACCCTATCGGATCTGCTGAGTCCGCCGGGCTGTTCGGCCTTGATTCGCACGCCTATATTGCTGATTGCTAGCATTAAGATCAACAACATAGCATGAACAACACATGAACGATTCGTAAATTGGGTGGTAGAATTCATAACATCGCGACTCCGGCAAGAGGACACTACTTGTAGATGCAAATGGCCTGCGATGGCCTAGAACCGTAGCCCTTCTCGGAATGAGTTACCGCTATGGCCGGCGACTACATTAGTCACCCCGAAGTAGCAATGGTACGACCCGTAACACAGTTGTTATATTAGGACACGGCCGCTCTACTGCTTTACAGCGGCTCCTGGGAATGCCTCCTGCACTCTCCTATTTACCTCCGGAATCAATTGATTCTCGATGAATTCGGTTGATCGTCTTTGAAGCGCGTTGAAAAGCTGGTTCAAGCCTATCGAGTCGCCCACCATGACCGGCTCGCCGTTGTTCATCGCAAGGCGACGTGAGTCGACTTCGGCGATGCGAATCTTCATTTCCAAAGTCTCTTCGGTGACTTGTTTGTGCAACACGCCCTTTTTGTCTTTAGTACACACACTCTTAACCACATGCACGACTACTTCCCCATCGATGGCGACTTTAACAAGCTGAGTCTTAGCGCCAATCGTAAGGCCCATCATGGCCACGCCAATTCCTCTGCCGCCGTTGTGCCGAATGCTGAATATTTGTTCGAGAATCTTTCTGGCCAGCGTCAGCATCAGGTTTCGGACCTGGCCTGCGCCGGGTTGCCCGCCTTCGTAAAGCGGAGTGGGCAGCTTCGTGCCATCCCCTAACTCCCATTCGGCAATAACACTCTTGAAATCCGCACCCACAATCGTCACGTCAGTCGACACCACTTCGTCCAGGCCACTGGGATCCGTAGCGCCGGCCGGTCCGTTCGCCACAAACCGATACCAGTTGTTATCCCCCGCCTCGAACCCGATCGGATCGCGTTCGATAAACCGCCCGAGGCTCGCGGAGTAGTCGCGGTGTCGGACGTAGAAGAGGCTCGTGACCTCCGTGAGCTTGAGTCCCTGGAAGAGGTGGCTCCAAGGCGTGGCGGGTGACGAGGTGAGCGTGTTCCATGCGGCGTCGAGCGTCTCGTGCTCGCCAAACGGCGTGTAGATGAAGCGGTTAACGACGTCGCCTGATGAGAAGCCAGACACTCCCGTCGCGGCGATGATCGCTGTCGTATTCCAGTTAGCGTCTTGAATCGCGTAGACCCGCTCTTCGAGGCCACCGGTGCCGGTTCCAGTATTCGCGTCAGCGTCTCGGTCGCGGACGATCATCGCATCGACATAGACCGGGCTCCAGATGAAGCGGGTGTCAGCCTCGGCGGGGATGTCACCGGAGCCATCGCGGACTCGCTCTTCGAGCACTTGCCACTGGAGCGAGTAGAAGAAGTCACGGACCGGGGCGGTCGTCGCATCGGGATCGGCAAGCGTGCCGACTTGCTCGACGATGCGACGATTAAACCCATCGTATTCGTAACGGGCAATGAGATCGGTCGAAGCGTCGTAGACGGCAACCAGACGGTTCCAGGCGTCGTAGACCAGCGTGTTGCCCTGGGCGTCGGTCGTGAGGTTGCCCGTGGCGGAGTACGTGAGCGTGGCGGCGCCCACATCGATCAGTTCGTTCTGCGCGTTGGCCTCGCGAGCCTCTGCAACGCCGTCAGTGGTGATCGTGGTCCAGTTGCCAAGCGCGTCGAACTCCCAGTCTTGCGTCTTGGCCGGAATGCCCGAGTCGCCGCGGAGATAGCTTTCGAGCTGCCCGAGGGCATCGTTGGTGTAGGTCTCACTGAAGTCTGAATTGAGAGCGCTGGACCGGGTAAGCCGGTTAGAATCGCGGTCATACGTGTAGCCGTAGCCATCGGCAATCGTCGTGGAGGTCCCCTCGAACCAGTTGTGAGCGACCACCCGCCCGAACCGATCAAGCCCCGCATACTGGTCCCCGGCATCACCAGGTGTTCCCAGCAGCGAGAACATCTTGCTGACCTCGGGCCGATCCCGCTCAATGATCGTGCCCATGCCCAACCACTTGAACGCCTCGAGCGTGGCGACCGTCGATGAGTCGGCCCGCTGGCCGGTCAGGCTCGTCGGCCGGCTGACCGCCGAATCGATCCCGGTATACGTGACGTTGACGGTGTAGCCATCGGGATAGACGGTAGAGGTCAGACGGCTGTGATTGCCGCCGGTGCCTTCGGAGTAGGTGTAGTCCACCTTGGGCGTGGTGAGCGTGTTGACGACGCCCGTGTGTGACTGCCACTCGGTGACCGTCTGCCCAAACCCGTTGAATGCTCGGGCTACCTGGCTCGTCACCGCGCCGCTGGTGGCGGCGTCGAATGTGGTCGCAAGCGACACGCTGCCAAGCGTGTCGTGGGCCATTTCGACGCGGCGGATACTGCCGTCGACACCAGACCCGAGCACGGTGATGACGTCGGCCGTCTGGCGGCCGATGATGTCATACAGATAGCCGTGCGTGGTGCCCGCACGATCGGTAAAGCTCGTCCGCTCGCCAAGCGCGTTGGTCGTGTAGAGGTCACGGTCGGTAGTCGATGGCAGCCCTGTCACTCGGTCAGGATACCTGGTCTCCACCATGACGTCATTTGAGGTGATCGTGCTGCCCCCGCTGATCGACGTGCCGTAGACGTAGCCTGTCACCTGGGACGGCGTACCTGTGGGCTGGACCGCGGTGCGGGATTCCAGGCGGCCTGACGGATCGAACTGGAAGGTCGTCGTGACGTCGGTCTGGGCCCCTGGAGACCCGCCGGTGTAGTTGAGAATCGTCGCCACGGTCCGCCCCAGCGGGTCGTAACCAGTGCGGGTGATGATGCCCCGAGGATCGTTCACGTCTTCGACGCGGCCCGCGTCGTCGTAGTCGTACGACGTGACGAGGACGGTGTCGGAACGGGTCGGGACCGAGCCTGGCCGCGTGTACGCCGTGCCCCCATTGGTGCCCACGTTCACCGAGTCGGTGAGCCGGTTGCCCACGTCAAAGTACGCTGCCACATACGACACACGCGATGGAATACCCGAGTTTGGTGTTCCCAGAAACCCCGTTGTGGACGTGGAGGCGTCGTGGAACCGCTCGCGGACCGTCGTGAGGATCGTGTTACCCGCCGGGTCGTATGCAAAATCCACCTGTTCGAGGACGACCGAGTCGGCAAGGCTCGTGGCATTGGCCCACGTGGCCCCAGGGAGATTGCCAAGCGTGAGGCTGGTCGTCATGCGACCGGCCCCGTCACGGAGGTACTGCATCACGGGAACATTCGGGGCGATCACCATTGCGACGTTGCCACGGGCATCATAAAACGTGTCGGACGTGAGCACTTCTGTGCCGATCGTCCCGCTCGCCTGATCGACGAAGAGCACTTCCGAGTGATACGTCCGTCCCCTCGCATCAAACGCCGACGAGTGCGAACTGCGAAGCAGCCCCGCGGACGGCGCATCGGGCACGCCGTCGGTGTTCACGTCGAGAATCGACACGCCGTCGCCGTCGTAGACGCTTTGGGCGATTGCTCGGCCCAGATTGTCGTGGTCCGTGTAGGTGAGCGGACGATTCAAGGAAGAATCTTCAGAACCAGGATCGTCTGTCGCCCCGGCCTTCGTGAGCACAAGGCGGTTACGCCAGTCGAACGCGTACTCGGTGGTTCGAGGGTCGGCACTGCCACCGGGATACTGCGTGGTGCTCGTCAGATTGCCGTTGCCGACGCCACCGTGGTCGTATTCCTGCGTGGAAACCAGCGTCATATTCGACGACGTCGAAGCGTTCTCGGGCGTCCACTTGAGGGTGTCGGTCGTGGAGTCGTCGGTGCCGACATACGTGGCGACCTGCCTGCCGAGGCCGTCGTAGAAGTGAAGCGTGATCGTGCCGGCCGGATTCACCATCCGATCAACCTGCCCCTGGTCGTTGTAGGCATAGGTCGTGCGCAGGTAGTTCGTTCCTGCCACGCCAAGCTCGGCAGTCGCCGTGGAGTACGTGGGAATCAAAACATACCGGTCGCTCGCGACGAACTGGCCGGCAGCATTCATGATCGATCGAGACAGCGACTCGATGCTGGCAATGGCCTCGGTGCCCGTGGGGCGACCGCTTGCATCGAGGTCCGGCGCCGCCGAGTACGTCAAGATTTCGGTGTAGGTGCCCGAAAGATCACGGCGTGAAAGCTGCGTCGGCCCCGCGGGCCTGCCAGTGACCGAGTTCCAACCACCGTAGGTCCGCACCGAGTGATTCACGTCGTCGTAGACCGTGTACGTGATGCTGCCATTCGGGTCGGTGCTTTTTGTGGTGCGACCGAGGGAGTCAACCTCATAGTGCGACCCGAGGTGCAAGCCACCGCCGGTAGGCGTTGCCCATCCGGACGGCAAGTCCTCAAAGTCGGCGGTTTCCGCGGTATCGACATCAACGATCGTCTTGACGATCGAGCCGGTCTGCTCGTCGTACGCCGTGTACCTCAAGAACCCATCGGCATCCTTGGTCCAAATCGTGCGGCCGCTCGAGTCAAAAACCTGCTCGGTGATGTCGGCCGAGTTCGAGCCGTTCTGGGATGTGGTGACGACCGGAAACGTCGTCGTCTGCGAGGCGATCTGTGTCGTGCCGGTGGCATAGGTGTAGGCGTAGGTGGTCGTGTTGCTCTCGGTGCCGTCGGTCGTCACGTAGCTCGTTCGCGTGGCAACCCGCGTGTCGCTGCTGCCGCTCTCCGACTGCACAAGATAGGTGAAGGACGACTCGAGAATCGGGGTGCCGGTGTCGCCACGCATCACAGCGGTACTCGACACGAATCGGTCAGCCGAACCAGCGGTCGTGTCGGTCGCCGTCGTCCCCACAAAATAGCTGGTGACCTCGATCAGGCCGCTTGAGTCACTGATGAACTCAAAGTTGCCATCTACCTCGTTCAAGAGATCGGGGTACTGCTCGAGGTCTGTGAGATCGGAGGGCAGGAGGACTGCCTCGGGCGAGACTTGCCAAATCGCGTTGCCGCGGCTGTCGTACCGGGTGTACGTGCCGTATTGTTTTGGAGTAGAAGTGCTGCCGTCATGCGTGCGGATCACTTCGAGCATTGTCTGAAGCCGGCCGTTGGCGTAGACGATCCGCTCCGTGCCATCCGGGCGGGTCTCCGTGGTTTTGGTATGCCACGCTGATTGATACAGGTCCGTCGCCGGATTCTGCTCGTAGGCATACTCAAAACTCCCAATCCCGCCATTGCACGTCGAGCAGCCGGCGCCTTGGAGATCATGCCGCACGAGCCGGTCTTGGGCGTCGTATTCCAAATAACTTGTGGCGAATGGGGCCACAACCGTGTTGGCGTCGGTCGTCAGGTCGATGCTCGCCGCGGTCGCCCTGCGGACGGCATCGTTATCGAAAATGTATTGCAAGAGCCGCTTGCCACTCGGGCCTTCGGCATAGCGGTAGAACGAAGTGTCGAGGGGCACGCTGGACGCGTCACGAACCGTGATACTGATGAGGTCGCCCACCGCGGCCGGCGCGGCAACGCGGAATCCATAAGCCTGACTTCCGAACGTACTCGCCTGAAAGATGCCAGTTGCGGTTGAAATCCACCCTGTTGTAGTGGCATTGTAGCCACCGCCCATGGCCCGAAACTGCCCACTCCCATCGGCCGTGTCGGTGATCTCATTCACGTTGCCGTACATGTCGTACAATCCGTAGGCCGACACCGTGTTGAAGTAGGAGCCAACATTGAGCGGCATGCCAGCCACGCCGCCGACGTTCGCTGCATTCACCAGACTGAAGTCTGAAACCGTCGCAGTGGGCGTCGAATCGCTGTTCGTCGCATGGGTCTTGTAGACCGATCCATCGTAGAATCCTGCCTTGTGCCATTCGTCGGCGCTCGGCAGAAAGACCGTCGCATCGCTGTTGCGGGCGATGATCGAACCGCTGACAGCGTTGTTTAGCGTGTAGGTTCCGGTCTCCATCGAAGCCGCACTTGCTTGCTGCCCGTTGCTCAGCCAGTTCACGAACCGTGCTGCGGAGAACCACGTCACATAATTC
>JBGTGN010000120.1:0-17837 GCA_041746715.1 Pirellulales bacterium | reverse complement strand
ATGAGCCGCGTCGGGCACCGGCCGAAGTCGAGCCGCGGCGCGAAGGTGATCACGACATCGCCTCGCCCTTCGATATGCCGAACGAGGTCAGTCCGCCCCGCCCGCTGCGATGGCCTTCCAGCAGAGCAGTCAAGAAAATCGGTGACAACGAGCGACCGCCAAAGGGTGCGAAGGATCAGCGAGTCGCCGTCGTATTCCTGCCGTGGTGTCGGCTCGGCCACGGCAGGCATGATCGTGAAATGCCCAGCCGCGTCGCCGCCGAGAAGCGATGCGAAAAGCGCGGGGCCGTCCATTCGCGGGGCACACATCCACACCACCCGCGCCCCCGGTGCCACGAGCGCAAGTGTTCGCCCGTCGGAGAGCATGGCGTGTCGTTCGATCGGCACGGCACCGGCACCGGCGAGCCATGCCTCGCGAAGGCATGCAAGCCGGGCGAGACGACGGGCCACTTCCGTTGGATCGCCAATACGAAAGGTGGCTAAGGAATCACCCGAGCCAACCTTCACCGACACATCAGGTCCGTGAAGCCGGGCGAAGGCGTCTTCGTCGGTGACGTCGTCGCCGAAGTAGACCACCGCCCCAGCCCCCACGCGGTGGCGGAGGGCGTCGATCGCATGCCCCTTGGAAGTCGGCACGACGGCCAACTCCAAGACCTTCTTTCCCGTCTTGACCTGGACACCAGCCCACGTGGCCGACCCCTCCATGAGCTCCTTCACGGCCGAATCGGCTACGCCATCACCCACATTGCGATAGTGGAATGCCACCGACGCGGGTTTGGTCTCGATCCGAAACACCGGATCACGAGAAGCGATGCGGTGCATCTCGTCGAGCACCTGTTGGCGAAGCTCGATCTGCTTCTGGGTGAGCGACCGCACGAAATCCTGGTCAAACTCACTGCCGTGCGAGCCCACGAGCATCACCTGGCCGTCGAGCGCCGTGAGCGTTGCCAGGTCGGCAAGCGACCGCCCGGAGATCACCGCCGCATGGGTTGATCCAAGCGTGGCGAGGGCTCGGAGGGCCACGATGGACTCCCGTACGGGCGCGGCTGCCGCGGGATCGTCCACAATGTCGGCAAGCGTGCCGTCGTAGTCGGTCGCCACGAGGAGCACGGGTACGCGAGCCAACGACTCGAGAGCTCGATCGAGATCATCCGCGGCGGGCGCAGTCGCGCCCGGCAAGTCACATGCCAGCGTCAATGAACACCTTCCTCGCCGACGGTCGCCGGAACGCTTGGCCCACCGCGGGTGAGGGCTGCGTCGAAGTCGTCGGCCCAGTCGTAGACTGTTCGCCGTCGCACGCGTTGCCGCAGGCTGCGCATCCGTCGTACCTGCTCACCCCGCGGCATCGAGATCGCTCGTTCGATCGTGGCGGCCATCCCGTCGATGTCATGTGGATTCACAAACACGGCCCGCTCGAGCTCGTGGGCGGCACCACAAAACTCCGAAAGGATGAGCACGCCGGTGTCGTCACGACGGGCCGCACAGTACTCCTTGGCGACGAGGTTCATCCCGTCTCGCAGCGGCGTCACGAGCATCATATCGGCAGCCACATAGTAGGCCACGAGCTCCTCGAGCGGCAGATTACGGCGGAGGTAGTGAACGGGTACCCTGCCGACCTCGCTGAACTCGCCATTGATCGACCCGACGAGTGTTTCAATCCGTTCACGAACCTCGACGTATTCATCGACCTGCTCTCGTGAGGGCACGCTCACCTGCACGAGTACGAGGTCATCAACCGTGCGTCGCCGTGCCCGGAGCAATTCCTGGAGCGCTCTCAGCCGCTGATCGATTCCCTTCGTGTAGTCGAGACGGTCAACGCCGAGCATGAGCACGCGATGCTCACCGAGCTCGGCCCGGATTTCGTGAGCCCGGCGGATGGTCTCGGGATCGGCGGCGAGGCGATCGATCTTGTCGTAGTCGATCGAGATCGGAAACTCGCGGGCCTCGACCGCACGGCCTGCCACGTCGATCGACTCCCTGGCTCCGCGAAAGGGCGTGAAACGATTGACGAGTCGAACGAAGTTCTGGGCGCCGGGCTTTGTTTGGAAGCCCACCACGTCGGCCCCCAGAAGCCCTTCCAGTATCCGCTGTCGCCACGGGAGTTGGGCAAAGAGCTCGACCGGTGGGAACGGGATATGGAGAAAGAAGCCGATCCGAAGATCGGGGCGGAGTTCTCGCAACATCCCGGGCACAAGCTGGAGGTGGTAGTCCTGAACGAGCACGCTGCCACCAGGAGCAGTCTGCTCAGCCGCGACACGTGCGAACCGCTCGTTCACGGCGACATAGGGCCGCCACCAGTGGCGATGGAACTGCGGCTGCTGGCAGGCGTCGTGGTAGAGCGGCCAGAGCGTGCTGTTGGAAAAGCCCTCGTAGTAGTCGCGGATTTCATCGGCCGAAAGTGGCACCGGCACATTGAAAAGGCCGTCGTGCGCGAACGGAGGAAGCTCCCCCGCGGCGGTCCCGGCCCAGCCCACCCACACGCCCTTGCGGCGCTGGAGCAGTGGAAGGAGCGCCGAAACCAGGCCCCCTGGGCTCGTCACCCAGCCATCCGCCGTGCGATGCACCGGGAGACGATTGGCAACCACCACGAGGTCACCACGACGTTCGTCACGATCCGAATCCGACGTTTCCAACATGGCGAAATCGTAAGGCATTCTCGCCGGCCGGTCGAGTGCGTCATGGTTTCTTGCCAGCCTCCTCCGGTGTTTTCAGCGCCGCGAGCTGCTTCGAGACAACCGCGACCATCGCCTTGTTGCCGGCAGCACGAAACCGTTCCTCAGCACGCGAGAGCGCCGTGGCCGCCTCCGTGCGAAGCCCTTGCTTGGCAAGCACCACGCCCAGATTGAAGTCAAGAATCGGCGAGCCTGGCTCGATGGCGATTGCCCTGCGAAACATCGTGGCCGACTCATCGAGGCGACCTGTTCGCTCGAGCGCGCTGGCGAGATTGTTGAGCACTGCGGCTGAGACAGGCTCGGCTGCCACTGCCTCGCGATAGGCATCGACCGCGTCTTCCGTCCGGCCAGCCCGGTCGAGCGCCTGCCCCAGAAGGAACGCCGCCTGTGATCCGCCGCCAGCCGCGACAGCCTTCTCGCCGGCCGTGATCGCCTCGTCGATGTCGCTGCGTTCGAGGAACATCCCAGCGAGCTTGGTCCAGGCGATGCCCATGCGAGGTTCAATCTCGACAGCTTTCTGCCACGCTCGCTCGGCTTCGTTGATGCGGCCCTTCTTGGCGAGTGCCGCGCCGAGGTTGTACCAGCCCAGCGCGAACCGCGGATTCACCTCGATGGCCCGCTCGTAGTTCGCGATGGCCTCGTCCGTGGAGTGGGCATTGAGCAGGAGCGTGCCCAGATTTGCAAGCGCCAGAATGTTGTCTGATTCCAGTGCGAGCGCCTTGCGATTCTGCTCCGCGGCCTCGACCGTCTTGCCATTCTCCATGAGCGCGGCCGCCAAGAGGGAATGGGCATAGGCGTTGTCTGTTGTCACAGTGAGCGTGTACCGCCAGAGGGTCTCGCTGTCTTTCCACACCCGGGTCTGCATCCAGCCGCCCCACGCAAGGATCACAAGGCCAACGAACGCTCCTCCGAGCGAGCACCATCGCGGGCAACTCATTCGCTTGGCCACATCGTCGAGGCCCCACACGATCGCGACGACAAGCCATATCTGCGACACGTAGGTGTAGCGGTCGGCAATCAACTGGATGCCACCGGTGACGAACCCGATCACGGGCAGGAGCGTCACGAGGTACCAGGCCCAGCCGGCCGTGAGCGAGGGCCATGCCTTCCGGCCAAACCAGGCAAGGGCCGTCACCGCGGCGACAAACACGGCGGAGACCGCCACCTGAGGAATCGTCGGGCCGACGGATGAATAGGGATAGTGAGGCGCCAGGCCGATGGGCCAGAAGAGTTGAAGCACATAGGTCGCATACGCCACGACACTCGATGACGCCCGAACGGCAAACGGAAGCGTCTCAATCGGTCGCACCACCTCCGCTTGCGAGAGGAGTGTCGCCATGATCGCACCGACTGCGAGGGCCACGAGCGGAATCTTCTCGATGACAAGACCGCGAACCTGCCGCCATGTTTCAGACACCATGCCCTCGGGCACGCGCCGCAGCGGCCACCAGTCGAGAATGAAAAGCCCGACCGGCAGTGTCACGAGCATGCTTTTGCTCAAGAGCCCGGCTGCAAAGCTCACAAGCAGGACGGCGTATCGTTTCCACGACGCGGGCTTCTCGACGTAGAAGGCATAGGTCCAGAGCGTCGTGGCGAGGAACAGCCCACTCAGCACGTCCTTTCGCTCGGTGATCCAGGCCACACTCTCGGCCCGCAACGGATGGATCGCAAACACCGCTGCGGCCACGAGGCTTCGACCCGTCGCGCCGGTGAGCCGAACAAGCGCCGCAAAGAGCACCACCGACGCGGCGGCGTGGAGCACGGCATTGTGGAGATGGTAGCCGCCCCACCAATCACCAAACACCTGGGCATCGAGCATGAACGACAGCGTTGTCAGTGGATGCCACTGCCCCACGTGGCTTTCCGACCAGGCCCGCACGAATCCCGGCCAGGTGAGCCCCTGACGGATACTCGAATCGAGATACTGGTCGTCGTCGAAATTGAGAATTGTGAACGACTCGGTCTGCCAGAAGACCGCTGCCACGAGCCCCACGATCAGGCATGCGCCGCCCGCAAAGCCGAGCGTGTCGGTGCGGCTCGGCGGCTGCACGGCCGCAGGCACTCGCACGAGAGCGGCACGGGCACGGCGGCGGTTGGACGGACTGGCCATGCCAGCGAATGTATTCCTGCTGCTTGTCGTCGCAAGCCAATCCCCGTAGCCGACCGGCCTTCGGGGTGGGACTCGCCCTAGGTGTGGGAATAGCCGCGAGGCGGATCAGCCGAGCGTGCCGCCGGATGTGCCGAGAGATACGCGACCGCCGTCCGGATATCTCGCAGGAGAAGATCGGCCATCTCGATGTTGAAATCCCGGCGAACGAGAATCCGCTGGAACGCGGTGCTGGCCAACTCACCGGTGAAGGGATAGGCCGGCACCTGCCAGCCCCGCATCCTCAGGCGGTCGGCAAGATCGTAGAGCGTGAAGCCTGGATCGGTTCCAGCGGCGAGGGTCCACACCACTGCCGGGATGCCCTTGGTTGGATCGCCATCGTGGACGATCTCGAAGCAGCCGAGCGAGGCAAGCTCGCGGCCGCAGTGCCGGGCCACCGAGTGCGCCTGGCCGTGGACCGCAGCATAGCCCGCGCGGCCGAGCCGAACGAAGTCGTAGTACTGTGCAATCACCTGCCCGGCAGGCCGCGAGAAGTTGATCTGAAAGGTGGGCATATCGCCACCGAGGTAGCGGACATGAAAGACGAGGTCGGCGGGGAGGTCAGCGGGCTCTCGCCAGAGCACCCAGCCCACGCCCAGCGGCGCGAGCCCAAACTTATGCCCCGACGCATTGATGCTCTTCACCCGTGGGCATCGGAAATCCCAGGGCTCGCGGTCGGGGTCGGTGAAGGGCGCGAGGAAACCGCCGCTGGCGGCGTCTATATGGATTGGCACGTCGAGGCCGGTGCGGCCCTCGAGTTCATCGAGGGCCGCCGCGATCGCCGGCACGTCCTCATAGAGGCCGTGGTAGGTGACCCCGAGCGTCGGCACGACAAAAATTGTGTTCTCATCGACGCGAGCGAGCACATCCTCAGGCGCGAGGCATGTCTTTCCCGGTTGCATGCCCACCTCGCGTATCTCGATATCCCAATACTTGGCAAACTTGTGCCAGCAAACCTGCACGGCACCACACACCATGTTGGGGCGGTCGGTCGGTTTTCCGGCGGCCCGTCGCTTCTCCCGCCACCGCCACTTCGCGGCCATGCCGCCAAGCATCGCGGCCTCACTCGACCCGATCGTCGAGCAGCCCACAGCCTCTCCCGGTGCGTTCCAGAGATCGGCCAGCATGCTCACGCAGCGGCTCTCGATCTCGGCCGTCTGTGGATATTCGTCCTTGTCGATCAGGTTCTTGTCGATCGAGAGGTCCATAAGGGCATGAACTTCCGGCGATTCCCAGGTCTGGCAGAAGGTAGCGAGGTTCTGTTTCGAGTTGCCGTCGAGCAGCAACTCTTCGGCGATCGCCTGCTGAATGTCTCGGCCCGGGGCACTCACATCGGGGAAGTGGTGTCGCGGGAGCGGCGTAAGGAGCATGCCATCGGGGCGGCAGCCATCGTCTAGAGCCGCACGGGGCCGGCGATGAGCATGATGATGGGAACGGTGCAGCGGCATCAGTGCTCCTTTTATGGTTCGGTGGCCGGGTTCGCCTTCGCGGGCTTCTTGATGATCGACCCTAAATACGGATGCGCCTCCAACTCGTCGCCGCGGCCTTCGACGCGTGGGTCCGCCGTCACAGCGAGGGCTTCCATGAGTCGCCTCGACAGGTCGGCCTTCACCTCGGCGTGCTGCGAATCGCCTGCGATGTTCACGAGTTGGTCAGGATCGGTCGCCAGGTCGTAGAGCTCCTCGGCCGGCCGCTTCGCGAAGGCGAGGTCAAAGAACGGTTTGACCGCCGGGTCGGCTTGGTGATCCGTTATGAATCGCTTGCTCGGACTGTCGTCACAGTCAGCATAGGGCCAACCCTTTGTTGAACCTTCGGCAACCCCGCTCGGCCAGCGGTCTGGCTCGAAGTTTCGGATGTAGAGCCAGTCATCGGTCCGAATCGCTCGCATGGGATAGCCCGCATTGCTTGGCGCTTCCTGGGCCGGCGTGTGCCGCTCACGGCCGACGAGCACATGATCGCGGGAGGGTTCGATGCGGCCCGAGCCTTCGGCGGCCAGGAGAGGCATGAGCGAACGGCCTGTCATCGCGGGGGGCACGGCGAGCCGGGCAGCATCGAGGAACGTGGGCGCGAGATCGGCGAGTGACACAAAGTCGCTCACGCGGCGGCCGGGCTTCACGACAGCGGGCCACCGAATCGCGAGCGGCACGCGGGTACCCGAATCGTAGAGATTGCACTTGTGCCTCGGAAACGGCATCCCATGGTCGCCCGTGATCACGACGATTGTGTTGGCGGCATCGCCCGTTTTCTCGAGGAGCTCAAGCGCCTCGGCGACGTCGCCATCAAACCGCTGCACCTCGAGGAGATAGTCGGCGAGATCACCGCGAACCTCGTCGCAGTCTGGCAAGTCCGACGGCACGCGAACCTTCGCGGGATCGATGCCGGCCCTCTTGCCACTCCCCCGCTCATACGGCCGATGCGGGTCTGGTGCGCCCAGCCAAAAGCAAAACGGTGTTCCCGTGGGACGCTTTTTGAGAAACGCCCCAAAACCCTCGCGGACCGACTCACCCGCTGGATTTCTTGTTCGCCCCAGGGCCTTCCAATCCCCAGGCCCCCACGCCTTCCGCCAGTGCCCCACGTGATAGCCCGCGCCTTCGAGCAGGAGCGGATAGGCGGGATGCTCTGGCGGAAGCGTGCTCCAGAGATTGGCCCCCGGCCCGAGCCGCCAATGGTATTGCCCTGTGAGGATCGAGCCTCGCGAGGGCGTACACGAGGGCGACGTCACAAACGCGTTGTTGAAGAGCACGCCTTCACGAGCCACTCTGTCAAAGGCCGGCGTCGTTACCGCCGGGTCACCGTAGGCCCTCGCGTCAGGCCAGCCCCAATCGTCCGCGATGCAAAAAAGAATGCTCGGCCGGCTCGCCAATTCGCTCGCTGGCTCACTGGCCGTTGCCGAAGGCAGGGGAGCAGCCACCACAAGGCACAGCCCACCGGCGAGGAGAAGGGCAACCGGGGCGCGAAGGTGTGATCGTGTGCGATACGACATATCGATGCTCTCCTTGGGTACCGTTTCGCCGTGGCGAACGGCTGAGCATACCCCGGGCATGCTCAGCGCGTGCTCGCCCGCTGCCGCCAGACCTCGGCCAGGAGCACACCGCAGGCGACCGACACGTTGAGGCTCTCAACCGAGCCCGTGCCTGGGATGCAGACCCGTGCTGTTGCGGCCCGCTCGATTGCGGGCGACACGCCCCTGCCCTCGCTGCCCATCACGAGCACACACTGCTTTCCGAGCAGTGTCATCTCAGGCGACTCCCCGCGATGGCTCGAAGCGGCAACGATAGCAAAGCCAGCCGACGCGAGCCTCCGAAGCGCGGCCGGTGCATCGTCGAGGTCGCAGACCGGCACAACTTCCGCGGCCCCTTCGGCCACGCGAACCGCTGCTGGCGAGAGCGGCGGCAGCTCCCCTGCCCGCCCGGCCACGGCCATCACACCGAAGTGCGCGGCTGTTCGGAGGATCGACCCGAGGTTGTGCGGATTCTCGACGCCGTCCAGAAAGAGAATCGGGCCAGCATGTTTTTGCCCCTTCGCTTCATCGTCGATCGCTCGCGCGAGATCATCGAGCCCCCATCGCCGAATCGCCTTCGCGAGGATCGCCACGCCCTCGTGGTGTGTCGCACCGGTAATGCGACGAAGGTTTTCATCCTCGACGATCTGAAAGCCACGGCGGCGATCCGCGCACCACTTCAGGAGTTTTGCAAACCGCGGCTTTTGATTGGCCGCCAAATAGACCCGCACGATGTCGTCCGGCCGCTTCGCAAAAATCGCCTCGCACGCCCGGAGGCCGTGATAGGTTTCCTCGCTGGCACCGCGGTGCCGGGGCCGTTGACCAAGCGTGTCTGTCCGCGTCTTGGGCCGCATGCGTGTCTTGGGGCGTGCGTCAGGGCGCGGGCGTGGTTTCGGCTTTGGCATCGCGATCATGATAGCCTCCCTTGTGCCTCCCGCCCGTTCATGAGGATGTTTCCCGTGATCCATGCCCCAGTCTCCCGACGCGAATTCTTGACCGCATCCGTAGCATCCGCCGCGACACTCTCAACGCGGCAACTGGCCGCTGACGAGCCGTCAGCGATCCTGCGGCCCGTGCGGTTTGGGGTCTCCACGTATTCGTTCTGGCAGTTTCGCGAGGAGCCGGCGCCGATCGAGCGGTGCATCGAAACCGCCGCTCGCATGGGCTTTGACGGCGTCGAAATCCTCCAGGTGCAGATGGGCGGAGACGAATCAAACGGCCGGCTCCAGAAGCTCAAGCGACAGGCTCACTCGCTCGGCCTCGCGCTCTGCGGGTTTTCAACGCATCAGGGGTTTGTGTCGCCCGACCCTGCCGTGCGACAAGCCAATATCGACAAGACACTCAACTCGATCGACCTGGCCTATCGCATGGGCATCCCCACGATGCGAGTGAACACCGGCCGCTGGGGCACCACAAAAAGTTTTGACGAGCTCATGGCCAATCGCGGCATCGAGCCGCGGCTTCCCGGGCACACCGACGACGAAGGCTTTGGGTGGGTCATCGACGCGCTGGAAAAATGTCTTCCGCGGGCTGAGGAGTGTGGGGTGGTGCTCGGTCTCGAGAACCACTGGGGGCTTGGTCGCACGGCCGAGGGCGTCATGCGGATCGTGGATGCGATCGATTCGCCGTGGCTCCGTGTCACGCTTGATACCGGAAATTTTCTGGAGGATATGGCGCCGCAGTGGGAGCGACTCGCGCCCGCCGCGTGTTTTGTGCAGGCCAAGACCTATTACGGTGACGGCAAGTGGTATACGCTCGACATCGACTATTCCCACGTGGCCGCGATCCTGCAGAAGGTCGGTTACCAGGGCTGGGTGTCGCTCGAATTCGAGGGCAAAGACGATCCGGCCGAGGCCGTGCCCAAGAGTCTCTCGATGCTCAAGAAAGCGTTCGCATGATGCTGCTGAAGGGTTGCACGGCGACACCGGCCGCGGCGAGGGCTGTCCGCACAGCACTGGCGATCCCCACGGCACTTGGGCCGTCGCCGTGGATGCAGAGCGTGTCGGCGGTGATTGCGAGTCGCGTGCCATCGACGGCGGTGACGGCTCCTTCGCACGCGAGTTGCACAGCCCGTTCAGCGGCGTCCGCAGGGTTCGTGATGAGCGCCCCCGGCTGTGACCGTGGCACGAGCCTGCCATCGGCGGCGTAGCCGCGGTCTCCAAATGCCTCGGTTGCAACGGCGAGCCCGTGGTCGCGTGCCACTCCCGCGAGTTGGCTGCCGGCCGGCGTGATAAGCCGCATACCCGGCCAGCGAGCAGCGATGGCTTCCGTGACGGCGGCGGCGAGGCGCGGGTCTCGCGCAACCTGGTGGTAGAGGCCACCGTGGAGCTTGACATGCCGTGGTGTCGCTGACGCAATCCGTTCGAGTCGAGCCACTTGGTCGATGACGAGGGTCGCCGCGGCCTCGGGAGTCACAGGAAGCTCGCGTCGTCCGAAATGGTCACGATCCGTATGCCCAGGGTGCGCACCAATAGCAACGCCGTGCTTTCGAGCGAGCGCCGCCGCTTCGGCCATCGTGGCGTCGTCGCCTGCGTGACCACCGCAGGCGATATTCGCCGACGAGATCAGCGGCATAAGGGCGGCGTCGTGCCCCGCCCCTTCGCCCACGTCGGCATTGATGTCGATGGATCGGGCTTGGGTCATCGGCTGCATCATCGAATCGATTCTCGCACGGCGGCGATGGTCGCTTCGAGATCGCGCCGTGCCGCCTCGGCTTTTTCGACCGTCACCACCTGCCAGCGAATCTCATCGCCGGGCCGTAAACCCGCTGCATTGGGGAGGTCGGCCTCAATCACCTTGCCGAGCACAGGATAACCACCCGTGGTTTGGGCATCGGCCAACAGAATGATCGGGTGGCCGTCGGGGGGCACCTGGATCGAGCCTGGGAAGACGGCGATGCTGGTCATGCCTCCGGCATCGGCTGGGCCATCGAGCGGGTCTCCTTCGAGCCGAACGCCCATTCGGTCTGACCGGCTGCTCGCGCGATACGTGTGTGACCACACCCGTTGATCGAAGCCCCCGGCATGGTCGCCATGTGTGATTCTTAGTACGCATGGTTGCTCGGGTGTGGTGAGGCGGCGGATGAGGGCAAGTGCTCCGTTTCGCGACGGCGTCGTTTTAGGCTTCCCGGTAGGCAGGACGTCTCCGCGGGCTAGAGGTCTGCCCGAGTATCCGCCGAGCCCTGCCGCCACGAGCGTGCTGCGGCTCCCAAGGACAGGCTCCACGTCAATTCCCCCAGCGATGGCCAGATATCCACGGCAGCCTTGCGTGGCGTGGCCGAGAGACACGACCGTTCCTGCTGCAACATGTGTGGCCACGCCCGACGGCAGCCCGGGAAACGCACCGCCGACCGCGGTCACGATGGCGTCTCGCTCGAATCGCAGTGTTGGCCCCAGGAGTGTGCATTCGAGGCCGGCGGCGTCTTCCTGATTGCCCACAACGAGATTCGCCAGCCGCATCGCCACAGGATCGGCTGCTCCCGAGAGAGGCACTCCGCTCGAGCGATACCCGGGCCTCCCGAGGTCTTGAACGGTCGTGAAGAGCCCCGGCTCGAGGACGGTGAATCCAGCTGAGCCAGGCGGCGGAACGGGCAGCGCCTCGTCTGCAGCTTCCACTGGTGGCAGATCGGATGACACGAACCGCACTCGGTCTCCCACCTGAAGCAGCGCCGGCTGGGGCCGCGTCACATCGAAGAGAACGGCATTGGTTCGCCCGATGAGATTCCATCCTCCGGGGCTTGCGAACGGATACACGCCCGTCCGGTTTCCCCCAATGCCCACCGATCCCGCCGATACCCGCCGCCTGGGTGTACCGAGCCGCGGCGTCACGAGCCCCGCGGGCAGGCCAGTGAGATATCCAAACCCAGGCAAAAACCCAATCGCCTCGACGAGGTATTCGGGCTCGGCGTGCATCGCCACGAGCCGCCCGGGGCTGATCCCATGCATTCCGCAGACCCGCTCGACATCCGGCCCGTCATACGCCACCAGAATTTCGTGCATCTGCTTTGCGGCCATGACGGCTCCAAATCATGCCGACAGCCCTGGCATCGGTTGCGGCGATCACTCCAGCGGGTTCTTCCACCGCAGACCGGAAAATCGGCCAAAGTCGCGGTCATTGCTGTGGACGATGCCACCATGCTCGATCGCATGCGCTGCAATCATCGCGTCGGTTGAGAGGTTGCCACCTAGGCCGGCGGCTTCCAGAAGTGAAAAGAACCTATGGGTAGTCTCTTCGGTGGGGACCAGAAGCCGTACATGCCCCAGGTCCAGCCAGCTTGCGACGATGTCTCGAACGACCGCCGTGGTCACCGGTCGCTCACAGATCGTGGGATGCGTCAGCAACCTCGAGAAGGCTAGCACAACGACCCACGGAACGCCTATCGGTTCATTCGACGAAAGCATCGATTCCCACCATCGCCGGGCGTCTCGGTGGCTCGCTGCCGTTGTGTCGTACGCGAAGACGAGCAGGTTGGTATCGACAACGATCACGTCGCATCCCTGTGCGCGTCGGCCTCGAGCTGGTCATAAACCTGGTTCAGGCTCATGCCAGAAACGGCCCGTCGAATACCGATTGGAAGAGGCGAGATGGTGACAGGCCGGCGGGTTCCCTGGCGAACCGCGAGGCCCCGTTGGAGCGTTTCCTCGAGCACGGCCCGAAAAGGCTGCCCCTGTTTGGCCGCCAGCTTCCGCAGCTCCCTGAGCAACGCATCACTGATGTCAACCGTTGTCCTCATCTGAGCATCATGGTGCTACGTCACCTTCGTGTCAACATGCCCCCACCCTCAGTGAATGACCGCCCTACACCGCCGGGCTCAGCCCAGAATCCCTGAGGACCGTTGGAGCAGGAATTCTGGCCGGTGCCATTTGATTCAGATTGCCTCAATACCGCCTTGTGGTACGATAATAGAGGCGGGCGGGGACCAAGACCTTTTTGTCCCAGCCTTGGCGCGCCACAACCTTGTCGTGAGTTATGCCGTTTCAGTTTCTGGCTATAGGGGACACGATCATGCACCGCATCAGCGAGTCCGACATGCCTGCCGGCGGCACGCCTGGCTCCACGCGCACCCGAGGCTTCACGATCGTAGAGATTCTGGTGGTGGTGTCGATCTTCACCGTCCTCCTCACGCTGCTCCTGCCGGCTGTCAACAACGCCCGCGAGGGCGTGCGACGGAATGCGTGCATCGCAAACCAGGTCCGGCTCTCGGGGGCGCTCGCCAAATACGAATCCAGTAACGGCTACCTGCCGGGAGTTCGCGAAAGGATTCCGAACGTCACAGGCACGTTCACCTGGTTCGCGATGCTCATGCCCTATTTCAATCGCAACGACATCTATAGTCAGATGCAAAACGGTGTCCGGCCGAACGTTCCACTTGCGGAAGCAATCTGCCCCTCGTCGGCTACGGCATCGGCCATTAACGGAGCATGGCTCTATTACGGCGCTAATTCGGGCACTTCCGGCAACACCGGCGCGGAATATCCTAACCGTTTTGATGGTGCCCTTGTCGACAATACGGGAGCAGGCACCCTACGACAATCCCTCACCGATATCCGAGAGGGCGATGGCCTCAAGCACACGTTCTTGACGGGCGACGCATCCGGATTCACCGTTGGCGGTCACAACGAATACCACACGTGGAACTCGACAGGCCATTCAGGCCGACTGGGATTTCGAAACTGGCAACGTCCGTCTCCTGTTCTCAACAACTTCACTACCGGGGTCACCAGCACGAGCGGGGCGCGCTCAAGGCACGCAGGAGGCGTTGTGCTTTCTTTTTGCGATGGCCGCACACAGTTTGTCAAGGAAGACATTCTGCCGCACATCTGGGGCCACATCACGACCTCCCGAAGCGTGTGGCGCGATGGCACTGGCCCAAACCCGAGAAATACGTACCAGCCTGTCAACTCGGGCTGGGCCAATTACTGGCTCGCGAGGGATGCAAGTTCCCCACCCGCCAGCCAACAGCCGTATCAGGTCAAAGAAACCGACTACTGACCGGCCGCTCTCCCATGGAACACGCCCAGGAGCCCCTCGCATGAGCCACCATTTCAAAAGCATAGGCATGCCGAGGCAAGCTTTCACGATCATCGAAATGCTGATCGTGGTGGCCGTCATCACGATCCTCATCGCCCTCTTGATGCCCGCGATTCACGCCGCCCGCGAATCGGCCCGTCTTGGTCAGTGTCGCAACAACGCCCGTCAGATGGCGATGGCGAGCATCCAGCACGAAAACTCCCACGCGGTCTTTCCACTCGCGCCAAAATGGTACGGGTTTACGGGTGATCCCGATCTCGGGATCGGCAATACCAGGGTCGTCACGCCCGACTACCCAGGTGGCGAAATTCAGAATGGTGGCTGGCAATACAACATCCTCCCCTTCCTCGACCACCTGACGGTGCATCAATACGGAGCAGGCACCTCTGGGCTCACCAAGCGCCAGTGGAACAGCAAAATCGTCGGCACCGTGATCCCGACATACGCGTGCGCAAGTCGCACCGATTCTCGCATCTATCAAAATGCTGCGTACTCCAACGCCGCTGGCGGTGCCGATTGGCCTGGCTACGTCCAGCGGTCAGATTTCAGCGGATCACGGGGCACCGGCGCAGGCATGATCATTCCTCCGCCTGGCCGGCGGACTCACGAAGTCACCGATGGTCAGTCGAATGTGTTCCTCTGTGGCCACCGGTATCTCAATCCGCTCGAATACAATGGACCGGGGTTTAGCATCGCCTGCAACAACGGCGGCTGGAGTCAGGGATTTGACTGGGACAACATGAGCTATACGGGAGCAAATGCCCCTGAGTGGGGCAACATTGCCTCAAACATACCACCTGGCCGAAATTACAACCCGCTTCGCGACACTATATTGAGGCCAAGTTGCGGTGAGTTTCCAGCGGGCTCCCCATGGACCTGGGGCTGGCCCACGGGCACTCGGTTCGGGTCGCCGCACTCAGTCCTCCCAATGGCCATGGCTGATGGAAGTGTCCATTCCCTCGACTATGGGATTGATGTTGCGGTCTTTCAATCACTCGGCAACGTGAATGATGGCGGCGTGATTCCAACAGCGCTGTGATGAAGGTTGTTTTTTGACCGAGTTTGTTTGGACAAGCCTCCATCCATTTGGCCGCTGAGACTTTTTCATGGCGATTCCCTCTTGTTGGTCTCCATGGTTGTCGCTGGTTGCCCTCGGGCATGCCGTTGCTTTCGGATGTTTCGGATGCAGTGAAAGTCGGCCCGAGTGGATGGAGCCTCCGCCGATTGATCCACCCAAGGTGCTCCGGGCGATCATGACTCAGGCTGATCGAGACGAAAACGGGAGTCTCGAGGCTGACGAGCTTTCCATAATTCCCGCCCTTCAGACCTCCCTCACGGCACTCGACACCGACACCGACGGGAGCCTTTCGCGGGACGAGATCCGGGCGTGGCTCGAGCGGGTGAAGTCTGATGCGTATGCCCAGCAACAGGCACCCTTCACGATCCGCTACCAAGGGAAGCCACTCGCCAACGCGTTTGTGAAGATCGTTCCCGAGGAATGCATGGGAGGCACGATCGAGCCCGCGGAGGGCACCACGAACGACCAAGGCATGGTGTTCCTGAATATCCAAACCCGTCGAGTTCCTGGGGCTCGTTGCGGTCTCTATCGGTTGGAGGTGAGTGGAAGGACTTCCAAAGGCAAGCCGATTCCGTCCAAGTACAGCCAAAACTCACCCATTGGAGTGGCCCTCGGCGGTGGACTTCCCCAGGTGATCACGCCCGAGATTGATCTGGAATAATATGGCGATCTCGCGAGGACACGGATACAATCTCGATAGGGCGACTGGGTGCGGAATTTTTTGGCTTGTTGGCACGAGGCTCCAAGGCAAGGGAGTTGAAGCAGTGGCTGTGTACGCTGGGCATGATTTCCGAAGGAAATGCCGCAGAACGGCGTTTACCCTCGTCGAACTTCTCATCACAATTGCGATTATCGCGATCCTGATTGGCCTGCTTTTACCTGCGATTCATTCGGCCAGGGCGAGTGCCCGCCTGACGAATTGCAAAAACAATCTTCGGCAGATCGCGACGGGGTGTGTTCAGCATTAGGTGTCGCTTGGGTTTTTCCCTGTTGCTTCGTCGGGTTACGGCTGGACTGGTGATGCCGACCTCGGCCCCGGAAATATAAACGCTGTCACGCCTGATTATCCCACAGGCCGGTCGCAAACAGGTGGCTGGCAGTACAACCTGCTGCCGTATATCGAACAGACAACCGTTCACCAAATGGGGGCGGGGCTGTCCGGTGTTGCCAAAAGAAACGAGGCCAGCAAGCGTGCCAACGTCGTTATTGCCATGTTCGTCTGCCCGGAACAATCCACCCTTCGCTACGCAAATGGAAATCCTTTTGGGAATGCTGCCGGTGGTGCGTCCTGGCCAGGCTACCTGGCGCGGACTGACTATTTTGGATGCCAGGGGACCGGTTCAGGCATGATTCATCCGGGTGGTCGCTTTGCACACGAGGTGACCGATGGCATGACAAACGTCTTCATCGCCGGCCACCGCTTCCTCAACCCTCTGAACTACGACTCTACTATTGGTCAAGGCGGGTGCGTTGGCGAGGGCTGGACCGTCGGAAAGGACTGGGACAATATCGGTGGCACGTTCTCCGATGGACCTGAGTGGGGCGGAACGGGGTGTGGTGATCGGCCTCCTGCTCGCAATTTTATTCCGATGCGGGATACCGTCGATGAACCGTCTTGTGGCGTGAGGTTGGCAGGTTCGTGCTGGGTGTTGGGCCACCCGAAAGGCGCGCGTTTTGGTGGCCCGCACGAGGCATTTCCTATGGCTATGGCTGATGGCAGCGTTCACTCGCTTGACTACAATATTGACGTCGCACTCTTCGAGAAGCTCGGAAACGTAGGCGACGATGGTGCAATTGACGACGCAGCACTGTGAGAAGGGTTTGCCCCGGCCTAGCGTGAACAAAGCAAAGCGGTTGCACTTCTTACGAATCCTCATTCTTCCGCTGTCAATCATTGCGGGCTGCGGTCCTCGTCGCCCTGAGTGGATGATCCCGCCGCCGCTTGAGCCCAAGGCCATCGCGGGAGCGGTGATGAACAAGGCTGATGCCAACGGTGACGGTGAGTTGGATAAACGCGAGCTCGCCGCCCTGCCGGCTCTGCGCGGTGCGATGAACGAACTCGACACAAACGGTGACGGGCATCTGTCATCGTCAGAGGTCGAGTCGTGGCTCACCTCGATAAAGAATGAGCAGATGGCCTTCTACGAGGCCTCGCTCAAGGTGACCCAGTTTGGACAGCCGGTCCCCGACGCGATCGTGACACTCGTGCCGGAGGCCTGTATGGGTTCGGGAATCGAAGCCGCTCGAGGAATCACGGACGACACCGGACTCACCTTCTTGAACATCGACGGCGCCGCGACGTTTGGTGTTCGCGGCGGTCTCTACCGGCTCACGATCACAGGCACGCTGCCCGACGGCACCCCAATCCCGGCCCAGTACAACACGGCCACGACGCTTGGCCTCGCCATTGGCGGCGGCCTTCCACAGCCCCGCACGCCGACGATCATTCTCGACTGAAGTGCGGGAGGAACCATGAGGCCGTTCAGGCTTCAGTGGAGTAGCCCTTCCGCGGTTCGCGGGACACGAATGACTGGGCCTGGGCGTCGTCTTCGATTCTTTCGGCTTTTGGATCCCAGGTGATTTTCCGGCCGAGCCTCGCGGCAATGCCTGCGAGGTGGCATGTGGTCAGGCCGCGGTGGTGGGTGAAGACGTCGGCGATTGGCTCGCGGCGAGCCTCCACCGATGCAAAAAAATCGGCCACGTGGTCGGCTGGCTCCCTGCCCTTCCAGGCTTCGGCAATCGCCTCCGGGGTGAGCGGATTCGTCGCGAGCTCCTCGACCGGCTTCCCTTTGAGCTTGCCGCGGTTCACAAAGATCCGGCCTTCGGTGCCCTCAAGGAGAATGCCGTTGTCGGTGTCGTGCCGAATCGTGAATTCAAGGCCATCGGCAAACGTCGCCTTGATAAAAAACTT
>JBGTGN010000119.1:0-21719 GCA_041746715.1 Pirellulales bacterium | reverse complement strand
GCGCCGGCGCTCTCGGCGATGGCGGCGCTCGCCAGCGGCGCCGGGCTCGTCGAACTGCTCGTGCCCGATGCGGTCGCACAGGTTGCAGCGACGTTCGATCCCTGCGTGATGACCCGCGGGCTGCCGACGTCGCCGGAAGGGACGCTCGCGCGAGCCGCCGAGGAAGTCATTCTTCCGACACTTGAGCGGGCAACAGCCCTGGCTGTCGGGCCGGGCCTGGGCCGCTCGCCAGACGTCGTGGCCCTCACGACAAGGCTCTGGGCCGAGGCCCCAATTCCAGCCGTGTTCGATGCCGACGCCCTCTGGGCCTTGGGGCAACTTCCCGCCGTTGACCTCGCCGCCCGACATGGGCCGCGTATCGTCACGCCTCATGCCGGCGAGATCCTCAGACTCGTGGGTCGCGATCCATCCGGACCGCAGGCCCATGACCGCGACTCTCTTGTTGGGCTCGCGAGGGAGTTTGCTCGAGCTTCCGGCGCGCTGGTCGTCCTCAAAGGCGCGGGTACGCTTGTTGTGGGTGACGGCCGCGAGACGCTCAACGAGACGGGAAACCCGGGTATGGCAACCGCCGGTACGGGTGATGTGCTCACCGGCGTTGTCGCGGCGCTTCTGGCCCAGGGCATGCCGCCATTTGACGCCGCCCGTCTTGCCGTGTGGGTCCACGGCGCCGCAGGGGACGCAGCCGCAGCCGATCTTGGCCAGATTTCGATGACGGCTCGAGACCTCCTGGCGAGACTTTACGTGGGGTTCATGGCGGTTTGACGGATGCGACGTCATGATATTACGTCGTGCCTCGCTGCTTTTTCATGAGCGACGTAATTTCCACGACGCCGTCGTCGCGGGCGATCCATACCTGAGACCGGTCTGTGGTCATGACTCGACGGCCGCCGGTGAAGGAACCGAAGGCGGGCATCACCAGGAGGCCAGGCTCGGCGAGGAAACAGCGATCGATAACGCGGTCACCGGACCGGGAGCTCGCGGCGATCGTCGGATGAATGTGGCCTGCGATCGTGTAGGGGTCGTCGCGTTCGGGCTCCGGGAGTGGCGTGCCTGGCTCGTGCACGAAGTGAAAGGGTGGCTCGTCATGCGTCCGGAGGACGGAGTCGATACCGAGGCCGACGGGCAATCGCCCCACTGACCGATCGTGATTGCCTGCTACGAGCATGACCTCCGTCGTCGCGAATCGACTGCGTGTCTCCGTAAACTCTTCAAAGACCTCGTCCGTGCATCCGCTTCGCGCGTGAAACAGGTCGCCAAGAATGAGAAGCCGCGTCGCCCGCGTGGCTATCACGAGCATAACGAGCCTCGCGAGATCTTTCTGCGACGAGCCCTCTGGCACCGGGATGCCGTGACTGCGAAACGTCGCTGCCTTCCCGAGGTGCAGGTCGGCCACAAGGAGCGTCGCGGTCGCCGGCAGGAACGCCGCACGCCCTGGCATGAGCACGATGTCGGCGTCGGTGTCAGGGGCATCGGCTGGCGACGCGACAGCGGTGAGACGCATGGGGAAGAGACGGTCTTCGCTACGGGACTGGTCAACGATCCGGGCCTGGACTTCGGTTATAGCCAAGCAAGGGGCGTTTGGAAGGTCGATGGAATTTCCGGACAACGTGCTTCGCTGACTGTGGCTTCGGGCAAACCCTCGCTTGAATCGTCTTGAAGGACACCATGGCAGGCCCCCAGGAGGTGCGTTACGCCTCGGCGGCGTGTTCGAGGTCGCGGGCCATGTCGGTGATGCGGGTGAGCCAGTCTTTGGTCGTGAGGCGAGACTGGATGAACTCGGCCCAGATCGGAAAGGCGAAGGGAGTGAGCCTTGGTGTTTCGACGATCACAATGGTTTGTGAGCGGATGCGTTCGACCGCGTCGGCGAGGCGTCGATATTCGAATTGCCGCTCGAGGACCTCGCGACGGGCTTGGGCCAGGAGCATGTTGCCGGCGTCATGCTCCTCGAGAACATCAAAGATGAGCCCGGCCGAGACCTGGGTCTGCCTGTCGGTTCGGCCGCTGCTCTGCACGAGCCCGGCCACGCGGGCTATCTCGCGGAAGTGACGGCGAGCCATCTCGGTCGATTTGAGGCAGGCCATGAGGTCATCGAGAAGATTCAGGGGCGACAGGAGCCGTTGCCAGTCTCGCCGCGACGTCGGGATGCTGGCGTTTCCTGTGATCTCAAATCCCCAGTCGTTGAAGGCGAGCGTGAAGGTGGACGGCTTCGAACGAGCGAGCCGCCAGGCGACGAGCGACGCGAGCCCCTCGTGAACGAGCCGTCCTGCAAATGGAAACACGAACGCATGATCACCGTCGCGGCCCTTCCACCGTTCGATCACGAGCGTGTCGCTATCTGGCATTCGGCTCCAGCGTGCGTGCGTGTCCAGGAGCGGTCTTACGGCCGCGACCTCGCGGGACGGCGTGGCCCGCGATCGGCTGGCAGTGCTCAGAATGTCGAGCACGGCATCCGAAAGGAGTGTCGTGAGTGGCATGCGGCCGCCGTTCCACCGGGGCACTTGGAGCAGGGCAGGCGACCGTGACCGCTTCACCCAGGCTGTGAGGCCATCGAACCGAAAGAGCACGAGCGGACGGCCCGCGAAGAGAAAACGATCACCCTCTTTGAGCCGTGAGACAAAAGACTCTTCGACGGTGCCGAGCCGGCCACCCCGAAGCCACTTCACCTCAACGGCGGCGTCGCTGACGATCGTGCCGATGCTCAGGCGGTGCTTGCGGGCGATGGCAGGGCTCGCGACATACCACCTCCCAAAACGTTCCTTGATCCGGGCGAAGTCGGGGTAGGCCGCAAGCGCCGGGCCGCCACGGGTGGCAAATTCCATGGCCCAGACCCACGAGGCGTCATCGAGGTTTGAGAACGCGAGGGTTGCCATGATCTCGGCCCGTAGATCGGCCTCACGGAAACCGCCACCGCATGCCACGGTGACGATGTGCTGGGCAAGGCAATCGAGCGAGTGGGTGAGCGGCCGCCGGGCTTCGACCGTGCCTCGCTCGGCTGCGGTCCGGGCGGCGGCACACTCGATGAGCTCGAGTGCGTGGGTGGGCACACAGACAAGCCGGCCAATGGCCCCGGGAGCGTGGCCCGAGCGGCCGGCCCGCTGGAGCAGCCGCGCGATGCCCTTGGGGCTCCCGATCTGAATCACCTGTTCGACCGGGCCGAAATCGACGCCGAGGTCGAGGCTCGACGTGGCAACAACGCACTTCATCGTGCCGCGTTTGAGACCGCGCTCGGCGGCCGTGCGGAGCTCGCGATCCACGGAGCCGTGGTGGAGCGCGAGCGTGTTCTTCCAGTCGGGCCTCGCCTGGCGAATGGCATCAAACCATCGCTCGGCCTGAGAACGGGTATTGGTGAAGACGAGGGAGGTCGCAGCGGCGTCAATTGCATCGATCACCTGGGGCACCAGCCGCATGCCCATGTGCCCCGTCCATGGAAAGCGTTCCATCGGTTCGGGGATGAGGGTTTTGATTTCGAGCGCGCGGGGAACGGCCGCCGACACGATCCTCGGGGGTGCGACTGCCGCGGTACCGCAGAGTGATGCGGCGGCTTCGTCGAGATTCGCGAGCGTCGCTGAGAGCCCCCACGTGACGAGCCCCGGCCGCATGGCCCGCAGTCGCGAGAGTGCCAGCTCTGTTTGCACGCCACGTTTCGTCGAGAGCAACTCATGCCACTCATCCACGATCACCGTATCGAGCACACCAAAAAGTTCGTGCGACGTTTCAAGGGACAACAAGATCGACAGTGTCTCAGGCGTCGTCACCAGTGCCGTCGGCCAGTTGTCGCGGAGACGACGACGGTCCGCGGCGGAGGTGTCGCCAGTCCGAATGTCCACCGTGACGCCCTTGGCGAGCCTGTTCCGTCCGCGCAGCGGCTCCTCCATCGCCGCGAGTGTGTCAGCAGCGAGCGCGCGAAGCGGCGTGATCCACACCACGCGAGGGCCGCCGGCGGCCGGTATCGCACAACTTTTCGTGTTCAGTCGAAGCACCGCTCCAAGCCATGCCGCGAGTGTTTTTCCAGTGCCGGTGGGTGCATGAACGAGCCCGCTCTCGCCCCGGTGCATCGCCCGCCAGACTTCTTCCTGGAAATCAAAGACAGTCCATGCACGGCGTGTAAACCAGCCGCGAAAAGCATCGATGCTTCCGTCGAGACCCACGGGCTGTGCGCTTGGGCGTGAAGGCGATCGCGTCGGGCGTGGTGAAACCGGCATACACAAAGCCTAGACGGAGTTCGCCCGAGGATGAGAGCGTTTGTGCTGGCCTACACCATTCGGCGGAGGTCGGCGAGGGTGCCCGCATCCTCGGGCTTTTTGTCACGCCGCCAGCGGATGATGCGGGGGAACCGAACGGCGAGGCCCGCCTTGTGCCGCGAGGAAGGGGCGACGCCCTCGAAGGCGAGCTGCATCACGAGTGTCGGGGTGCAGATTCGTACCGGGCCGTGCTTCTCGAGCGTGGTCGCCTTCACGATGGAGTCGATCTCGACGATCTCCTCGTCGGTGAGCCCCGAATAGGCTTTTGCAATCGTGACGAGGCGGTCGCCGTCCCAGACGCCGAGTGTGTAGTCACTATGCAGGCCGGCGCGGCGACCATGCCCTGCCTGGGCATAGAGCAGCACGGCATCAATCTCGAGCGGCTCGATCTTCCACTTCCACCAGTCGCCCCGGGTGCGGCCCGTGCCATAGCCGCTTCCGCGTCGCTTGAGCATGAGGCCTTCAACACCACGGCTGCGCGACTCGCTGCGTCGTGTCGCGAGAGCGTCCCAGGAGTCGGCTGGTACCAGCGGCGAACGAAAAAGGCAGGTCTCCGTCGATGACGGTTTGGCAAGCGCGTCACCGAAGCAGGATGGCACGAGCGTTTCGAGGAGATGCCGTCGATCGGCAAGTGGCTGCGGTCGAATGTCACGGCCCTCGTGCTCGAGAAGGTCGTATGCCACGAGCACGCAGGGGATATCAGCCAGAAGTTTCTTGGGCACCTGCCGTCGTCCACTGCGACGCGATAGGGCCGTGAAGTCTCGCAGCCGCAGCGGGGCGTCGGCGCTGCTGCGGAATGTCGCGAGCAGTTCTCCGTCGAGTACGGTGCCGGGTGGCAGCGAGGAAGTGGCGGCAATGATTTCAGGAAACGCTTCATTGATGAGCTCCTCCCCGCGACTCCAGAGCGTAGCGTCGTTTCCTCGCCGGACGATCTGGACCCGCATGCCGTCCCACTTCCATTCGGCCTGCCACTCGGCAAGCGGGCCGAGCGTCGCGGTCACGCTCGAGGCGGCGGGATCATCAAGACTCGACGCCAGAAAAAACGGATACGGCCGGCGGTCGTTGGCTTCGGTCTCTGGTGCAAGCAGCGCTGCAAAACCGGCGGCGTCGGTCGGTCCACCACCCATGAGCCTGTGCGCCATCACGGCCGGTTCCACGCCCGCGACCTCGGCGAGCGCCCGTGCGACGAGTGTGCGAGAGACTCCCACCCGCAGCCCGCCGGTGACGAGCTTGTGCCAGACGATCCGTTCGTCTGGGGCGAGGCGGCGCCATGTGTCGGTAACCACCCGCCGCTTCGTCTCATCGTCGGTTGCAATGATCGCGTGGATCGTATGATCCATGGTTTCGGCGAGGCCTCGGACTTCCGCCGCGACACCTTCCGTCGGTGTCGCGTGTGGTAGGAGGAGGCCGAGCGTCTCGGCGAGGTCGCCGACATGCGCGTACGATTCCTCGACAAGCCACCCAGGTAGGCCCGTCTCCTCGGCCACCCACTGGCGAAGCTGCGCCGTCGAGACCGCCCGAAGCTGCCTGGCTCCGCAGAGCACGCGGATCGCACAGGCAGCGTCTGCATGGTCGGCCGCACGAAAATAGCTCGCAAGGCGGGCCACTTTCTCGTGCGTTCGATGGGTGGCATCGAGCTGCCAATAGAGCTTGGCAAAGTCCTTCATGGCGGTGCCGCCTCGCCATCGTCGTCACCACGCAGCATGTCGTCACCGGCCACGTCGATCGCATCCGGGGCCGCTTCGCCGGTAAACCTCGTCGCCAGCGGCTTCGCGTCGAAGCCACGCTCGCTGAGATACCGGGAAAGCACATCCGAAAAACCATGGGTGACGAGGACGCGACTGGCCCGCGATGCCTCGATCGCGGACAGCAGCCCGGGAAAGTCGGCGTGGTCAGAAAGAATGAAGGCTTGCTCGACGCCGCGGCGTCGTCGCACGCCTCGCACCGTCATCCAGCCCGACGCAATCGCCACCTCCGAGTCGCCAAACATCTTGAGCCATGGGGTGTCGGCGACGCTCGGCGGCGCGATCACGAGTGCCCGGCCGCCCCCGACGCGACGAGCTTGCGGCGGTACGCGGTCGATCGACGGAAGGCGAACCCCCGAAGCCCGATAGGCATCGACAAGCTTCATCACGGCACCGTGGGCCACGATCGGCCCGATCTCGGGATCGACCATCGCCGCGATCCGCTGCGCCTTGCCGAGCGAGTAGGCGAGGATCACGCTCGTGCGGCACGCGTCGCGGTTGGCTCGCCACCAGGCATTGATCTGCGAGGCCACGATGTTTGGGTCAGGCCAGCGGTAGACCGGGAGCCCGAACGTGCTCTCGGTCACAAGGACATCGCATGGTACTGCCTCGAATGTGGCGCACGTCGGGTCTGCCGCGAGCTTGTAATCGCCGGTGACGACCCAGGTCTCTCCGCGATACTCCACGCGAACCTGGGCCGATCCGAGCACATGGCCGGCCGGATGGAGTGAGACCGTCACGCCGTTAATCGACGTCGTTTCGCCGTAGCGGAGTGTATCGATCGTGGCCCGACCGCCCATCCGTGTGCGCAGAACCGGTTTTCCAGAGGCGGCACAGAGATAGCGGCCCGAGCCCGGGCGGGCATGATCGGCGTGGGCATGCGTGATGACAGCCCGCTCAACGCGTCGCCATGGATCAACATAGAAGTCGCCAGCCGCGCAGTAGAGACCCGATTCGGTGACTTCGAGAAGATCCGACATCGACAGCTCCCGGATTTTTGGCCGGAGCCCGTCTTGGCCAAGCGGGAGGCTTGGACGCAAACGGCTGAAAAGCGGTGTCCGCCACTATTCCTGTTGAGAGTAGCGGGGCCAGTTCCCCGGGACGACCCCCGGGGGCACGGCCGCGGCATTCGAACCTCCTCGACGTGCGGCATGATTCACTCCTCCGTAGCCTGTCCTTTCACTTTGGCTTCGGTTCTTCCTCCCGGAGCCCAGGACCCCCGAGACTGAGTGATTACGGCCCTGCTCTTTCAGGGCGATGCCCTGCCCTGGAGGCTCAGGACTCGAGGAGTGCGTCCCCTAAGGAACAAAAGTGCCTGTCCCAATCCTGTTCGCCTTCCGACGGCGGGCGAGACAGAAGCCGAGGATCGCGACGCCCGCGCCGACCATCGCCATGGTTGCCGGCTCGGGGACCACGACGAAGGCGAGGCTGCCGTTGGTGAAGTACGCCTCACGACCACCACCCACGGACGTGCGGTTGGCAAAGCCGAAGTTTTCGATATCAGAGTCGCTGAAGACCTGGTTTGTCGAGAGAGCCGTGTAGGTCGTGTTGAGGTCGAGCGTGCCCCAGTCGATCCCAATGAGGTTGTCGATCCCAAAGCCCGCGCCGAAGGTATTTCCGGAATTTGCCACGATGAGCGGGTCGGCGAGATTGACGATATTCAGGAGTGAGGTGCCATTGAAGGCGACGCTGCCACTGATCGAGCCGGTACCGCCGAGCGTACCGTTCGCACCAACCGCGTAGGTGCCGCCGCCGGTATGGTCACCGTTCACAAGGAGCGTGCCGGCGTTCACATTCGTCGCGCCAGTGTAGGTGTTGATGCCGGAGAGAGTGATTGTTCCAGTACCGGTCTTCGTCAGGGCCGTGGTGCCGGCGGCTCCGTTTGCGATCGTGCCCTGAAAGTTGCCGCCGCCGTTGTCGCCCTGGCCGATCGTCAGCATACGGGCACCCGAGGTGCCGCTGATCGTGCCGCCGGTCCCGGTGAGATTCCCGACGGTGAGACTGTTGGTCGCCATGTTTAGCGTGCCACCGTTGACCGTAAGCTGGCCGCTCGTGGAGCCGAGGGCACTCGCGCTCCCCATCGTGAGCGACCCGGCCGTCACGGTCGTGCCACCGGTGTAGGTATTGGTACCACTGACGGTCCACGCGTGACCCCCGGTATTGGCGAGCGCAACGGTGCCATTGCCGCCACCGACGTCTCCGATGACGCGGGCGATTGAACTGCCTCCCGCATCATCCGAAGTGCCACCGATGGTGATGGTGCGATTCCCAACGCCTGAGTATGTGACGGCAGTTGCGCCGGTCAGGAGAATCCGGCCGGAGTTGCCCCCGGTGAGCATCGATTCAAACGTGGCACCGCCTGCCCCCACTGTGAAGAGTCGATCGCTGGTTGCATTGTTGACCTGCACCCGCAACGTCCCACCATCAAGGACGAGATTGGAGGCTACGTTGCTGATCTTTGTGCCAACGCCACTGGGAGCATTGAAATTGCCAAAGCTGTTGACGGTAAGCGTGCCATTGATCGTCGTCGTGCCGGAATAGGTGTTGTTCCCAGACATGCCGACCGACGTATTCGCACTCACGATGATGCTGCCGGCGTCGCTTGTGGTGTTGGCCGCGGTGATGCCTCCTCCACCGGTGGAAGTGAACGTAAGTGTGTGAGCGCCGAGAACCAAGAGGCCGTCGCGGTTGGTGAATTGGTGATTTGATTGGTTCAACCACGCCTGGCTGGCGCTGAGCGTGACATTTCCAGTGCCATTCACCCCAGTACCGATCTGGTTGGGCGATCCTGCAGCGGTAGTCTGCGTGATGCCGCCGGCACCAATGGTAAGGATATTGGTGGCGTCAAGGATGAGTCCACCGGTATTGAAAGTGACCCCGGCAGCCGACCTCGCGAGGCCCAGCGTGACCGTGCCGCCAGTGATTGTGTCGGCGTTGAAAATGGCCGAGTCGGTGCCCGTGGTAAATGTTGTTGCGGAACCTCCTGAAAACGCCGTCTGCCAATTTGTGCTGGCGTCGTTCCACGTGCCTGTGGCAATCGTTCCGTTGCCGTTCCAGTAGCGGTCGGCTCCCCGAGCTGGGGCCAAAAAGATCCCTGCGGCGCCCACGGTCACCGCGGCAAAGAGGGTGAAACGGACGATGGTAGCAACAGTCTTCATAGAACGGCCTCTCGAGAAATCGACGTGGTCGAACTGGGCGGCCCAGGCCACCCAGAAGTGTCCAGTGAGAAGGCTACCGCACGAAAATCCCGCTTTTGGGCAAAACTTTCGCGCTTTTGAACAACAACCTTCGGACTTGGCAATCATGAAGCCTGAGGAGTTCCGCTCCTCTGATGCCTTGCTTTCAGGTTCACCGGGTTCCTCGGTAGCCTGTGATCGGGTCGGAATCGAGCACACGAGTTTTGCGTTCGGAGAGCGTATGCCCACACCACGTCGGATCGGGATCGCGCTCGATTACCACCTGCTCTACAAGCACCACACGGACACATTCGCCGGGCTCAAGCGCTATGCCGATGAGCGGCAGTGGCACACGGTTCACGACGACTGGATCGTCGAAACGATCACCACATCGCCCCGACGTCGTCCTGCCTACGACGGAGTTGTGGCTCGTGTGAATCCCGCCCACGTCGGGCTTGTCGATGCGACCGCCGACGCCGGAATCCCTCTGATTAACGTGATGTCGGGCTCACCCGCCAGGGACGTCCTCCCCGGCGTCTTTCCTGACTACGAGCACGCTGGCCGTATGCGAGCCGAGCATCTCATCTCTCGCGGGTTTCACCGCCTTGCATTGATGGCCAGCATGGACAGCCAGCCCTATCGACTCCAAGCAGCCGGATTCACGGCAGCGGCAGCGGCGGAAGGGTGCCCCGTTGCGTTTATCACCCTCAGCGAGACCTGGGGCGATACCCTGCCGCTCTACCGAAAAAACCTCGCGCGGCTGCGTGCCTGGATGGACGAGTGGAGGCTGCCGGTTGGTGTGGCTGTTGGCAATGACAACTTTGCCCGGGTGGTCGCCCAGATGGTGCTCGAACGAGGTTGGCGGGTCCCTGAGGATGTCGCGCTCATCGGTTGTCATAACGAGGAAAAGCTCTGCGAGACCTCGCGGCCCACCCTCTCGAGTTTGGAGCTTGGCTTTGAACGCGTCGGATACGAGGCAGGTCGCCTCCTCGAGAGCCTCATGGATGAAGCCGAAGCTGCGCGAGCAAAGAAGCGGCGAGCCCCCCTCGGTCGCCGAACCGGGGCTCCGCCTGCCGGACCAATCCACATCATCGTGCCACCCATCGGCGTCGTGGCCCGGGAGTCGACCGACTTCTACGCAGCCGACGACGCCATGGTCGCGGCGGCCCACGACTTTATCGCCAAGCAATGCCACACCCGCATCGGTGTCGAGGACGTCGCTGCCACACTCTGCGTGAGCCCGAGAAACCTCCAGAAGCGATTTACCGACGTGCTTCGGAGGACCGTGGCCGAGGAGATTCGCCGCGTGCGGCTCGAAAAAGCCAAACGAGAACTGACGAGCAGCAACCGCTCGGTTCACGAGGTCGCCCGTCGGGCCGGCTTCACTTGCAACACCCGGATGACCGAGGTTTTCAAACGCGAAATGGGCGTCACGCCGCTGCAGTACCGAAAGCAGCGAACGATTCATCGAACCCCAAACTGATCATGCCTGGCCCTCGCAAGGATCGGCCGGTCAATGCCTTGCGACTCCCGGCACGTGAGCCAGCCTCAACCTTACCGGTAGGCCTGATTGCCGACCGCAGGGAAGCGGTACCCACCGAAGCCGAAGGGAGCGTAGGTCGGCCAGTCACCGGGCACGTACCCTGGGGGTGTGCCATAGGTGTTCCAGGTGGGCGTGCGTGGGATCGTTGGGGGCACGAAATATTTGGGCCGTGTTCCCTGGGCCGTCTTGTATGGGCTCGCCCCTGGCTGGTACGGAGCCTGGTTCCGTGGCGTGCCGGTTGAGGCCGGCGATCGAGCCCCGCGGAACCAACGGCCACCGGATGCGTCAGCCGTGGAGGCGGCGGCTGCAAGGATACTGCCGAGAATCAGGCAACGAACGAGCGAGGTGATGTGCATGAGTGCTTCGAGCGTGGAGGAGGCGCGTCGGCGGGCTATCGACAAAATCTTTATCGTCGTCGAAACACCGGAGGCTTCGGCCTGCCTGAGATTGGACAAGCCGTATGAATGGCAACGGTTATAAGGCCACGCCATCAGGAGTGTGTCGAAGCGAACGCTCAGTCAACGGGGGTTTTGGCTTTCGCGGCCCAACCAACCTCCACCGGCATGCCAAACGCCTTCTCAAAAAGCTCGGTGCGACGCTGGGCACCCCAGATGTCGGTTTGGGGCTCCTGATCGGCAACCGCGTCGAGCCGAATTCCGCCGTCATCGATCGTGAGTCGCACGTCTCGCACCTGCGGGGTGCGGCTGCGATCGAGGCCACCGGCCAGCCGGAGGATACCCGCAAGCCGCTGCACTCGCCGCTGGTCGTCGGACGAGAGCCGGGTGAGGTTCTTGTGTTTTCTTTTGGGAAGGGCGCCGCGATGGTACCGGGCCACGTTGGCCACGAGCTCGACGTCATGCGGCCGCAAGCCCGGCAGGCGGCTATTGCGAATGAGGTGGTAGCTGTGCTTGTGATGCTGGTCGTAATTGATCACATAGCCGACGTCTTGGAGCCGCGCAGCGCACTCGAGCAAGAGGCGGTCGCCAGGCGGCAGTTCGAGTGGTTCGGCGAGCTGTTCAAAGATGCGTCCCGCGAGGGTTGCGACGGCTCGGCCGTGCTCAAGCTCGCCGGAACACGCCGCCGCAAGTCGTTCAATGGCGGATTCCCGCTGGGCCGCCTCGTCACCCGTCGGCGACGGCACCTCGACCTCGTCGATCATTTCCCGGACGAGCCCATCACGAACGCCACGCGTATGCACAGCGAGCGTGTTCACCCGGAACCGCTTCATAAGCGCGTCTACGATTGAGAGGCCCGCGATGATGATGTCGGCTCGATCGGGCGTCATGCCCGCCATGCTGCGTCGAGCACGCAGCGGCATTTTCGTGAGCCGTTCGAGGAGATGTCGAAGCTCCGCATGCGAAACACGATAGCCCGCCACGGGCACATCGGCGTCCCGCTTCGACGCCATGACGAGCTCGGCGAGCGTGGTGAACGTTCCGCCGCAGCCCACAAGGAAGTGCGGCGCGAAAAGAGGCCGCGTCGTTTGCTTCTTGAGAACGCTTGCAATCGCTTCGTCGAGCTCGCCAAGGCCCCGCTGGAAATCGGCAGCATCGGCGGCTTCGCCAAGGCCGCATTGCTCCGTGAGCCGGACGGCACCGAGCGGGGTCGAAAAGATCGACTCGATGAGGTTGCCGGTGGCAAACACGATCTCGGTGCTCCCACCGCCGATGTCGGCCACGATCACATTGCGGTTCGTCAGATCAAAGGCATGCTGCACGCTCGCGAAGGCCAATCGTGCCTCGCGTTCCCCGGAGATCACCTCGACCTCAAGGCCTACCTCCTCGCGGACGCGGCGGCAAAACTCCGGGCCGTTGCGGCTCTCGCGGACGGCACAGGTGGCTATCGTGCGAAGGGCTGTCACCTGATAGCCCGCGGCAATCTCCTTGAAGGTCTTGAGCGCGGCAACGGTGCGGTCCATTGATTCATCGTCGAGCCGGCCTTCCGAGGAAACGCTTCGGCCGAGACGCGTCGGTTCCCGCTCCTCATCGAGGATGCGGTAGGTGCCCCCACGCAACGCCTCGGCCACGAAGAGCCGCACGCTATTCGAGCCGATGTCGATGGCCGCCAGCCGGCCCGACATGTCGGGGGAGAGCCATTGCTGACGTTCGTCGTGCTCGTGCTCGTGATCCAAAGGGCGGTCTCTCAAGCGGTGTGGTCCTTCATGATACCTTCGGTGAGCTACACTTCTGTTTTCATATTCTGAACGAACCAGCCAAGCCTGACGCCGTGCCGCTCCCCGCCCCGCTTGTCTTTGGATCGCCATCGTGTGGACCGCCTCTCGCCAGGGCCGCGGTGGCGGTTGGCAATTTTGATGGGGTACACCTCGGTCATGCCGCGATCGCCAGGCGGCTGCGGGAGGTAGCCACTCGCGAGGGAGTGCCTGCGATCGCCCTCACGTTCGACCCCCACCCTGCGAGCATTGTGCGGCCAGACGCCGCGCCCGTGCCGCTCACCACGCCGGCGCGGCGAGCTGAGCTGCTCCTCTTGCTCGGGCTCGACGCCGTCCTTGTGCAGCCGGCGGATGCGTCGCTCGTGGCGCTGCCTGCGGAGATGTTCTACCGAGAGATTCTCCGAGGCCGCCTCGGCGGTGTGGCGTTTGTCGAGGGCGAGGATTTTCGATTTGGCGCTCGACGGGCTGGTGACGTCCACCTGCTCACGCAGCTCGCAGGAGCCGATGGCGGGATCGTCGAAGTCGTTTCGCCGGTGGTGGTTGGAGGGGAGCCGGTTTCGAGCTCGCGGCTTCGAGCCCTCGTGGCCGCCGGTGATGTCGCTGCGGCAGCAGCCCTTGCCACGGCGCCGCACCGCGCCTCAGGTCTCGTCATAGAAGGGGCTCGCCGGGGCAGGCAGCTCGGGTTCCCAACCGCGAACCTCGGGCGAGTGGCCACGCTCCTCCCTGCCGTAGGTGTCTATGCCGCGAGGGCATCGATCCGGGACGACGGTCCCACGCGGCATTGGTACGCCGCGGCCGTGAATGTGGGGCCCGCACCGACATTCGGTGTGGGGGCATCGGGTGTGGAGGTTCACCTCGTCGGGTACTCCGGCGACTGCTACGGACGTGTGCTCGACGTTGACTTCCTCGCGCGACTGCGGGACACTCGCCGCTTTCCTTCAGCAGACGATCTCGCCGTTCAGTTGGCCGCCGACGTGGTCCGGGCTGCCGAGGTCGCTGCGGTGTTTGAACGGGAGCTGTGATGCGACTTGACTGGGCCAGCCTGCTTGATCTTCTCGAGAGTCGTGAGCGATTCGTGCTCACGAGCCATGTTCGTCCCGACTGTGACGCGCTTGGCAGTGAGCTCGGGCTCGCCGGCATTCTCGAAGGCCGCGGCAAGCATGTTCGGATCGTGAACGCCCAGGAAACCCCGGAGAACCTGGCTTGGATCGATCCGACCAGAAAGATCGAGAGCCTTGCCGGCGGCGTGAAGCCGTCTGATCTGATCGCCGATCGCGACCTGCTCGTCGTGCTCGACACGAGCGCCTGGGCGCAGCTCGGGGCGATGGCGGATGTCGCCAAGAAGATGCGAGACCGTGTGCTTGTCGTCGATCACCATGTAAGCCAAGACGACATCTGCGACCTCTGGTTTAAAGACACCTCCGCCGAGGCGACCGCTCGGATCGTCTACGAGATCGGCCTGCGGCTGCGGGTGCCCCTCACGGAAGCGATCGCGACGCCCATTTACGCCGGGCTTTCCACCGACACCGGTGGGTTTCGTTTTCCGTCGGTGTCGGGTGAGAGCTTTCGGATCGCGGCCAGGCTCGTCGATGCCGGTGCGAACCCAACCGTCACCTACCGAGAGCTCTTCGAGCAGGATACGCTCGCGCGACTCCGGCTCGTGGGCCGCGTGCTGGCTGGTGCGACCACGACCCACGATGGCCGTGTGATCTTCTCCGAAGTGCTTCAGAAAGACATCAAGGAAGTCGGGGCGGTTCCCGCAGACACCGAAGACCTCATCAACCTCACGCTCGCCGTGAAGGGGACGGAGGCCGCGGCGATTCTCATCGAGCTGCCCGATGGTCGCATCAAGATGAGCTTCCGAAGCCGCGGTCCCATCGACTGTAGCGAACTGGCCGGTCGGTTTGGTGGTGGTGGCCACAAGGCGGCCGCGGGCGCGATCGTCGCAGGGCCACTTGATGTGGCGAAGACGCGGGTTCACGAGGCGATCGACGAGGCCTGGGCTGCATGCGCGGCCGCAACCTAACTCGCTCCCTAGTTACGACACGAGAGAAGGGCATGAAGCCAGACACGCACGCGCCGGCCAAGGACGACTCGCGACGAGACTTTCTTGCGAAGGCCACGGCCATCGCGTGTGGCGGCCTCGCGACGCTCGTGCCCGTGGCGGCAGGCGTCTGCACATTCCTCGACCCGCTCCGACGGACATCAGCCGCGGCCACGTTCCTTCCGGTCACCGACCTCTCGGCCATTCCTGATGACGGCGTGCCTCGGCAGTTTGCGATCGTGGCGGAGCGCGTTGATGCCTGGACGGGGTTTCCCCGCGAGCCGATTGGCGCCGTCTATCTGCGACGCCAGAAGGGCTCGCAGGAGGTCGAGGCGCTCACGGCCACCTGTCCGCATGCCGGCTGCTTCATCGATCTCGAGCCGGGCAGCCGATCCTTTCGCTGCCCCTGCCACAACAGCTCCTTCACACTCGATGGTGGGATCGTCGAGCCGAGCCCGTCGCCCCGGCCGATGGATTCCCTCGAGTGCCGCGTCGGCGAAAACGGTCAAGTGGCCGTGAAGTGGGGGACGTTTCGTGCCGGTATCGCTGAGAAGGTGGCGGGTACATGAAAACTCACGACTCGAGCCCACGGCACGGGATCATCAAGCGGTTTGGAAATTTTCTCGATGACCGAACCGGCTGGCGGGCCCTCCTCCATGAGGCGCTCTTCGAGCGGGTGCCAGGCGGTGCCCGCTGGCGGTATGTCTGGGGCAGCACGCTCGTCTTCGCCTTCATGACGCAGGTGGTCACCGGGCTCTTCCTCTGGGCAAGTTATTCGGCGAGTGGCCAAACCGCCTGGGAGAGCGTCTGGTACATCCAGCATGAGATGGCCGGTGGGTGGCTGCTCCGAGGCATCCACCATTTTATGGCCCAGGCCATGGTGATCCTGCTGGCGCTCCACTTGCTTCAGGTTGTGATCGATGGTGCGTATAAGGCCCCGCGGGAAGTCAACTTCTGGCTCGGGCTCGTCCTCATGATGCTTGTGCTGGGCATGGCGCTGACAGGCTATCTCCTGCCGTGGGACCAGAAGGGCTACTGGGCCACGCGGGTGGCCACGAATCTCGCCGGGATCGTGCCCTTCGTGGGCCCGCAGCTCCAGCAGCTCATCCTGGGTGGCCCCGACTACGGCCATCACACGCTCACACGATTCTTCGCGCTCCATGCCGGTTTTCTGCCGGCCACGCTCGTGCTTTTTTTGGTGGTGCATCTCGCGCTCTTTCGTCGCCATGGTCTTCATGCCAAGCAGCCCATCACGAAGCCCGATGGAATGTTCTGGCCCGACCAGCTCTTGAAGGACGCGGTCGCGATGCTCGCCGTGATGGCGGTCATACTCGGTGTCATCCTCGTGCCGGCGGTGCGAACAATGCTCGCCGGCGGCGATGTCGCGACGGGTGAGCTTGGCGCTGAGCTCGGTGCTCCGGCCGACCCGTCACAGCCCTATGCCGCGGCGCGACCCGAGTGGTACTTCCTCTTCCTGTTTCAGTTCCTGAAGGTGTTCGAGGGATGGGGAGCCACCGGCGAGTTCCTCGGGGCCATCGTGGTGCCAGGGCTCGTCATGGGCGTCATGTTCCTGATGCCGATCCTCGGCAACTGGAAACTCGGTCATCGGTTCAACGTCGCCTTCACGCTCGGCCTCTTTGCCGGCGTGGCGATGCTCACGGGGCTGGCCCTCGACGAGGACTACGCTGCTCTCTGGACCGACAAATCAAAGCTCGCCGAAGCCACGCGGCTCCTCGAAGAAACCGATGGCGACGAAGAGAAGCTGCTTGCGGCCGTTGGTGGCGATGCCAAGAAGGCTTCGGCGATCGCGAGGCAGTTCCCCGAGGTTGAAAAGCTTCGCCGATCCGAGGCATTCCTCGCGGCGGCGAGGGCGGCTCGGGCCGATGCCGAGCGGGCGGCGGAACTGGCAGGCAGGCCCGAACGGATACCGCCTGGCGGTGCGCTTGAGCTGGTTCGCAACGACCCGCTCTCGCAGGGGCCGCGGCTCTTTGCCCAGCACTGTGCAAGCTGCCACTCGTATGTCGATCCGTCTTCATCCGATGCTGGTGCGAATGTGGCGAAGGCATCGGCACCGAATCTTCATGGCTTCGGCACCGCCGCGTGGGTCACAGGGCTTCTCGATCCTGCGCAGGTCGCGGGCCCGGCCTACTTCGGCAACACGGCGCACAAGGACGGCGACATGGTGTCGTTTGTGAAAGACGATCTTCAAGACGCCGACATCTGGAAGCCCGCCGACATCGAGGCCGTCATTGCCGCGATGGCCGCCGAGGCCGGACGTGGCGAGTCGAAGACGCCACCCGCGACGATTGCCCACGGCCGTGACCTCATCGCCAGCGACGAGCGGTGTGGTGCCTGCCATCGCTTCGGCGACAACGACACAGACCTGGGAACCGCCTGTGATCTCACCGGCTGGGGAAGCCGCGAATGGCTCGTGGGAATCATCACCAACCCAGCCCATGAACGGTTTTATGGCGACTCAAACGACCGGATGCCGAGCTTTGGGAAAGCCGTCGAGGGCGGAATCCCACCTCTGACCGACGAGCAGATCGGCCTTCTTGCCGACTGGCTTCGCGGCACGTGGTATCGGCCGTAGCCGACGTTCTTGATCCTGGGATTCCCCGCTGGATTTCCTGGCCTGCTGCACACGGGCTACGGGCGCGTGCGGCCATCCGCAAGGATTGCGTCGAGCCGTTGGATCAGCTCGGCTGTCTTTTCGGAATGCTGTTCACTGACATCATTTCGCTCCCCAGGGTCATCTGGAAGGTAATAGAGCGAGTGTCGCTTCGTGGGCTTTGGGATCGGCTTCTTCGAGACCATGGCTTGTCCACCGTGGGCTTTCATCAGCCGGATGAGTTTCCAGTCACCCGACCGAAGACCGAAGTTGCCCTCCGGCCCCTTGGCGCCGTTGTCTTGTTGGAGGAGATCGGTTCGACCGCGGGCACCTGGCTCTCCGAGGAGCGCGGGAAGAACATCAAGACTGTCGAGGCAGGCATCGCCTGGGATCGGCACGTCGGCGAGCGAGGCCAGGGAAGCGGCAAGGTCGATCGTGGAGACGATCTCTTCGGAGTCACCCACCGGGATGCGGCCAGGCCAACGGGTGATGAAGGGCGTGCGGGTGCCCCCCTCGAAGACCGTGTATTTGCCACCGCTGAAGGGGCCCGACGGATCATGGTCGCCGAGCTCGGTGAGGGCGCCGTCGTCATAGCCATCGTCGAGGACAGGGCCGTTGTCCGAGCAGAAGATCACGAGCGTGTTGTTCGTGAGGTCATGTTCGTCGAGTGTGGCCATGATCTCGCCGACGCACCAGTCAAGCTCGAGCACCGCGTCACCGCGAAGCCCGGTTCCGCTCTTCCCCTGGAATCGCTCGTGCGGCATCCGAGGCACGTGGTTGTCGTGGGAGGCGAAGAAGAGAAAAAATGGCCGGTTCTTGTTCTGGTTCTTGCCCCGATCTTTGTCGGCGTTTGCTGCGATGAAGGCCTTGGATTGCTCGACCCAGGCGTCGGCGAGGTCTTCGTCGCGGAATCGTGCGGCGGTGCCTCCGGTGTAAAACCCGATTCGGCTGACCCCGTTATGGATCGTGCCGTTGTGGCCGTGCGACCAGTTCATCCTCAGAGAGTCGCGGTGGGAAGTGCCCGTCGGCTCATCCGGTGCGATCGGTGTGTCGCTCACGATGAGCGGATCGGCAGGGTCAAGGTTGAGAACCCGATGCCCCTCGACATAAACCTGCGGCACGCGGTCGTTGGTCGTGGGCAGGAGGAAGCACTCGTCGAAGCCAATTTCGAGCGGGCCAGGGGCGAGCCTGCCATTCCAGTCTGGGCGTTTGTCGCCCAGCCCGAGGTGCCACTTGCCGATGACGGCCGTTCGGTAGCCCGTGTCTTGGAGCAGCGTGGGGAGGGTGGTTGTGCCCGGGCGGATGATGGCTGGCCCGTTCGGCGGCGCGATGCCCGTGCCCTTCGCTCGGAAGGCGTATGTGCCAGTGAGAAACGAGTAGCGGGTGGGCGTACACGTTGAGGCTGAGCAATAGCCGCTGGTAAACCGCTGCCCTTCTGAAGCCATTCGGTCGATCGAGGGCGTCTTGAAGACCGTGCCGCCGAAACATGAAACGTCACCGTAGCCCAGGTCGTCGGCCATGATCACGATGATGTTGGGACGCTCCCGAGTGGTTGTATTGGTGGCATCATCGGCGGAACAAGGCACCGTGCCGCAGACTCCAAGGACGAACAGAGCGACGATGAAGCGGTTCATCATTGGCAGCCTCTTGGGCACGGGACGATCGTGCGACAGGACGTTTTGGAAAGGTTATCAGGCAACCCCGCCCAGGACGGTTGCTCTTGCAACCCGTCCCACGCCAAGCATGTAGGCGGCAGTGCGGAGCGAGACTTCGCGTGATTGCGAGAGTTGCCAGACCTGCTCAAAGGCCTCGCCGAGAATGCGATCGAGCTCCTGACGGACGCGGTTAATGCCCCACTGGTAGTGCTGGCGATTCTGAACCCACTCAAACCAGCTCGCCGTCACGCCACCTGCGTTGGCGAGAATGTCTGGCAGCACGATCGTGCCTCGCGCAGAGAACATGGCATCGGCCTCGGGATCGACCGGCTCATTGGCCGCCTCGATGATGATCGGGGCGCGGATCGTGTCGGCATTCGCTGCCGTGATCACGCCTCCGAGCGCCGCGGGGATGAGCACATCGCAGTCGCACGCGAGCAGTTCTGCGCTGGTGATCGCGTCGCCCCTCTCGAGGCCTGCCAGCCGTCCGCCGTTGGCTCGCGCATGCCGAAGGAGTGTGAGAACATCGAACCCCCCAGGATTATGGAAGGCCGATGAGGCATCGCCCACCGCGACGATGCGGCACTCCGCGTCATGGAGATACTTGGCAGCGTGGGTGCCGACATTCCCGAAGCCCTGGAGGGCGATGCGGGTGCCGGGAATGCGGCGGCCGAGCCGGCCGAGCAATTTGAGCGTGAGTGCTCCAACGCCGCGGCCGGTCGCCTCCTCGCGTCCAGGAATGCCGTGATACTCGACGGGCTTGCCGGTCACGCAGGCCGGCGAGAAACCGTGATACTTGCCGTACTGATTCATGATCCAGGCCATCATGTCGGCGTTGGTGCCCATGTCGGGAGCCGGGATATCGACATCGGGACCGAAGAGATCGTGCATGGCATCGACGAACCGGCGCGTCACCCGCTCGAGCTCACGGGTTGAACAACTTGCCGGCGTGATGGCCACGCCCCCTTTGGCACCGCCGTAGGGAATATCGACCACGGCGGTCTTCCAGGTCATGAGCGCCGCGAGGGAACGGACATGGTCAAGATCGACCTGGGGGTGGTACCGAAGGCCTCCCTTGAAGGGACCGCGGGCGTCGTTGTGCTGCACCCGATAGCCAACGAAGGTGACTAGCTCGCCGGAGTCCCGCTCGATCGAGATCTTGACCCGCACCTCCCGCTTGGGCGTCTGGAGGAGCGTTCGCATGCTGGGCGAGAGGTCGAGCTCGTCGGCGGCCCGATTAAAATAGATGCTGGTAGCGTCGGTTCCTTGCACGGGTGCCAGGGCCTCCTGCCGGGAATTGGGCGAATCACCGATGATAGCGGTGCCGCTGCAATCCGCTCAAGAAAAGCCCTGTCGGCGGGCGATTGGAAAGCCGCTAGGATCATGGGTCAGGTAGCCGCGATGTCCATCCCCACCGTCACCGAATTCTGGGATCTCCTCGCCCGTAGTGGATTGGTGGAGAGCGGTGCCTTGGCGGCGCTTCGCGCAGAGCACGACGCCAACCCGGCGGCCTGCGGCGGCCACGACGCCATGCATATTGCCCACTGGCTCCTGGGCCGTGGCGTGCTGACGAGGTGGCAGGCCAAACGACTTTCGCGGGGGAACCTCGGACCCTTTTTCCTCGGCGACTACCGGCTCCTCGAACGGCATGACCGCGTGGGGGACGAGCTCATTTTCACAGGACGTCACGAGCCGTCTGGCAGGATCGTGGTCGTCGTCCTCCTGAATGCCAAGCAGTACAAGCGACTCCACATCTGGACCGAAATCGTGCAGCGCACGACGGCGGCGAATAGCGTAACCGACCCCATGCTCAGCCGAACGTGGAGCCTCGAGCAGGATCGTGGGAGTCGGTTCATCGTGTGTGAGGTGGTCACGGGAACAACCCTCGCCGATGAGCTCGAGCGATCAGGGCCGATGCCAGCCACGCAGGCAGGTGTCCTCGTGGCTCAAGTCGCCAAGGCCGTCGCCGATCTCCACACTCGCGGGGCCGTGCATGGTGGGCTCTCGCTCGACACGCTCGTTCGGGAGCCCGCGCCCGGGGGAGGCGAACGGATCGGCCGCGTACGGCTCTTGCAGTTTCCACTCGTGGGCGATCCACACCGCGTGCCGCTACGTCCATGGCGAACCGATGACGACATGCAACGGCTCGGTCGAAGGGCCGCCTTTGTAGCCCCCGAGTTGCTGCATCCCGAAGCTGTCTCGGATCAGCGGGCTGATGTCTACTCGATCGGCGCGATCCTCTACGCGCTCGTATCTGGAACGCCGCCCTGCCAGGAGAGCGATGCCGATAAGACGCTCCGACGAGCGGCCTTCGAAGGGCCGAAGCCCCTCGGACCACCGCAGGTGTCACCCGAGATGGCGACGCTGGTGGGCTATCTCATGGCCACAGATCCGGCCAAGCGCTACCAGACTGCCGCCGAAGCAGCCAATGCCATCGCGGTGTGCCTGGGCCTTCCGCTGGCGGTTCAGCCCGTGCCGCAGGCGGTGGGGCCCGTGGGCCATGCGTCAGCGGCGGCCGAGCCACCGATGCCGTC
>JBGTGN010000118.1:0-21166 GCA_041746715.1 Pirellulales bacterium | reverse complement strand
GAACGGGCGGCCCCTCCACCCGTGAAGAAACGCAGGGCCTCGGCTACAATCAACGAGCCGGAATCACCCTGCCGCGAAGCGGCTTACTTGAACCAGGCGTTGGAGCAGACTCGCGATAGCGTCCTGCGGTATGGTGAGTCTTTTGGCTGCGAGCTGCTCAACTTTTTCGACTATGATGTCGTGGGCGCGTCAAGTCAGTTCATGATCTCCTCCTCTCCTTGCATTCCTCACTCTTGGGATGCCTGATGCCGAACGGATCGGGGTGGTGGTAGGAACCGGGCTCAGTCGACTATTCGCGATCTCGGGGACCTGCCCCGGTCGCAAGGATCACATACGAAGCCCGAGGCCACATTCGTTCAGGACAGCGTGAGAGGCAGCAGGTGTGCAGCTCCGCTCGAAAAAGTTTCGTGGTCACTCGGACAGTCCTCAGATCCATACTCCACCCGATGTTCGGATACGGTCTCGGTCAGGCTGCTTGCATATCGGTGATACTCCACGGCTTGCCGCTTCGGAGAATCGCCCACGCTCGGACGAGTAACTTGCGAGCGAGGGCGATGATCGCCTTCTTCTTGGAAAGCCCGTTGGATTGAAGGCGTAGCCAGACATCACGTGCCCAGGCGTTGTAACGCAGACTGCACCACGCACATTCCACCATCGCTGCGCGCAAGAGCCCCGGGCCACGACGGGTGATCCGACCCCGGCGGTCTGTCTCACCACTCTGAAACTGTCGCGGCACCAGGCCAGCGTAGGCACTGACCTCATCCGCACTCCGAAACCGCTTGGCCTCGGGAAGGTGCGCTACGATCACTTCCGCAGTCCGCACCCCAACGCCAGGGATCGACACGAGTAGGGCTATGCGTGGATCGCACTTGGCGATGGCGTCGAGCCGTGACTCGATGCCACGAATCTGTTCCTCCAAGAAACGATACCGCTCAAGCATGATCATCAACTCACCTCGCCAAAGCTGATCCGGACCGCACTCGGCAAGCGGGAGGGCGAGCGTGGCAAGACCCCTGACTCCGGCCTCCGTCCAGGCACTGAACCCACGTGGTGACGAGAGCCCCTGGGAAACCAGCAGACTGCGGATGCGGTTCTGGCAACGGACCCGTTCGGACACGATCCGTTTCCGCAAACCGATGAGGGACTTCCACTGCCGGCTTACGCGGTCAGGTATCAACACCGGGTCGATCTCACCCACCGCTGCGAGGCGTGCCAGCTTGAGCGCGTCGTCACGATCGGTCTTCCGCTTGACGTTCTTCCACTGCCACGCGTTGCCAGTGGTGCTGGCAACGAGCGACGTGAGACCATGCGACTCGCACAGATCGTGAACCCAGCCAGCCTGAGAGCAGGCTTCAAAGACAACCATACCAACAGGTTCGTGAACGAGTGCTCGCTCGAGATCCTCAGGGGTCGATCGAACCGTGCGGTACTCAGCCACGCGAGTCACAGGGTCGTACCAGCACAGAACACTGTTGAAGCGACCCAGATCAAGGGCAAGAATGGTTTCCGTCGTCATGGCATGTCTCCTCGTGAAGGGAAAGGACTCCGTGGTTACGGTAGCCCACGACATGCATGGATTCTTTCGTTCGGCCATGAAGGAAGCCCAGAGCCAGAGCCCGAGAAATCCCGACCCCCTGTTGGCGTGACGCCTGTGGTGGGTCCCCATAGCTCAGCTGGATAGAGCGTGGCTTTCCTAAAGCCGAGGTCGCAGGTTCGAATCCTGCTTGGGGTAGTTTTCATAGCGGTGCTCGGACCGGCCCCCCCTTCCTTTTCCGGTCTTTCGCCCCTTTCCAGGGCCGAGTCGGCCTTGAGTGCTCCCCAGGTGGTCATATACCGTCCCCTGGCTGTCTCCCGGAGCCGACCACGCATGATGACTGCACTGGGGTTTCACCACCATCACGCCAAGGCGTTTGATGGTTTGGCTTTCACGGCGGGTGTTGTTGTCGCGCTCGCCGCCGTGGTCATACCGCTGTGTGTGTGCGGCCAAGACCTGCCCAATGAAACCCCGACCGGCAAGGTCACGGGGCACCCGGCGCTGACTCGATCGCCAAAGCACGCAACGACCGCCCAGGGGCACCAGGGCGATGCCATGAACGTGGCCTTCATCGGAACCGAAAAGGATCTGCACCGAACCCTCGCGCTCGCGGGCTGGTACGTGGCCGATCCGATCACACTCGAGACCTCCATGCGGATTGCAGCCGACTGTGTGCTCGACAAGCCGTACGCTCACGCCCCGGTCAGCGACCTGTATGTCTGGGGCCGCAAGCAAGACGCCGCCTTCGAGCAGCCGGTCGGTCAAAGTCCGAACCAGCGGCATCATGTCCGGTTCTGGCGATCCCGCGAGATCGACACCCAGGGCAGGCCGCTCTGGCTCGGTGCGGCGACCTTCGACGAGCGCGTTGAGATCAGCCGAACGACCGGTGGCTTTACCCACAGGATCGCGCCGGCCATCGACAAGGAGCGTGACAAACTGCTCGTTGATTCGATCTCGGCAAACGCCCTCGACGGCTACTACTGGGTCGATCAGTTCCACGTGGCCCCCGAGGGCACCAACGGCGGCGGCGATCCTTATTTCACCGACCGTCGCCTGGCCGTCGGTGTGATCGACCTTCGGCGATAAAACGATTCAAAGCAAAGTCCTGCAAGGGCAGTCGATACCGTTGGTCGCTCTCCGCTGCTCACCTCGAGCAAGCCGCCCACGCCACCGGGAGCGCAGGGGACCGTGGTCGACTTCTCGGCACAATCAACGATCTGTGTTTTGTCACCCGCTGTAGGCCTGGGCGAGATCCGACCGAGCCAGATCGTCGTCGAGATTGCGGTGCGGACGGATGCCAAGTTTTTCAAGTGCCGCATGGTAGGCCCGCACGCCTTCGGCGGCGGCGAGGTCGCCGTCGGCCACGAGACGGAGGTGCCGCACGAACGTGGGCTGGTGCTCAGCCGCATTGATCTTGCGACCAAAGAGGGCCACGCGGGCGCCGTGGCGCTTGGCGTCGGCCAGAAGTGCGAATGCGTCGTGGGTGGTCCCCGCGCCGCCGCCGAGCACGCCAACGATGAGCGACCGGTCGTAGGCCGCGAGTTGCTCTGTCACCTCGGGGCCGAGATAGGGAATTTTGAGGAACACGGGCCGACCTCTTCGTGGCACGCCCGCGAGCGCCCGCACAGCGTGGTCTGCGAGAAACCGGGCGACGTTTCCAGGGCTCGCATCGACCGGCTTGCCCGGCACGGCACCGGGGGTGTTGGGATAGAATATCTCGAGGAAGTGCTGAAAACCTTCCCGCTCGGCCTCGATCCGAAACGCGTGATACGCGGCGAGCATGTCGCGGTCGAGCGCGGCGGCGTCGTTGAGGGTGACAGAAAACAGGCCGAGGTTTGCTCCTGGGTATGGCCCGTCGGCCGCCGCGCCGAGCGGGTGGACGACTGATCCCCAACGAGCCTGCGCGATGGTGGCAGTGGCGAAGGGGAGTGCTGGCTGGCGACCGTAGCCCCCGGTGCCCGAGGCCAGCCAGATATCGGTCGTGTCGTTCATCCGCACGGCCGGTGTCACGGGGCTCGTAGCGAAAAGCCGCTCATCGATCGCGAGGACCTCGCACGTGCTCGCGCTCATGAGCATGATGTCCACGAGCCCGTCAGCCACGATCTCGCGGATGCTCTCGCGGTAGTCGTGGATACTCCGAAACGGCCCCTGTCCTGGCACGCCACCCGGCGCGAGGCCCGCCGACGCCAATCCAAAAGCCATGTCGGCGTCCTTGGCGTCTGCGAGAATGAAGTCGCTACACGCCGGATCGGCGAGAATCCTAGCGAGCTTCGTATCGAGCGATTTTGCAGGCGGGTCATGCGTCATGCCACGTAGCGTAACGGCGGCAGGCCCGCCGGCGAACGCCTGCGAAAAAACGTCAACGTTTTACGAAGGAGCATCCACGCCGCCCATGAATCGGCGAGAGAACGCCTGCGACGGCAAGCTGTGTTCCACAGTCCGCTATCCTTTGAACCTTTCTCGCGAAATCGGGGAATCACGGCATGGTGACCTCGAACTCCTCGGACGCCCCTGACGACCTGCAGCTCGCCCAAGCCGGCGATTCGCGGGCGTTTGCGCGGATCGTGGGGTTGCACGCGAAGACCATGTGGCTGAGTGCCCGGGCGCTTTGTCGTGACGAACACGAGGCCGAAGACCTGGCCCAAGAAACGTTCGTCGAAGCCTGGAAATCGCTTTCACGTTTCGATGGCCGCTGCCAAATCACAACCTGGCTCTTCGGGATCTTGCGACATCGCTTTCTGAAGTCTCGCCGCAAGCCACGGCCGTTGCCGTCGAGCGACGACGTCGAGTGTGCGAACCCTCGAGCGTCTGCGGCCCTGTCACCAGAAAAACAGGCGCAACAATCCGAAGACGCGGAACGGCTGCGTCATCTGCTGCACGAACTTTCAGATCAGCATCGAGTGATTTTGGAGCTCCGTTTCCTCGCGGGAGCAACTCTGGAAGAAATTGCCACCCTGATTGATTGTCCGCTCGGCACCGTGAAATCCCGTCTCCATCATGCTCTGGAAAAGTTGCGCCGCGCTCGATTCGCGGTGAACCTTTTTGACGATCACGGGGAATCACAAGCAAGCGATTGATGAACCGCATGGCTTTCGACGATTCCATCGACGGCTTCCATCGCCGTTCGCTGGATTCGTGGCCTGAATCCGCGGCGGCTATTCGGAAAGGAACCTACGCGTGACCGACAAGCCAGAATCCTGCGACGCTTGGCAGACGCAACTCAGTTGGCTCGCCGCAGAGGCTCTGCCTGAAAGTGAAGCCGCGGCACTTCGGCAGCATCTGACCGAATGCCCAGGCTGCGCGGCCCGCCGGCAGCAATTGGTATCGCTGGCCGATGACCTTTCTCGGCTGTCACCCCGCGCGGAAGAACTGAATGCGATTCAGGATCGTTTGATCGCCAAGACGATGTCGGCGATCGATCTTGCAGGGCCGAGTCGTGATGTTATACCTGGCCGTTGCATGGTTGCGTGGCGGTGGCTCGTGGGCGGCATCGTTGCGACGGCGGTGTCGATCGGTGTTTTGTGGTTTGGATTCCGCGCGAGCGAAACTCCTGGTCCCGATCGATCGGTCGCGGAACGCCAGAGCGGCGGCGGCGATTTGGAGTTGGCTCGGCCAACGTTGCGAGCGTACGCGATTGCGTTCGCACGATCGAATGAATCTTTGGACTCGCTGTTGCAGGTCCATGGCGAACAAATGGCTCTCTCTTCTCCCGGCCGACGACCCTTCCTTCTCGAGGAGTTTCCATGATCAGGCAGCAACGACGGATGTTCCTTGTGATGGTGAGCGTCACGGCCTTCGGCTTGGCAGAAGCCTGGTCGGCCGAACCGGGACCGATGGGTGGCCCACCTGCTGCACCCAACGCAGCAGTCATTTATTGGCAAGCTTTTGCCTCGTTGCCGACGCTTACTGACGAAGAGAGAACGAAGTACGACGCGGTTACGAAGACATCATCCGAACCGTTGCCGGATGATGTCCCCACGTTGCTCGAGCGGTTCGAGAGTCCGCTGAACGATCTACGCCGGGCTTCTTCGGTTCCGACGTGTGATTGGAACTTGGATTACAGCGCCGGTCCCGGGCTGTTGTTGCCACATGTGGCGAAGGTTCGAGAACTTTCGCGCGCGGGGATCCTGCGAGCGCGATGGCGGTTCGCTCACGACGAGAATGACGAGGCGCTCGCGGACGTACTGGCGGTGCTGAAGATGGGGCGCGACTGCGGCCGGAGCCCACTGATCATTTCTCTGCTCGTGAATATCGCCATCGAAACGAACGCCACTGATACGCTGGCTGCGAGCCTGCCGACGCTGGACGAGAAACAGTTGGACACGCTTCTGGTTCGAATCAAAGCGTTGCCGAAGCCGGCTTCGCTTCCCAATTGCATTCGGACTGAAGAAGCCGTCTTCGGCGGCTGGCTCGAGGGCCAAGTGGCCGCGGCGATTGCCAAAGCAGCGGATCCACAAAAGGGAGGGCAGTTGTTCGTCGATGCCCTCAAAGCTGTCGGCTTCTTTGATCCCCAGGCGATGGACCAGGATGCGGCAACGAAACTGAATGAATTGACCGTCGATGACGTTCGTGAATCGCTGCGGCTGCTTCGGGCGGATTACCAGAAGCTCATTGCGATCGCCGAACTGCCACCTACGGAACGCAAGAAGCAGTGGGAGGAAGTTGACGCTCGACTGGCAGAACGCAAGACCATGAAGAACAAGAACGACCACGTGCATCTCCTGTCAACGACGCTGCTACCGCCGTTGTCGCGAGTCTCTGAACGCGAAGAATCCTTTGAGAATCGAAACCGACTGCTCGACTTGGCAATTCAGATCCAACGTCACGGTCGCGATTCGGTGACAATTCCAGGCACCGTGGAATACAAAAAGACCGACGGCGGGTTTGAGCTCTCTTTGCCGAATGTCGAGAATGGCGAGGCCGAGGTCCTTAAGGTGGGCGTCGCGAAGTAGGCCGGCCATCGTGATCGAGCATGTCAACGCAATGGGATCCGCAGCAGCAGCATGTCGGCGGTGATGTAGAGCGATTTCTCATCCGGGCCAAAGGCCACGTTGCTCGCGAATTCCTTCGTGACGATCGTGCCAAGGTGCTCGGCTTCGGGACTGAATACCCAGACCCCGCCCGGCGCGGTGGCGAAGATGTATCCCTGCTTGCTGACCTTGAGGCCATCGGGCATTCCCTTGCGCGTACCCACTGCCTTGGTGACGTCATAAAAGACTCGCTTGCTCTTGACCGTGCCATCGTCGTTCAGATCGTAGGCCATCCAGATCGCGTTGGTGCCATGGGAATTGGCGACATAGAGCGTCTTGTGATCCGGCGAGAGCGCGATGCCGTTGGGCCGCTCCAATTGATCGTCGATGAGCGTCACCGTGCCATCCTTCGACAGGCGATAAACCCCGGAGTAAGGCGTCTCGCGCGTCGGATCCTCCGCGCCTTTCGGCAAGCCATACGGCGGATCGGTGAAATAGAGGCTGCCATCCTTGTGGTAGCAGCCGTCGTTTGGGCTGTTGTACTTTTTGCCTTCGTGATTGCGGTCAGTGAGCGTGACATAGTCGGGCTCAGGAGCGCTCAGCGGGGCCTTCATCATGCCGACCTGGCGCAGGCCGTGCTGCATGAGCACGAGTTTGTTGTCGGGGCTCAGGGTCAGGCCGTTGGACCCGGGCTGATCGAAAGGACCGACGAAACCAGGGCGCGGGATATCGCCAAGGTAGCCACTGTTGGAGAGGTAAAGGACCGCGCCGTCCTTCTCGGTCCACTTCCAAAGCTTGTTGGGGGGAATGTTCGAGAACACCAGGCAATTCTCAGTCGGAAGCCAGAGCGGGCCTTCGATCCAGGAAAAGTCCCGGGCAAGGATCTGGATGGTGGCATCAGGTGCAACGAGCTCGTGAAAGCGAGCGTCGTGGCTTTCGAGTGAGCCAATGGTGTTGAAGTGTTTGTCGGCACCGGTGCAGACAGCGGTGAACGCCAGCGACCAAAGAAGAAGCAGGGAAAATTTTCGCATGGCAGACCTTTCGTTGGTACCAGAGCTCGTCCCGCGTCACGCAGGGATCCGTTCGACCTTGCCGACGACGAAGCCGAAACAGACTACCCCGGCGAGCGCCGTGGCGGCGATGAAGGTGATCGCCGGAGCGAAGTCGCCGCCGGACACGAGTTGGCCGATGACGATCGGCACGCCGACGCTCGCGAGGTTGCCCACGAAGTTGAACATCCCGCCGGTGAGCCCGAGCAGCCGCTCCGGCGCGATCGCCGACACGAGCGACCAGGTGATCGACGCCAGGCCGGTGCCGAAGAATGCCAGCGACATGAAGAAGATCACCAGCGCCGGGCTCTCGACGTAGTTTGCCCCGATGATGCTCGACGAGATCAAGAGCCCGGTGATGATCGGCAGCTTGCGGGCCAGGCCGAGCGACCAACCCGCACGCACGAACCGGTCAGACAGCAGCCCGGAACAGTTCACCCCGGCGAAGGCAGCCAGGAACGGCACCGAGCCGAGCAGGCCGGCCTTGATGAAGTCCATGCCGCGGAAATCGACCAGATACGACGGGAACCAGGTCAGGAAAAACCAAAGGGTGGAGGTCATGCAGAACTGTCCGAGATAAAGCCCCCATAATTTGCGATGCGAAAGCACGATGGCGAGATCGGCCCAGCGGAAGCCGCCCCCCGCCTTCTTCTGCTTCTCGGCCAGATCGACGACGCCGCCGCCGTCACGAATGAGCGCGAGCTCGGCCGCGTTCGCAACTCGGCTCTCCGTTGGCTCACGGTAGAGGCCATACCAGATGGCCGCCCATGCCACGCCCACGCCCCCCGTCACGAAAAACACCATCTGCCAACCGAATGCGTTTTGAAGCGCGTAGAGCAGCGGCGAGAGGAACGCGAGGCCCACGAACTGGCCCGAGGTGTAGAAGCCGACGGCCGTGGCCCGCTCCCGCTCCGGAAACCATGTGGTCACGACACGGCTGTTGATCGGATACGACGGCGCCTCGAGCGCCCCAACCAGCAGCCGCAGGCCGATCAGGCCCGCCACGCTCCCCACGAAGCCCAGTCCGATGGTCGCAAGTGACCAAAGGGCGATCGCAACGGGGTACAGCACACGCGGCCGAATCCGGTCGACGAGCCAGCCACCGGGCACCTGCAAGGCTGCGTAGGTCCAGCCGAAGGCAGCGAGGATCCAGCCCTTTTGGGTGTCGTCGAAGCCGATGTCCTTCGCGAGTTGTGGGGCCGCGACGGAGAGATTGGCTCGGTCAAGGTAATTGATCACCACCGACACAAAGAGCATCATCGCGATGAGATAGCGGGCCCGTGTCGGCTGAGGCTGGGCCGAGTCGCGATCGCTCACCATTCAGCAAAACTCCCGTCGGCGTGGCGCCATATCGGGTTTCGCCAGCGATGGCCCTCGGCCGCCCGCTCCTTCACATACTCCTCGTTGACCTCGATGCCGAGCCCTGGGCCGCTGGGAATCTTCACGAAGCCGTCGGCGTAATCAAAAACCTCGGGATTGCTGATGTAGTCAAGCAAGTCGTTGCCTTGGTTGTAGTGGATGCCAAGACTCTGTTCTTGGATGAAAGCGTTGTAGCAGTTGGCATCGAGCTGCAGGTTCACAGCCAAGGCGATCGGGCCCAGCGGGCAGTGGAGTGCCAGGGCCACGTCGTAGGCCTCGGCCATCGTGGCGATCTTTTTGGTCTCGGTGATGCCGCCGGCATGGGAAGGGTCGGGCTGGATGATGTCAACATAGCCCCCTTCGAGGATCTTCTTGAACTCCCAGCGCGAGCAGAGCCGCTCGCCGAGAGCAATCGGGATGGCAGCGAGCGTGGCAAATTCCCGCAAGCATTCCGCATGCTCGCTGAGCACCGGCTCCTCGACGAACATGAGTCGATACGGCTCGAGCTCCTTGAAGAGCACCTTGGCCATCGGCTTGTGGACACGCCCGTGAAAGTCCACGCCGATCCCCATGTCTGGGCCGACGGCTTCGCGAATCGCCGCCACATTGGCCAGCGCCTTGTCCACCTTGTCGAATGTGTCTACGAACTGCATTTCTTCGCAGGCATTCATCTTGATCGCCGTGAAGCCACGGTCAGCTCGCTCTTTGGCCTGGGCCGCCGTCTCGCTGGAGCGATCCCCGCCGATCCATGAATAGACCCGGATCCGCTCGCGCACCTTCCCACCGAGTAGGTCATACACCGGCACGCCGAGGGCTTTGCCTTTGATGTCCCACAGGGCTTGGTCGATGCCGGCAAGCGCGCTCATGTGGATCGCACCACCACGGTAAAAACCGCCGCGATAGAGCACCGTCCAGTGATCCTCGATCTGCCGCGGATCCTTGCCGATCAGGTAGTCGGCCAATTCGTCCACCGCCGCGGCCACCGTGTGGGCCCGCCCCTCGACCACCGGTTCGCCCCAGCCGACGATCCCTTCGTCGGTTTCCACTTTCAGGAAGCACCAACGGGGCGGAACGATGAACGTCGTGAGCTTGGTGATCTTCATGGTCGAGAGTCCTCAGGTCGGACAGCAGTCGCGATAGGCGGTGACAAACGCAGCGGCAGCCAGCCGCACGTCGCCCGGGCTCATACCAGGCTTGTAGAGGGCGGCGCCGAGGCCGAAACCGTCGGCTCCAGCGGCGACGAACGCGCGCATGTTGTCCGGCGTGATGCCACCCACGGGCACGAGCGGCACGTCCCTAGGAAACACGGCACGCCACGCCTTCACGACACCCGGGCCAATCTGCTCAGCGGGAAAGAGTTTTAATGTGTCGGCCCCCGCGTCGAGCGCCGCAAAGCCTTCGGTCGGCGTGGCCACGCCTGGTGCGCTCCAGAGGCCCGCGGCCTTCGTTGCCCGGATCACATCGGGGCTGGCGTTTGGCGACACGATGAGGGTGCCATTGGCGGCAGCCACATCGCGCACGTGATCCACAGTGAGCACCGTGCCCGCGCCGATCCGGGCCCGGTCGCCGAATGCCGCTGCAAGGCGTCGGATACTTTCGAGCGGCTCCGGCGAATTGAGCGGCACCTCGAGCACACGAAAGCCTGCATCGATGAGGATCTCTCCGACAGCGACGGCTTCGTCAGGCATGACGCCGCGGAGAATCGCGATCAGCGGCAGGGCAGCGAAGTGCGGATCGACGGCGCGGCTGTCAGCCATGAGGGTTGTTCCCGTACGAGTGACGAGGAGCAGACACGATTCCCGCTGCCTTGGCTACCTGCCACAGGCCTGCCGCGGCGCTGTCGGCGAGCACGCGGGCCGCTGGCAAGTTCATGGCCGCGATCGCCTCTTGATATCGCCCGCACAGTGCCGGTTCGCCAACGAGCACGATCGACGGGAGATGACCACCGGGCTCCCCGGCGACGGCACTTCTGATCTCTTCGCCCACGAGCAGGCCGGAGAGATAGTCAAGCGTGGCGGCAGCCGGAAGCTCACCGGTGAGATAGAGACTACGGGTCGTGAAGAGCCGGCCGGCGATCCCCTCGGCACCGCTCGCGCGGGCGACGGTGACCCCACGGACAAACGCCGCGGCCTTGGCGTCGGCGCTGATTGCCTCGACACCAGCTTCGCGCGCTGGCTTACCGAGCAGCGAATGTTCCTGCAATACGGCAAACAGCTCGCCAGTCATGAACGTTTCAAAGTTCGTGATCTGTCCGTCGCGCACCCGCACCCACTTGGAATGCGTGCCGGGCAGCACCACCAGCGACTCCCGCCCGAGGGCCGGCTCGCGAGCGAGGGCGCCCAAGATTTGCGTCTCTTCGCCCCGCAACACATTGGGTAGCGGCCCGCGCTGGATCACACCAGGCACGAGATGAATTCGGCCTGCTTCAGAATCGAAGGCAAGCAGGCCGCGGGCAATTGAATCGCTATCAGCCGGGCATTCCACATACGGCACCTCCCTCCAGCCCTGGCGGCTGCCCACCATTCCCGCTGCCACGACCGGCAGCGCCGGGTCGCGAGCTAGCCACGCACCTGCAATCCCCCGGAAAGCCTCGGCAAAGCCACCTGCCGGAAGGTGCTGGATGCCCCACGGCCTCGTCACCGAGTCGATCGTGCTCCCGTCAGCCGCGAGGAGATAGCCACGCAGCGACGATGTTCCCCAATCGAGACCGATCAATGCTGGTGGAGCCGAACTCGCCATATGGCCGCAATGCTACCGTGTGCTTCCATCCGCGACTGAGGGCCATCCACTTCGCATCGAGCGGCGTGCTGCGCACCCTTTTCGTACGGCTGCGGTGCCTATTTGTCGATTGTTGCAGTGAACCGCACATCCCAGTCTCCGGCGCATACTGTAGCGCTTTTTCCGGCGGAAACGATAGCAACTGGTGGCGTAAATTTCACGCGTGCGCCGGCATCTGTGTGCGACGTAAGGGTCGAAGCGATCACCGTCGTTCCGTCCTGCATCGTCGTGGGGCAAAGCGCTAGATCACATGCGCCGAATTGAAGTGTCGCACTCTGGCCCGACTCCATCGTCACCATTGGGGCTAAGACGATCTCACCGCGACCACATAAACAAGCAGAGACGCTGACCGCGTCTGCCGCCTCAGCAGACGAGAGGAGACAAAGGCCGGCACACATCAGTCCGGTGGCTGAGAACATCGTGACTTTCATTGCAAGCTCCAATCGCGTGCCGTGGTCATTGTGGTGAGTCGAGCGTTGTAGTCGGAGGCCGCCACGAAGGTCAAGATAAAGAATGCCGAACCAGGCGCTGGAGCCAGGTCGCGATGGTGGCCAAAACGTTTCGACATTTCGGAAATCTTTTATGAAGCGTCGGATCAGGAGTTCCAAAGCAGGCCAGTGGGTCACAGCCGAAAGGAATGAGTGTGGATCCACGACTACTGACCGTTGTGAGGCATCGATTCGTCCGCGGATTGTGGTGCGGATAGCACATTGCGTCCACGGTAGCGCCGGTGAGAGTTGAACCGCAGGTTGAGATATCCCCATCGGGCCATCCGCATCCGAGCGACGGGTAACCCGGCCAATCACCAGTGAATTCGCTGGGGAACTTTCCGGGCCCAGAGCGCATCAAACGCGATCGGATTCCCGACCGTGCCCAGCAACAACCCATGAGGAGCACAAGCATGAAGCCTTATCTCTCGCTCGCCCTGATCCTGGCGCTCGCGACGTTTGCCGACGGTGCCCCACTTGCCAAGCGGCTCGCGCCCGACCCAGTGCCACCTGTGATTCACGACGGCGTGAAATACCTGGCCCCCAACGACAACGGGAGAGAAGGCATCGTCGAGGCCCGCAAGGCCGACACAGGGGAGAAGCTCTGGGAAGTGGTGGTCTCTACCATGAAGATCGACCCCAAAATGGAAGAAGACGTTCAATGGGTCTTCATCACGAGGCTGGAGCTTTCCGGCGGCAAGCTCTTGGTCACCAACGAGCACGGCGAGCACTATGCGCTCGACCTGAAAACCAGGAAGGTCGAGCGAGGGGAGAGCCAGGCGTCAACGACGGGGGTTGTTGAAGCCACGAGTGCCTTTGCCGTCGACCTGTACCACCAGTTGGCCAAGGAGAACGAGGGCAAGAACCTGTTCTTCTCGCCTTACTCGATCTCGGCGGCGCTGGCGATGACGATGGAGGGAGCTCGCGGGCAAACGATGCAGGAGATGGGCCAGGTGCTTCGGTTCCCCAACGCCGCCCAAACCGTCGGCGACGACGAACAGCGTGTTCCGTGGCAGACCTCGATGATCCACGCCGGATTCGGAACGCTCGACGCGCAGTTCAACCGGAATGACAAGCCTTATGCGCTGGCTGTGGCCAACGCACTGTGGAGCGATCGGACGATGCCGCTGCGTCCGGCGTTTGTGAAGGCGATCGACGACGCGTATCGCACCGGAGCGGTCGTCGCGATGGACTTCAAGGGGGACCCCGAAGGTTCACGCAACCAGATCAACGGGTGGGTCGAGGCCCAGACGAACCATCCCATCAGCAACTTGATTCCACCGGACGAAATCACCGTCGACACCCGGCTCGTGCTGACCAACGCGATCGCCTTCAAGGGCGATTGGGCAACCAAGTTCGAGAAGATCAACACGAGCGTCCGGGATTTCACTCGCGCCGACGGTTCCACCGTCAAAACGCCGATCATGGCCGCCGACCTGCCCGGTCGAATCGCCTCCGTGGCACTCCCGGAAAACAAATACATGCAGTTGCTCGAATTGCCCTACAAGGGCGACGAACTGTCGATGGTCCTGATCAGCGGAGGATCGGCTACTCCGCTCAGCGTCATCGAGAAGCATCTGACTGCAGAGAGTCTCGGCCGCTGGACGGGCGCGCTCCGGAATTTCCACGCTCCGCTTCCCGTCTCGATGCCGAAGTTCAAGCTCGAATCCAAATACAAACTCAATCACGCCCTCGAGGCCCTGGGCATGCCCACCGCATTTTCGCCTGGCGAGGCCGACTTCACCGGGGTCAGCGAATCCCACGGCAAAGGGTTGTTCATCAGCGCCGTGCTCCACAAGGGGTTTGTCGAGGTCCGCGAAGAGGGCACCGAAGCCGCCGCCGCCACCGCGGTGGTCATGAACCGCGAAAGCTTAGGTAGTCCAAGCTTCGACGGAACGCGGCCGTTTCTCTACCTGATTCGAGATATGAAGACGGGCACGATCCTCTTCCTGGGTCGCATGATGGATCCGACGGCGAAGTAAGGCGGGCGTCTGCGGCCTTGCACGGACTGACAGCCTTCGGAACGTGCTTGCCGACATGCCGCTTGTGCGGCTTGTCAAGCTCCATCATCACACCGATTCGCTTGATATCGCTCATCGCATCGAGGCACGGTGTGTTTCGTGATGGCAAGCGAGACAGCGCACCAGCGCGAGCATTTCGATCTTTCCGAAATCTTGTTTCATCCCCCGACGGTCTGGGTCGTGGTTGTGGCCAGAACCTTTCGACATTTCGGAATTCTTTTATGAAATATTATGCCCGTGACACGGATCGCGACTTCGCTGCTAGGGTGGACTCGTTGGGGTAGAGGCAACGGGCCCCCTGAAATCATTCGATAGCCCGATAGCTTGAAAGTCGTTCGCGTTTTCTCAAGGAAGCGGTCATGAAACCAAAAGGCATCATCTTCTTCGTGATCCCCGCTTTGCTGCTCATGGCCGGATTGTCGTCGGCTGCCCCAATCACGTTTGACGTTCCGCCCTATGCCTTGGGCAATATCGGTGCGCTCAATGGCAGCACGTCCAACGCCCCCTTCACTGGCCAGCAAGGTTGGTCGCTCTCGACGTCAAATGGAAATGGCACGATCATCACGACAACCGCGAGCGGGGAGTATGGCGGAGGCCACGCGCTCGACGGAGGCACTGCGACCGGCACCACGTACATCGGCGGGAAGCTGGGCATCGTGGACATCACTGGCGTCAATTCAGTTACCTTTGACGCACGGTTTCAAGCAAGTGGCGTCACGGCTGGCTTCTTCGGAGGTTCGGGCAACTTTGACCAAACCGACTTTGGGATGCAATTTGGCGGGACTGGCGGCAGTCTTCCGTTCTACCGAGATGCAGCGTTTGGAACCCAGACGAATGCTCCGTCGGGCACCTTGGTCAATGGCGATTGGTACCGTTACAGCGTCTCGATCGGCGCCAGCCTCGCCGGTAATCGTTCGATCACCATGGCGGTTCGCGATCTGACGAATGGCACCGACGTGGACATCAACGGCGCGGGAGCCGGGAACGATTGGACGTTCAGCGTGACGGATGCCCAATTTGGGGTCGCCCCGGAGAGTGCAGTCGGTGGTGCCGTGCGGGTAACCAGAAACAACGGCGCTAATCTCGCCGGAATCGACAATCTCCAACTCACCGCCGTCCCCGAGCCGGCCACGATCGCTTTCTTGGCCTCCGCCGTCGGCCTTCTCGGCCTCCGCATCGCCCGCCGGCGCCGTGCCAAGTCGTAGAACGGTCGAGACAAGGGCCGAACGACACGATCGGCGGATTGGCGGGGTTCACCGCGATGTAGAACTCGCAAGCAAGGTCGTCATTGCATCCGAGAGGCGCGAATCATGAAAACCCACGAATCACTGCTTACGTCTGCCGCCATGTGGGCATTGCTCACCTTGACACCCCTGCTTGCGCACCAGCCGGCGCAGCCCGAGCTCACCGCCCAAGGCCAAAAACTCGAGGCGAGATACCGCGAGCAGATGAACGCGCTTGCCACCTCACTCCAAGCCAAGATTCCCAAAGCCGACGGGCTCGTGAAAGCAGCCTACGACCAGGCTCTCCAAGCGGAGAAGTCGGCGGAGGCGAAGATCGCGGCCCTCTCCAGCAAACTCAACGGCGTCAGGAAATACGAAAGTGCCGTTGCCTACCGCAGGAAGGTGCTCGGCACCATCGACGCCCGAATCAAGGCGTCTCAAAAGAAGGCGGATGAAGCGACTCTGCCCGAGGTGCGGGCCATGGCCCTCGAGGAGGCGGCTGCCGCGAAGAAGGGGTGGGATGACCAGCACAAAGGACTCGAGGCTGAACTGGCGATGCTCCAGAAGGAGAAAGAGGCCCAGCCCACGGTGATGACGGAGATCGATGCGGCCAAGGCGGAATGGGCCAAGGCGAGGAAAGCCACGAGCGAGTCTTTCAACCAGTCCTCGCTGGGCCGTTTGCTCGGTAGTTCCGATGTGGATGCCGAGTTGATCAAGTTCGTGGTCCTCAAGGAGGCCACGCCACGTGGCTTGGCGGAGTTTGCGGAGCAAGGCACGCAGCAAGAGACCCTGATCGAGCGTTTGCTAGGCGACGAGGCTCTCATGATGCAGATGCTGATTGCCGACGGCGCCGCCAGACCGATGACGGGCAAGAATGAATACGGCCCCGCCAAGTACGGTCAGGCGATGAAAATCTATGCCGACATCCGCAAGGCCAGCGACAAGTCGGCCGACGGGGTGCTGCAGCGATTGGCAGTGGCGGTTTCGCTGGTGCATGCGATGCCCGTGGTGCAAGTCAACCCGGCGGCCGCCAAGGGTGCGCCCAGTCATGTGGACCCGGTCCAACGCTACCTCCACTACGAACGAGCCTTTCTCGATGGCGAGCTTGATCCCGCTTTCGACACGCTCGACACATGGGAGCTCCGCTACGTCGTCGACGGAGAAGAACCCAACGAAACCCTTACGTGGGGGCGCGAGATGCTCCGCAACTTCCATCCTGACCACGTGCTCAATCCGAACCTCGGGTGGCGTTACGTCCGGCTCGTGCCCACCGACGTCAACTACGGTTCGGGGAACGTCAAGTTCGACCGGCCCGAGTTGCAGAACTATCAGAACATCCTCATGAACGGTGGTATCTGTGGTCGACGGGCCTTCATCGGTCGCTTTGTCCTCCGCGCCTTCGGCATTCCCACCGTTGCCCGCCCGAGCAAGGGGCACGGGGCACTGGCGCATTGGACGCCCGAAGGATGGGTGGTCAATCTTGGCCCGGGCTGGGGTTCCGGGTGGACCGGAACCCCGTACGGTGCAGACCGTAACTTTCTGGCGAGCGCCCAGGGACGGGCCGACAAGGAGGCCTTCCTCCAGGTCAAGCGAGCCCAGTGGATTGGCGACGTGATGGGCGAAGGGCGCGTGCATGGGTTCGTGGGCCACGACGCCGGCAAGATACCCTTCTGGAACGCCATCGCGCTGAATCTGCAACAAGGAATCATCGACGAGTCGAAGGCGGTCGCTCTCGAGGCTTTGGGCACCAATCTGGGTGAAGCGGACGAGTCGCCTCCCGCGGATGGCGGCCATGACCGGCAGGATACAGCCGCACCGGAGCGCATCACCTACGATCAGGGAACAATCATCATTCCTGCCGCCGCATTTAGCTCACCGTTGGCACGTGCCAGCGAGGTGCAGGTCATGAAGAGCCTCGGTGGGGGCTCGCAGATTTTTCTGCCGCGTTTCGGTGCCGCGGGCCTCACCATGCTTCGCGGTGGCGGCTGGCGTGAGAAGGCCGAAGATTGCAAGTCGGGCAAACGACTGCTCAGCGACGGATTGGGTAGATACAACAACTGGGGCCTGCGTGCCGCGATGTCGGCGAGCGGAGATTCTCCTCCTGAGGAGATGACGGTCGATCTCGGCAACGGCGTGACAATGGAGATGGTTTTCATCAAGCCCGGCCGTTTTCAGATGGGCGGGGAAAGCACCACGGATGGCCGATTCCGGTGTGTCGAAATTCCGGTCCACGAGGTGGTCATCACCAAGGGTTACTACCTCGGCAAGTACGAGGTCACCCAGCGGCAGTTTGAAACCGTGCTGGGCTACAACCCCAGTGCTGGAAGCAAGGACCCGAACGCCCCGGCCGACACCATCTCCGAAGGGGATGCGGCAGACTTTTGCAGGATGGCGTCGCAGAAATCGGGCAAGCCGTTGCGTCTGCCCACCGAGGCGGAGTGGGAGTATGCCGCTCGCGCGGGCACCACGACCAAGTGGTTCTTCGGCGATGATCCCGCCGCAATCGACGACTACGCTTGGATCCAAGGCAACGACGGCAACAAGTCCCATCCGGTGGGCCAGAAGAAGCCGAACCCTTGGGGGCTATACGACATCTGCGGCAACGTCTGGGAGCGTGTCGCCGACCGCTACGACAGGGACTCCTACGCCAACAGCCCTGAGAACGATCCGACAGGACCGGGTCTGGAGATGAAGTCACTGACGGAATACGTGATCGAGGCGCCGCAATCAGGCTCCTATGACCTGACCACCCGGTTTGTCACCGTCAATTACGATCAACACCTCATCGTTTCAGTCAACGATGGCCCGCCCCTCGAGCGGACAATGCCATTCACGAACGGCACGTGGCAAGACAGCGAGCCGGTACGGGTTTCACTCGTGAAAGGCAGGAACACCCTGAAGTTCTGGCGCATGGATCCGCCGCAGCAGGGTATGGCGGTCAAATCACATACGCTGAAACTCCAGGGCAATTGAGCGCCCCAACGACGGGCCCCGCGGCCGTCCGACGCAGGAAGCGGGATCACTGCCCTGAGGCGAGACTAGAGTATCGACGAATGAGACATTACGCGGAGTATGCATGGGGCCTATTGGATATGATTTGAGAAGATGATGGGGTTGTGGGTGCCGGTGCCTCATTTGCTTGGCTCATGTGTTCGCTCGAAACTTCGCCGGAGACTGAATTGCACCACGGAAAAGGTAAGTCGCCACGTCTATGGAGGTCCGAAACCTGATGCGTATGACCCATAAACTTCTCGCCGTCGCTTTGATCTGCTCGGCTATGGCGCCGTTCACACCGACAACCGCTCATGCTGCGGTCATTTTTTTTGAGGATGAGTTCGACACATCGGCGGCTCCATGGACGGTAACTTTAGGCAACGTCGCCTTCAAATCAGGCGATCATGCCAATGCACCTATTAACACTTCTGGTACAGACGACCATTCAGACGTCACCTTTGATGCGGACGGCAATCCGATCGCCACAGCCAATCTTCACTATGCGGCACTCAATGCCGGGCAAAACGTTGCTGCCTCGATCAGCACGCCCCTGAACCTGACGGCAGGGACAACGTACAACGTCTACTTCCGGTATGCCGGTGCTCTCAGTGGTTCACAAACAATCAGGGGCACGATGACTCGTGGAGCGGAGTCCGCGACGACGGGCACATTAACGGCTCCATTGAATGCATGGACATCTGGCAACTTCTCATTTACGCCGACGACCACTGGCAGCTCCACCCTGACTTTCGATAATGTGACTGTCCCCGCTAACAGCGATCTTCTGTTGGACAGTGTCGTCGTCACCATGGTTCCCGAGCCGTCGTCGCTGGCGTTCGCGGGCGTTGCGATGGGGTTGGGAGCCATCGCATTGGCGAAGCGACGCCGCCGGAAGTCCTGAGTAGATCAAGGTGCCATGCAGAAGCTGTTGCGATGCGCGGGGCGTTCGTGAGCCGCGCTCAATGCAGCGAGCGCCAGACCTCACTCTGGGGACGTTTGCAATCGCTATGCAAGTGCGGGCGATGAAGCCGCTTCGGCTTTTTGTTCTGTAGGTCGTGTCATGTCCATGTAGGGCGGTGGAGCGGGCAACATGTGAGGCGTTCGCCGCCAAACCGGATCGTAGGCGAGTCGGTGCGCCGGCTTTGTTGTCAATTGAGATGACCGAAGCCCAATTCCTTGCCCGCCGAAGCAGCCTGCCGCCGTGACGTTTCCGTGTCGTCCGACGTCGCGAGATGCTCTGGCTTTATGGCGAGCTGGCGCTCCCGGAAGTCGCGCGGGGAGCAGCCACAGATCGCCTTGAATTGTCGATTGAAGTGCGAAATGTTCGAGTAGCCGGACTGATGCGCGACGCCGGTGACAGGCTCGACCGTTTCGACCAGGAGTTGCTGCGCGTAGTCGATACGCACCTGATTGACAAACTCCACGAGCGTTCGTCCCGTGAGTCGTTTGAACTGGCGGCAGAACGTGGGCTTGCTCAACTTCGTGTGATCGAGCAGGTCATCGAGAAGGACCTGCCGTTGGAAATGCGTGAGCACGTACTGGACCGCCTTCGAGATCACCTCCATGTGTGAGTCGCGATCCTCAAGCGCGAACTGCATGCCCGAAAGCGGCGTCACGTGGTGCATCGATAGGTGGCAGATGGTCGAGAGGATCTCGAGGAAATGAATGAGGCCGCGGGCCTCGTCGCACGCTGCGATCCGCTGCATGTGAAGGCAGATCGAGTCGACCGCGTCGCCGGAGATCTTGGCGCCATGGGACGCGACCTTCCGGATCACCTGGAGCGGCGCGGTCTCAGCGACCTGCCAGATCGGTTGGTTGTGGCCGCAGGCAAACTGGAGCGACCAGCCCGACGAGTGGGTGAGCCCGGACCAGAAGTGCGGAAGATTCGATCCGATGAGCACCAGGTCGGGCGCCTCGAGGGTTGCAACATGATCCCCGACGAACCGCCTGCCCCGGCCCTTGGTGACGAGCGTCAGTTCGACCTCAGGGTGGAAGTGCCATGCTTCACCCACCCCCTCCAGTCGCGTGGTCCGACCACTGGCCAGGCAAATGTCCACCTCGCGTACATTGTCCGACCAGCGGAGAAGCCGGAAAGTCTGCCCAGGCGCGAATGGAATTTTCTCGAACGCAACCGCCATGCACACAAAAGTATCGATCACTTGGCACAGGATCAATATTTGCGACACAATTGCATCGGTATTTGAGTGTGGGTGCGGAGCGGCTTGCCATTGGGAGACCAGCCCGATCGGTCTGCGGCTGATCCTGATCCTCGTGGCCTGCCTCAACGCGGCATTAGGAAAAAACGAAAAAGTTTTACGATCGATCATACTCCTGGGGCGGTATGTTCTGAGGAGTGGTCGCTGACTTGCAGAGCGCCACATCCCGAGGAATGTGTCGATGACCAGGCCCTACCGCTTTTCGATTGGCCCGTGGAACCTCTGCCGCGGAGCCGATCCCTTCGGTCCCCCGGTTCGACCGGCCGTTTCGTTCGATGCCGTTCTCGACGCCGCCGTGGACCTCGGCTTCGAGGGGATCCAGTTTCACGACGACGACGCCGTGCCAGACCTTGAAGACCTGCCGCCGGCCAAGGTCGTCGCCGAAGCTGAGACGATGCGGAAGCGGCTGGCTGACCGCGGCCTCGTGGCTGAGTTCGTCGCGCCGAGACTTTGGGAACACGAAAGCGGGATCGACGGAGGCTACACATCCAACGCGCCGGCGGCCCGCCGCTGGGCGATCGAGCGGTCGAAGCG
>JBGTGN010000117.1:0-5754 GCA_041746715.1 Pirellulales bacterium | reverse complement strand
CCATTCTCGCCCTGAGGTCTTCTTGTTTTGCGATCCGGCAGCGCTTCGGCCATGACAGCACTGCTATCGCCAGCACGAAACATGCTGGCATGCGCATCACGTGGCCACGCCAAGACTTGCGGCTATCTTCATGGCATTCCACCCTGACCGGGTTACAGCCATGAGGGCTATCTATGAAGGCCTCGTCGCGACCGGCCGCAGCCGACCCGATGGTGAGCCCGCGCCCTGAACCACAGCGTATAGTAGCGGGGCACCAGGATTCCCCGTTCCATGCGCATTCTCGAGGTAGCAAGCGAGGCCGTTCCGTTCGCTAAGACTGGCGGGCTCGCCGATGTTGCCGGCGCCCTCCCCGAGGCTCTCTCGCGGCTGGGGCATGACGTCACGCTGGTCATCCCGGCCCACCGCGAGGCGCTCGCCAAGGGGCTGCCGATCGAGCCGACGGGCATCGAGTTTGAGGTGCCGATCGGCACCCGGCGACCGCTCGCGCGGATATTGCGGTGCCAGCTCCCGGGATCAGCCGCAAGCGTCTTCCTCGTCGCGAATGACGACTTTTTTGACCGCCCCACACTCTACGGTGGCGCCGAGGACTATCCCGACAACTCCGAGCGGTTCATCTTCTTCTCGCGGGCTGCGATGGAATTCGCCGGCCGGCAGTCGTCGGCCTACGACATCATCCATTGCCACGATTGGCAGACTGGCCTCGTGCCCGCGTACCAAAAACTGATGTACGAGGACTGGCCCGCGATTGGCGCCTCTCGCACGCTGATGACCATTCACAACATGGCCTACCAGGGCCTTTTCTGGCACTGGGATATGCTCCTGACAGGTCTCGACTGGAAATACTTCAATCTCCATCAAATGGAGTTTCATCAGCAGCTCAATCTCTTGAAGACCGGCATCGTGTTTGCCGACGCGATCAGTACGGTGAGCCCGACGTACGCCCGCGAGATCCAGCAGGAGCCTGGAGGCTGTGGCCTGGCAGGTGTTCTCGCGGCGCGGGGTGGCGCGGTGTCAGGCATCGTCAATGGCATCGATACCGTGGCCTGGAATCCATCGACCGATCCCCTCATCCCGCGGCACTTCAATGAGCATGACGTGGCCGACGGAAAATATGCCGCAAGGGTCGCGCTCGCCGCCAGGCTCGGCCACGCCGCACCCACGGGCCGGCCGCTTGTCGCCTTCGTGAGCCGGCTTGCGTCGCAGAAGGGCGTGGAACTTGTCATCGAGCTCATCGGCCGCCTTGCGGGTTCAGGTCGCGCGCAGTTCATCGTGCTCGGCAGCGGTGATCCCGCCTACGAGGAGGCGTTGCGGCGACTGGCCACGGCCTTCCCCGGTGCCGTGGACGTTGTCATTGGTTTCGACGAGGGGCTTTCGCATCTCATCCAGGCCGCGGCCGACATCGCGCTCGTGCCAAGTCTCTATGAGCCCTGTGGTCTCACCCAGCTCTACGCCCAGCGGTACGGCGCGATCCCGGTGGTTCGGGCCACTGGTGGCCTCGCTGATACGGTTACCGACACCAACTACGACACGCTCCGCGAGGGCCGAGCCAGCGGGTTTGTTTTTGAGTCGTTTGACCCCGGAGCCCTCGTCCATGCGGTGGAGCGGGCCCTCGACGCCCACGCGAACGGCGAGATGTGGTCCGGCCTCGTCCGCCACGTCATGCGGCAGGACTGGTCGTGGGACGCAAGCGCCCGCGAATATGTCCGCGTCTTTGAGCAGATGCGAAGCCAGGTGTAGTCGTCGGCCAGGCAAGGCAGGCAAACCGTGCGGGCTGAAGCCGCTCATGCCGGCGGTTGCATGCCGGCACGACCGATACCGCTCGTATGAAACGCATGATCGTCATCGCCATGCTTGGCCTTGGATACTCGGTTGCGACAGAGCCCCTTTCGGCGGGCGAGCCATGCCGTCGGTGCAAGGGCACGGCCGCTGGCATGGAGAGCCCGTGCGGTGAGTCTGGCTGCGGGCCACGCTACTGGGGGGCCGTCTTCGAAGAGCTTCCCTGGACCGATCCGTGCGACTGCCACGGTCGTCGCGTCGATTGTCATGGTGTGCCGCAAGGGCCCGACATGCTCGCCCCATGGCAGCTTCCGCCGTGCCGCGGCTTCACGCCTCCCAAGTATCTCGGCTACGGCCCTACGCGCGGCGTGTACGACAACCCAGGAAAATGCCACCCCTGCACTCAGGGCAGCATTCTAGGCTTTCGGCCCGGCCCTCTCTGGTGGTTCTGACGCGGCGGGTTGATGACCCCAGCGCTGACGAAGTCACGTGTCCCGCTTCTTTCGATGCTTGGTGCGGTACTCGCTCGGGCTGACGCCGACATTCCGTCGAAACGCTTCGGCGAGCCTTCCGTTCGAACTGAATCCCGTCCGCACCGCGATCTCGTGGATTGACCGCTCGCTCCAGGCCAGTTCCCGCTTCGCCTTCTCGATGCGCACGCGGCGAATCTCTTCGGTCACCTTTCGTCCGAGCACTTTTGAAAATCGGTCCTGGAGCGTTCGAATGCTCACACTCGCTTTCTCGGCCACATCCATCACGCCGATCGGGCGGTGGCAGTTGGCTGCGATGAAGGCCTGCGACTGGGCGACGACCTCGTCTCTCGCTGCATAGAAGTCGGTCGACTCCCGGACCACCATGCCCACCGGGGGCAGCACGACATGGCACGCCGGCGACGGAGGTTTTTCCGACCGGCGACCGAGAAGCGGTTTCTTACCTAGCTTTCGAGCGGCCCCTGCTTCATCCATCAAGCGTTCGAGCAGCTTCGCCGCTTCGTAGCCAATCCGGTCGTATCCCAGCTCGATGCTCGTGAGCGTGGGTCGCGGGCTCTCACAGAGCTGTTCGTCGTTCAGGCACCCCACGATCGCGACATCCTCGGGCACGCGCCAGCCGCGGCCATGAATCAACTGCGCCATGAGCCGGGCGATGGAGTCGGAGGCCGTTCCCAAGCCGATCGGCAGTTCCCAGCCGTTCATCCACGCCTGGATGCGGTCTTGGTTTTTGCGGTAGCGAGGAAGACTGTCACCCCAATTGTCGGAAATGGTGAGGCTGGTGACGGAGTGCCCGGCCGCCGCCACGGTGGCTGCGAAAGCCGCGGCCTGCCGCTGGTCGACGATCCGATCTTTCGAGAAGATCATCGCGAAGTTCTGGAGGCCGCGCGACGTGAGGTGCTCGGCCCGCATCCGACCGACCTCTTCGAGATCCGGAAACACACCCGGCAATTGGTCGAAGGCTGGTGACGCCGCAAAGACGTTCACGAGCGGGATCCCCAGTGATGTCGTCTTTGAGATCAGGTCCGCATGGTCGGCCGTCACGCGGGCGATGACGCCGTCGTAGGCCGGCTTGCCTCGTGGCGATCGGGCCAGCGTGTCAGCAATCCAGTCGTCGAATGTGGTGAGCCAGCCCCGCTCATCCGCATACCGCTGCACACCGGAAAAAATGCCGGCGTGGTGCTTGTAGGGAAGATGGAAATCGATCGAGAGCCCGACCGAGCGCGTGTGGTCCATGACACCGAGTCCAAATCAGGAGGCAGCCTGCCGAAAAGCGTAAATCCATACTACATCAAGGCATTTTTCGGTCGCGAATTGGCAATACATTACGGATTTGCCAGGAATTGAAGGCTGCGCATATCCGTATGGATTTTGCCGATTTCCGGCACATTTGCGGACTATCATCCCCTCACGCGGCGAACGTCCCGCGAATACGTTTGGTTTCTGTGTGGAGGGGATTCTCATGGCCGTACGTGATTATCGATCGATGGCTGGCGTTGGTCGCGGGGGTGCCGCGTTTGGCCAGCTTCTTGTTGGCATCGTCGCCCTTTGCTCTCTGATCGGCACCACCGCTTACGGCCAGACGCAATACTACTACGACAACAATGGCGCGACGGCTGGATTCGGCAACGCTGGCAACACGTGGGGGACGAGCAGCGTCATCAGTACAAGCTCTGCGGGAACCGCCTCGCCTGCCAACACGCTCACCACGACTGCCGACACGCTGAACCTCGGCACAGACGCACTTGGGCTTGGGGCTGGAACTATCTCAGTCGTCGGTGGTGGCCGCAGCATTGGCTCGATCGTCCGTGGAGCGGCGAGCAGCCCGGGGATCATGACCATTCAAGGCGGAGCGATCGACTTTGCCGCGACCGGTTCGGTCATCAACAACGCCGCTGGGCAGACGCTGACGATCAGCTCGACGATCACGGGCGGCGGTACATCCATGACGTTCACAAACGCGAACATTATTGGCACCAACTCATACGGCGGCGCCACGATTCTCTCCGGAGCTGCCGACAATCGCATTAACAGCATCGCAAACGGTGGCACGAACAGCCCGCTCGGCAGCTCCTCGAGCGATGCCAGCAACCTGGTCTTTGAAGACGGCGCGAGCCTTCGCTACGACGGCGGTACTGGGACCACGAATCGCAATTTCACGATCAATGGATCATCAGCCAAGATTTATGCTCGCGGAACAGGAGGCACCAACCTCACCTGGAACGGGACCGCTGCGTTCGGAACGGCAAACCAGGCGGCGACACTGAACCTGCAAAGCAATGTCGGTGACGGCATTTTCAATGGCTTGCTCGCGGATAACGGCAGCGGTCAGCTCAGCCTCGTCAAGTCGTTGTCTACCTCGTGGACTCTCAACGCCGCCAACACGTTCACAGGCAGCACGACGATCTCTGGCGGCATCCTCGTCGCCGGCAACGCCAACGCGCTTCAAAACAGCTACATCGACACGGCGGCGAGCGCCACGGGCACCGCAACCACTGGCCTGCGAACCACTGGTGCCGCCCTCAACCTAGGCGGCCTCAGTGGCGATAAAAATCTCAGCGACATCTACACCACTTCGACCGGCGGCTACGGTTCGGTCACCGGCATCACCCTGAACGTCGCGTCCGCAAACAACGTCAGCTACTCAGGGGCCATCACGGGTGGCCGCAGTCTCACAAAGTCTGGCAATGGCATTCAGGCCCTCTCCGGCACCAACACCTACACCGGCACGACTTCGATTTCCGCCGGCACGATCCTTCTGGATGGCACGCACACCGGCGGCGGAACATACACGATCGCCTCTGGTGCCACGCTCGGTGGCTCGGGATCGACGGCGTCGGCACTCAATGTGTCGGGCATTTTGGCCCCCGGCAACAGCATCGGCACGCTCGATACCGGCACCGTGACCTGGAACGGTGCTCCATCCGCAGGCTCGGCGACCGACTGGGTTTTCGAGCTGGGACCAGGCGACACCGCCGACCTTCTCAACATCACGGGTGATTTTTCCCTCAACACAGGCACGGGATCCAGTTTCCGTTTCGACTTCGCGGGCAGCACCGATCAGGGAATTTTTGACCTCGTGACGTGGACGGGCTCGACGAACGTTGTGAGCCCAAACAGTGAGTTCAGCTACACGAATCTCGGCCCGGGCAACTCCGGATCGTTCCAAGTCACCGGCTCGACGCTCCAGTTCGTCGTCGTTCCCGAGCCCGCAACGCTCACCCTCCTCGCCTGCAGTGGCGTGATGGCCGCCCTGGCCCTCCGCCGTCGCCTGCGTCGAGCGTAGGGCTCGTCGCGGGGTCGAGAAATTGCTCCGCTGGTCTCTTGATGTCCCGTTTAGCACTACCGCTGGTGCTCGTGCTCTTGTCCGGGCTCGCGAAGGCTGAGACCATCCTCTTCCTGGACGACTTCAGCGGTAACTCGGGGGTCGGCCTCAATGGTCTCATTCCGGACGTGACCACCGGTGGGGCCTCGTGGGTAAGCAGTTCGA
>JBGTGN010000116.1:0-18182 GCA_041746715.1 Pirellulales bacterium | reverse complement strand
CTGCTGGCCGTCCTCTCGCTAGCCGGCATTCCGCAGGCGTGCGGCAGCTTCGGTCGCGGGCCATGCGGTGACATGGCAGCCGGTGCCGAGCTCAAAGCCGGCTAGCGGTGTCGTTCGGGGCAGAATCTCGAGATGCCAGTGCCAGCGGTCGGAGATGCCGCCACCATCATGCCAAGGGGCTTCGTGGAGCCACCAGTTGTAGTCGCTCTTCGGAAGCACGCGGGCCATGCGGCCGACGATGTCTCGGGTGAGGTCGGCAAGAGCGGCCACCCGCGCGGGGCTCGTGCCATGAAACCATGCCTCTCGCTGGGTCGGCAGAATCCAGGTCTCGCACGGCTGACGCGGCGCTCCAGGCACGATCGCCACAAGATCGCCCCGCGACGCAACCACGCGACCGCTCGCGGTGGCCTTGGCGAGAAGGTCAGCGAAGAGCTCGCGTCGTGCTCCCGCGGCGGCAAGCTCCGGGGCGAGCGCCGCCGGCACAAAGTCCATGGCCACGATCTGGCTGTGAACATGCGCGAGCGACGCCCCCGCCTGCGGCCCCGAGTTTTTGAACACCGTGCCCCATGCGAGGTCCCTCCGCTTGGCAAGCTCCGCGAGACGACGGTGAATGAGTGACCACGATGCCTGCCAGGCTTCGTCGGCCACCGTAAGAATCGAGCTGTCATGCCTCGGCGACTCGATGACCACATCGTGAACACCGTGAGCAGGTCGAACGCCGTCGGTGAGCCCGCCTGCCTCTGACGCCGCAGGCTCCACGAACGGATACCGGTTGGGGATGATGCGCGCGAGCCAGTCGTCAGGCGTCGCGGCTGGTGCCACCAAGACCGGCGGCGGTGTTCGCGATTCGTTGCCCGCGCAGAACGGGCACCATGTCGTTGGTGGTCCACCTTCTGTGGCGAGGACCGTATCGTCTGGCCGTTCATCACGGCGTGGTGCCACGAGCACCGTCCGGCCCGTGGCAGGATCATGGCAAAGATGCGGGGCGCGGGGGTCGCGGGAGCTGGTGTGTGGTTCGGTCGGCATCAGAAAGGCAGAGTATGCACAGCGGACACGCCGCCGTGTTGAACCACCACTGCGCCGCCCGTAGACTCGTGAACCTTACCAAACGACCCAGGAGATTCCCTATGCTCACCGTCGGCGACTCGTTTCCTCAGTTCGCATGCCAGGCCTGCGTCGGCACCGGCAAGGACGACATCAAACTGCTTTCGAGTGCCGATTACGCTGGCAAATGGGTGGTCTACTTCTTCTATCCCAAGGATTTCACGTTCGTCTGCCCGACGGAGCTGGCCGAGTTCAACAAGCAGCTCAAGGCTTTTGCCGATCGCGATACGAGCGTCGTCGGAGGCAGCACCGACAACGAGTTTTCGCACATGATGTGGCGGCGGTCGCATCCAGACCTGGAAAAACTCGCCTACCCGCTCATCGCCGCCCAGAAGCTCGCTCCCGAGCTCGGCATCCTCGAGAAGAGCGAAGGATATTGCCTTCGGGCGACGTTCATTGTCGATCCGCATGGAGTGATCCAGTGGGTCGATGTGAACCAGGGCCGCGTCGGCCGCAACGTTGCCGAGGTGCTCCGTGTGCTCGACGCGCTTCAAAGCGACGAGCTCTGTCCGTGCAACTGGAAGAAGGGCGATCCCTACGTGAAGGTGGGCTGAGGACTGAGTACGCCCGTGAAGCCGCCGCCTCGATCCTGGCCCGGAAAGTTTTACGACGCGTTTCGCGGAGTGTTCGTCGCTGTCGTCACCCAATCAAGTTTTGTCCCGCATTTTGCCGCTGCTGCCCTCGCCGTTGCTCTTGCGGCGTGGCTCGATGTGTCGGTCACCGAGTGGTGCATGGTGACGCTCGGCATCGGCCTCGTGCTCATCGCCGAAGTGTTCAACACCTCGATCGAGGCACTGGCCAAGGCGGTGGGTCGCTATCCTGACGACAACCTTCGCGACGCTCTCGACGTTGCCAGTGGGGGCGTCATGATGGCTGTGTTCACGGCCGTGGTGCTTGCCTGCATCGTGTTCGGCCCGAAGCTTTGGGCAATCATTGTCTAGCAAGGCTTCGCCGGAGCCGGCGGTATCCGAGGCCGACCACCCCCGCCACTCCCATGAGCGCAAAGCCGCTCGGCTCAGGAACGACTTGAATCTGGCCAAGGGAGGCGAAATTGGATGTGGTCCACGACAACCCACCACCGAGTGCCGGCAAATTCGCTTCGAGATCATTGACGACGTCAAACCCGCTGAAGTCGCTGGTGCCCCAGTCCAATAGGTCGAAGGTGTCGTTGAAGGCAAACGAGTATCCGAGATTCGTAAAAGCAAACGCACCGTCCAAGGTCAGCAGCCCACCCACGTCCAGGCTATCGACCTGCCCCGCGGCACTGAACTCGAAATAGGTGGTCGCAGCCGAATCGTAGGTGACGTCGTCTACGAACGTGAGCAGCCCCGCGGAACCGTTTCGCAGGTCCACGGCGCCATTGATCGTGGTATCGCCCGTGATCGAGCCGGTTCCACCGATCGCGCCACTGGCGCCCACCGTCACGCTATCGCTTGAGGATTTGGTGCCGTCGATGTTGAGCAGGCCATCATTGATCATGGTTGCACCCGTGTAGCTCAGGGTCGCGGAGGTGAGGGTCAAGGTCCCGCTCCCCGATTTGCGAAGTTCATCGCCGCTGCCGGTGATCGTGCCCGTGAAGGTACCGTTGGTGGATTGGTTGAAGTGGAGGACCGTCGAAATGGTGGCGTCCGATCCGTTCACCAGTTGCACGTTGCCCCGGATACTTGCGGCGTTCCCTTCAAGGGTGCCTCGGCGAACTTGGGTGCCGCCGGTGTACGTATTGCCGGTGTTGTTCAAGACCAGCGTTCCGGCCCCCAACTTGGTCAAGGCCTCGCTGCCGCCGCCGGCCACGACGGAATCCATCGTGACGGTGCGACTAGACTCGACGAAGATTTCCGGCACGCCATCCACCGATGCCTTCGCGTTGGTGAGCGTGATGGTGCCGCCGGTGAAGGTCGGATTGCCGACTTGCACGGCGATTCCGGTAGCCGCTTGGTTGCCGCTCACCGTCACCGTGTAGGAACCGGAGCCGCGAAACACGGCCACCTCGCTCCCAACCCAGGTGCCGGACGTTCCCGTGCCCGATGGACGTCCCCAGTTCGTCGCGGACCCGTCCCAGGTGCCGCTGCCACCGAATCCGCTTGTGGTGCTATTGGTATCCCAGAACGTGCCGGTATTCCCCCCCACCAACGCCAAGGTGCCGTTGGCTTCCATCGTACGGAGCGCGTCGGCCACTTCGCCAGCGCTCAAGACATTCTCCGAACCGGAAGACCCCCCACCGGTCCACAGCAAGGCATTCGTTCTCGCCGGGTCGTAGTGCTCACTGGAGGTCGTTGCATTGATGTGCGGCAGACTGGCATTGTGGCCCAGTTCGTGGGCCAAGACGCTCGGGAGGCTGCTGGGATTGCTGAGGAACGCTTGGGATTCATTCGCGGCCGTAATTCCATCACCTGTCGCCATGATGAATCGCATGTTCGTCACATTGCCAGGGTTGGGACGGCGAGCCAATCCCGACGCACTGAAACTGGCCAGTCCTCCGGACAAGGGCCCCGAAGGGTTATTCAGATCGGAGTTGATCGGAGTGCCGTTTGAGTAGGAATTCACAAAAATGGAGTAGTGGGTTTCCGATGATCCCGTTGTCGATAAAAACGTATCCAAGACGGCTTCCAAGCCAGCATTGGTTCCGTTGAAGTACGCGCTCTCCTCCGTCACGGTCTGGAAGTTCAGAACGTTGACGCCCGTGAAGCTGTTCAGGTCCAAATTCTGTTGCGTTTCAAAGAAGACATCCACGCTGGCCTGCGACCAGATCGTGTCGTACGACGCCTGCCACGAGGCGTGGATCATGACGGGAGCACCGTTCACGTCGCGGATATATCCGTTCGTGCCGATCGGATCGTAGTTCGCTCCGTCCCACCGGCTGTCGTAGGTGCCGATGGGCGTAATGCTGACGCGATACACTTGCCCATGGGCGGTGGTCGCGAGGAACACAAGACTCAAAACCGCACACTGAATGACGTGACGCATGGGAAAGCCCATTCCTATGGCTGGAGGAATACCCCAAATTTTGAAACCGGCGTCTGATACCCCCACGGCGACCATGTCAGAAGGCCGAAGAATGCCTTCAAAGAGACGCGTACAAACCGATTATCGACCCGCTGCACCACACGAAGACAGCACGGAAAAACTTCCGTGAGTGGTATCCGCGACTGGTGATTGACGAGCCCTCGTGACCGATTCGACGGGAGGGCAGAGCAGCGAGGAGCGGTTCCTTCAAACGAGTTAAACCCAAGAAGGCGTTTTTTAAGCAAGGGATCTTTCCGAGTCAAGCCTGCGGGCGTACGACACCGGAGGCAATGCCCCAGCCTGGTCGGCGACTTCTGCTGGCGTGTCGGCAGGTTCTGGCAGAATCGGCGGCAGGAAGCGACGTGGAGAGGTAGCCTTGCGGTTCTCATTGTTCCATGTCTCGGGGAAATACCATGCGGTTGGGAATCACACTCAGCGGTGCCTTGTGTCTCGTGCTTGTGGTATCAACCGCGGCCCTCGCCGCGCCGAAGCCGATCGAGGTGCCGGACCTCACCACGAAGCCCGAAGTCGACACAAAAAAGACCTACAACCTCGGGGCCACAGGGCTGCGGGGCTGGATCTTCACGAAGCCGCCGACCCACATGGATTCGTACCAGGGCCGCACCACGATGCTCGCCCGGCAGATCCTTGTCACACACGTCGGGGAAAAGTCACCCGCCGATGGCGTGATGCAGTTGGGTGACGTGATCCTCGGCATCGACTCAAAGCCGTTTGAGGATGACGCTCGAAAGCTCTTGGCCGCAGCGATCCAGCGGGCCGAGACGCCGGCCGGCAAGGGCGACTTGAAGCTGCTTGTGTGGCGAGACGGCACGACGCGGGATGTGCATCTCGCGCTCCGCGTGCTCGGCGAGTACGACGCTGCCAATCCGCTCGAGAGCGCAAAGGCCAAACGTATTCTCGAGGAAGCCTGCCAGGCGCTCGCGAAGGAAAAACTCACAGACGACTGGGCCGGGCCGGTGAGCGCACTGGCGATGCTCGCCAGCGGCAAGGAGGAATTTCTCCCGAAAGTGCGAGAATTTGCCCACAGGATCGCCGAGAAGACGACCTCGCACGATCCTGCGAATCCGGAGCGCAGCACGTGGCACTTGAGCTACCGAGCAATCTTTCTCTGCGAATACTTTTTGATGACCCGTGACGAGGCCGTGCTTCCCGCTCTTCGTCAGCTCTCAATCGCCATGGCTCGCGGCCAAGGGATGTTCGGCACGTTCGGCCACAGCCTGCTGCCTCCGGGGCCGAATGGTGAGCTGCATCTTCCGATCCCGTCCTACGGACCGGTCAATCAGACGGGGCTCGTGACCAACATCGCGATCTTGCTTGGCGGCCTCTGTGGCGTAGAGGATCCCGAGGTGCCGGCCGCCGTCGATCGCGGGTCAAAGTTCTTTGCCACGTTCGTGGGCCGCGGCTCGATCCCCTACGGTGAACACGAGCCATACATCACCCATGACAACAACGGCAAGTGCGCCATGTCGTCGGTGTTTTACAGTCTTCAGAAGGACCGAAAGGATCGCGTCGCCGATGCCCGCTTCTTCGCGACGATGACGGTGGCGTCGTTCAAGAACCGGGAGTATGGCCACACCGGCCAGGGGCAAAGCTATCTCTGGACGGCCCTTGGGGCTGCCTGCGCCGGCCCCGCGGCGCTCTCGGCGTACTTCAATGAAGCCTCGTGGCACTACGATCTCGTCCGCCGCTGCGATGGCTCGTTTACCTACGACGGAGCCGAGCAGTACGGCGCCGGAAGCACGCACGACAACACGTACTATGGAAACTCGAGCTACAACGGCCTGAGCCCCAACGCCTGCTACGTCCTGACCTACTCGCTCCCGCTCAAAAACCTCCTCATCACGGGCCGCGAGGCGAACCGCGACGTGTGGCTTGATGCGAAGGAGGTCAAGGAGGCGATTCGCTCAGGCCACTTTGATGTCGCCAGGCATGCCTGCACCGCCGATGAGCTCGTCACGGCCCTTGGCGACTGGTCACCGATTGCGCGGAGCTGGGCGGCCCAGGAGCTCGCGACGCGTCCAGAGGCCAAGGCCCTTGTGCCGAAGCTCATCGACCTGGCCGACGGAGCTGATCCGCTCGCGCGGCAGGGTGCCTGCGAGGCACTCGGACTCATCAAAGACCCTGTGGCCCTGCCAGTGCTCGTCAAGCAGCTCAACCACGAGGATCACTGGCTTCGCCTCAAGGCCATCCGGGCGATCGGGGGCATGGGCGATGCCGGCCGTGCGGTGCTTCCGGAGCTTCTCCAGGCCGTGATCGATCAGGCACGGCACGACAACGCGATCGACTGGAATGATCCGGTCATGATTTCGCAATCCGAGCTCGGGGCGATCGTCTTTGACGGCATGCTTCGAAGGAGCATGGACGGTGTCGATAACGATCGCTTGCTCGCAGCCATCCGTGGGATGCTGACCAACACGGATGGCCGGGGCCGAGGCAGGCTGGGCCACCTCCTCAAAAATCAACTCACCGTCGAGCAGGTGCGGGCTCTCGTGCCCGATCTTCGCCGGGCGGTCGAGGATATCGCCCCGGCTGACCGGATGTTTGGCGACAGCGTTCGCGAGGCGGCCGTCGATGCCCTGGCCAAGTATCACTTCGAGGAAGGGCTCGACGTCGGCCTTCTCTATGCCCAGACCATGGCCAACCACAGCAGTGAGCGGCGGATGGGTGCCCTGATGAAGGTGCTTGCAAGCTACGGCACCGCCGCCAAGCGACTGGTTCCAGACCTTCGCAAGCTGGTAACCCAGATCCACGCCGACCCCGACTTCCCCGACTGGGCGAAGAAGATCAAGGCCCAGCACGTGCTCGACGGCATCGCAGCGATCGAGGCGTCGACCGACCAGCCCGAGCTCATTCGTTTTGTCACGGGCGACGCCGAGAACTAGCCGCGGCTCCCGGGCAGGACCTCCGGTGCTGAGCAGGACGTTTTCCACGCTGGGGCATTTTGCGTCTTTCGTTGGGGGTTCCACGACGTTTTATGCATACCTCATACGTGGGGGTTGGCGCGGGGCTGGGCGGATCATAGAAAACTCACACTTTGATCTTGGGACTGACTTTTTGCTAAGGGAACCGCTCCTGCCTGCACCCCTCCGTCGTTGCATCGAAACGATCATGACGGCCTTTTGACCGGTTTTGCGGAGCGAGAAAAGCGCTCAGCCTTGTTCTCCGGTGGTGCTGCGTAGAGGAGCCAGGGTTTCCCCCCAGTTCTCTCGGGCAGTTTTGTGCCTTCTGAACGTTTTCGTGTGGCGTGGCCTATGCAAGGCCGCCATGAGGCGGCTCTTGCGCGCGAGAGCATCCGAGCCGCCAGGCTTGCTTCATGCGGAGGGGGAGGCACGACCGTTTCCACAAACTGAAGCCCACGATCGGGGTGCGGCAGCGCACGCGACGTTTTTGGTGCACACGAGGGGAACAGACATGGCGGGTCTGATTCGGCGGCGGCGGTCTTGGGGGTTTCGGTTGCGGCAGTGCGTTTCGCTGCTGTTGATGGTCGTGCTCGTACACGGGCCCGCATGGGCAGGTCCACCGGCACCGCAGCTCAGCTCACGGCCAGGCGCGGCCTACACGCTCTTCCTCAACTTCAGCGGGTTTACTTCGAACCAGACGTGGGCGGGGAAAGTGCCCGGCGTCGTTCCGGCCTATGAAATCGATGGGAACTCGAGCACATTCACATCCACCGAGCTTGCAAACATCAAGGACATGTGGTCGCGCACGGCCGAGAAATTTGCGGCATTCAATGTGAATGTGACCACGGTCGACCCAGCGACGGCCAGCATGACAGACGACGAGCGTTACTACTTCTACGCCGCCCAATCCAGGATGATGCACACGGTCATCGGCGGCAACAACTCCTGGTACGGCGGCGGGGGTGGCGTCTCGTACGTGGGTGTAGCCGCGAACAGCCAAACCTTTAACCCGCAATATCACCTGAACTGGGTTTTTCCACGAAACCTGGGCCCGACAAACAAGACGATCGCGGAGGCTATTGCCCATGAAAACGGCCATGCCCTCGGCCTTGACCATCAGTCGGACTGGAACTCGGGCAACAATACGCTTGCCAACGAGTACAGCAACGGAAGTGGCGCGGCATCCGCGCCCGCGCCGATCATGGGAAACAGCTATTCAGCATCCCGTGGGCTTTGGTCGGTCGGCACGGAGCCCGACACCGGTGCTTCACAGAACGACATCGGACGCCTGCTCGTCAACTCAGGTCTCACAGTGATGGACAGTGGCGTTGGGCACACCACTGGTACGGCGACCCCGATACCAGGCCTGAATGGCACCGTAGACCACACCCTTGCCAAGGGATTCATTGCCACGAATCAGGCGACCCCCGATCCGACGAACTTCTCGCACTACACGACCGATTTTTGGTCCTTCACGACGACGGGCGGGAATGTCACGCTCACCGCCAAATCGGGTCGGTCGACGATCACGTCTGGCACATCCGACCCCGGGGCAACACTCGACGCAAGCGTGAGCATCCTCGCCAGTGATGGCACGACGGTGGTCGTCGCCCCGACGGCGTACGTTGCCGGGCAGTACGACATGACGATTACCGGGAACCTGACGGCGGGGGATTACTATGTGAAGGTGACCACCACCAATGGTTCGGACGGCGCGGGCGCTGGTCTCACGGATTCGACGTATGTCACGCGAACATTCTTCGACACCGGCTCCTATTTCCTGACAGGTACGATTCCGGGATACAACGCGGCCACCGCCTACTATTGGGACAACAACGGGAGCACCAGTGGTTTTGGCACCGCTTCTGGAACCTGGGCGGCGACCACGACCGGGAACAGCACCCAGGGCTGGAATACCAGCACCGGTGGTTCAGGCACACCATCGAACCAGAGCGTTGGTACCGGTGAAGTCGTGCATTTCGGGTCTGACTCCGCCGGCCTGAATGCGGGTATGGTGAATGTTTCGGGCACCGTGTCGGCCAATCGCATCACCTTTGGCCGCGCGTCCCAGGCGATCACGCTCGCGGGGGGCACCATCACGCTCTCGGGAACCACCCCGACGATTTCCGTCAGGAATGCCGCGTCCACGATCTCGTCGAACCTCGGCGGTACGGCTGGGCTGCTCAAGGCCGGCGACGGCACCCTCACGCTCACTGGGAGTAGCACCTACACGGGGCCGACGACGATCGGTGCCGGCACGATCGCGGTATCTGGAAGCGGTAGTCTTCCAAGTTCCACGGCCGTCACCATCAGCGCCGTTGGCGCCGCCCTCGATATCAGCGGAATCAGTGGCTCGACCACGACGGTGGGTTCCATCGCCGGCATCAATGGTGCGGCGGTCGTCCTGGGCGCCAAGACGATTACCGCTGGCGGCGATAACTCGAGCACGACATTTGCCGGTGGGATCATTGGCACCGGTGGATTCACGAAGGCCGGAAGCGGCACGCTCACGCTGACGGGCAGCAGTTTTTATCAAGGGGCCACGACGGTCACCGGGGGAACGTTGGCCCTCACCGGCGACGGCCGACTCCCCAGCACTTCGCTAGTCGATACGGCTGTCAGCGGTGCCCGTTTTGACGTGAGTGCGATCACGCTGACGTCGCTGACCGTCGGCGCGATTGCCGGTGCCAGTGGCTCAACGATGGTGCTTGGGACCAAGGCGCTGACGACCGGTACCGGCGGCGCGACCACGACGTATGCCGGCGTGATCAGTGGAACAAACTCCAATACGCTCACGATGAACGGTACCAGTACGCTCACGCTTGCGGGTGCCAATACCTACACCGGCACGACGCGGGCGAGCGCGGGAACGCTGATCGCCGGTGCCAATGCTCCGAGCGGAAGTGCCGGCGCGTTCGGGAGTGCAAGTACCGAAGTGCAGTTGGGTACGTCTGGGGGCAACTCCGACGCCGCCATCCTCATCGGAGGAGCTTTCTCCGTCGGCCGAACGATCCGTCTTCCAACCAGCAACACAACTGACAGCGGCACCCGCATGCTCTCGCTTGGCGGTAACACTGCCGATGCCTCGACCTTCTCTGGCAATGTGATTCTCGGGTCATCGTCGAGCGCCGGCCGCAGCGTCACGCTCACGGCCGCCGAAGGTGGCCAGGTGACCTTCTCGGGCGTGATCCAGAATCCCACGTCGATGGACGCCACCACCTATACCGTGACCAAGTCGGGTGCCGGGACCGTCGTGTTGACCAATACCAACACGTACACGGGAGCGACCGCGATCGAGGCTGGCACGCTCCAGATCGGTAGCGGCGGCACAGGTGGAGCCCTCTCCACATCCAGCACCATCACGAACAACGCCACGCTCGCCTTCAACCGCAGCAATGGGGTTACGCAAGGAACGAACTTCAACAGCGTGATTGAGGGAACGGGTCAGGTCGTGCAGTTCGGGGGCGGCACGCTCACGCTCAATGGAGCAAATAGCTACAGCGGAGGTACGGTCGTCAATGCCGGTTCGCTCACGATGGCCAATGGGGCAACCGGCGCCCTCGGTGCCACGACGGGATCCCTCACCGTCAACAGCGGGGGCATGCTCAACATGGGCAACAACAGCCTGACGGTGGGGAATCTCACGGGCACGGGCGGAACTATCCAGGGAGGCGCAAACGGGACGCGCACACTCACGATCGGCAACGGCAACGCGACCGGGGGCAACTTTCAAGGTGTGATCGCCAACGGGAGTGGCACTCAGTCGCTGACGAAGACCGGCACGGGAACGATCACGCTGTCGGGGGCGAATACCTACACGGGTACCACCACCATCAGTGGCGGCACGCTTGTTCTCGGGGCCACCGGCTCGCTTGCCTCGTCGCTGATCGACGTGGGAACAGGTGGCACGCTGGCAGGGACAGGCACGATCACAGGAGACATAGGTTTCGCGAATGGATCGTTCTTCGATATTTCGAGCGCGCTTGCGAGTAATCCGCTTGATCGGGACTGGATCACTGCGGGTGGCACCATCACCTTTGGAAGCTCGTTCGGTGTTGGCAGTCTTTTGGGAATCGACTGGAATACGGTCGGGCTGGGCACGTTCCAACTCATCGCGACCACCCAGACAGACTGGGGCAGCCTCGATAACTTTGGGTCTGGCAATGCCTACTTCGATGTCGGTTCAGGGAAGTCTGCGTATTTCGAAAGCGGCAGCCTCAATCTCGTGGTCGTGCCCGAGCCTTCGACGTATACCCTTCTCGCCGGCCTCGGGGTGATAGGCTTGATGGTCCGGCGCGGTCGCCGCCGGCGTGTGTCCGCATGACGCAGCCTCGCCCGTGGCGAACGGGACATTGGTCGTCTTCATGAATCCTCTCGGTATCGCATCGTCATCCCGTCGTGCATGGTTGCAGGGTGCCGCCTCCTTGGCCGCGGTCTGCTGCTTGGGCCACGAGGCCATGGCGATCCGAGACCAGGACAACCAGGGGGCCTACACGAAGCCGACGGAACACAATCTTCCCGACAAGGAAGTACCCGGGTTTCTCGTGAACCTCGGGCCCACGGGCGCCCGCGGTGTGCTCACGCCCCGCTCGTTCATCGTGAAGTATGTCTTTCAGGGCTCGCCTGCCGCAGGTCGCCTGGCAATCGATGACGAGATCGTCGGCGCATTCGACAAGCCGTTTTCCGAGCACCACTTCGGTGGCGACCCGCACGGCTACGAAGGTCCGATCATGGATCTTGGCAACGCGATCGAGAAGGCGGAGGGCAAAGACGGGAAGCTCGTCCTCAACGTGAAGCACGGCGATTCCATGAAGAAGGTAACGATCGGCCTCGAGGCCATCGGAACCTTCAGTCCGACGTTTCCCTACACGTGTAAGAAATCGGAGATCGTGCGGGCCAAATCGCTTGCCTACCTGGCCGAGAACCCCGATGCCTGGAGTGTCTGGCAGGCGCATGCGAGGTCTGCGGTGGTCCTCGCACTTCTTTCGAGCGACGTCCCCAAGCAGCAGGCCATCGGCAGGCAGATGGCGCTCGCCTGGGCCAAGGAGCCCCCCGACGACAAAACCTGGACCTGGAGTCTCTCGTACCAACTGATCACGCTCTGCGAATACTACCTTCTGACCAACGACGCATCGGTTCTTCCGGCGATCAAGGCCGACGTCTTACGCCTCGAGCATGCCCAGTACTCGGGAAAGATCGTCTGTTGGCAGCCGAAGCCCGAGGAGGATGCGTCTGCCGTCCTCGCGGCCCAGCAACTCTACGACGGCGGGTTCGGGCACGGCCCCTACATCGCGGCCATCGACAAGAACGGCTACGGGCCGATGCAGTACACGACGATCCTGGCCGTGACCGCATGGCAACTGGCGGGCCGATGCGGGGTCGATGCGAAGCCAGGCTGCATCCGGCGGGCGCTCGACTTTATCCATCGGGGAACCAACGAGGCCGGCTACGTCGCCTACGGCGGCGAGTTCACGCTCAACAACGGCATCGTCGATTCGGTGAACTGGCGGCGATCGCGAGACGGCGACAACTACGTCGGTCGCGTCAGTGCCGCGATCGTGGCCCACACTCTGAGCCCCGAGTTTGAGGACAGCGGCCCCTATCTTCAGAAGTACCGTGCCTACGCCAGGCATGCCGTGAAGAGCATGCCCGACGGACATGCCGACTCGAATCTCGGCATCTTCTGGGGCCTCATGGGTGCGGCCGCCTCGGAGGACATGAGTGTCCTTCGAGCCACGTTCGACGAGCACAAGGCCTTCTTCAACATGATGCGGTGCTTCGATGGATCATTCGTGCTTCTTCCGGGGCGTGACTATGCCGACAACGGCTACTACATGGCCTCCCGCTACCATCCCACGGCGACCATGGCACTCGCCTACGGACTCTCTCACCCCAAGTTCTTGATTCAGGGGCTCCAGGCCAGCATTCCCGGAGTGAACCCCAAAGCGCTCAGCGGCCAACTGGGGCTGGCCTACAAGGCGATCGTGGCGGGCGCTTTTGGCAACGCCGCGAGGATTCTCACGACGGTGCAATCGTCCAAGAAGGCGAGTCCCGAAGATCTTGCCGCCGCCGAGGCGATGATGACCTTTGTCAGAGCCCGTTTTGAAAAGGAGCTTGCCGCGCTTGAGGCTCTGGAGCAGCGAAAGGATTTTTTTGCTCTTCACGCCGCCTTCCTTGCGTTCAAGAAAACCTATTCCGCGCTCGACGATTTCAAGGAGAAGTCGAAGCGATTTGAAGACGGCCTCAAGCAGCCCGAGTGGAAGGCGGCCATCAAGCTCGGCGGACGGTATGCCCAGATGATGGCAACGCTCAAGCGGAGCCGAAGCCAGACGGCGCTCCAGAACCTCGAGCGATTTGCCACGGACAACCCGGAGTCGCTCTATGGCACGTGGGCGGCGACGGTCGCTCGCGGGTTTCTTGAAAACGATTCAATCGTCGATCCATCGGCCGAGAGCCCGCCTTCTCTGACCGAATGATGCAGTCGCGGACCGCGAATACTACTTCGGCTTGCCCAGTTCCTGGATCGCCAGCTCTGCCTCGCGAAGCCGCCGCTCTTTGTCCATCGCGCGAAGCGCATTCGAGAGCTTGCCCATGTCGGCACGGCTCGGCGGCATCTCGGCGTCGTCCGCGACGACTCCCGTTGGTACCGAAAGAATCGGCCAGTCGTCGCTTCGCTGGGTTGCCAGTGGGATAAGGTTGAAATCACCTTCGGCCTTGATGTTGGCAAGTGGGCTTCGGCCCCAGGCATAGCGGTAGGCCACCGGCTCGGGCACCATGATGCTCGTGAGTGTTAATCGCTTGCGGTCGACTTGCGGCCGGTTGTGGGCATCCTTGCCCGTCTCGAGGTATTCAATCTTTGCAGGGTGGAACCTGCGGTCGTTGCCGGCGATGGCGAAGCCCTGCAGCGCGCCGTCCTCAGGATCCTTCACCGGCTGGTCGAGCGTGACGATGATGCTGCCGTCTTTGATCTCCATCTTCGTGATCACCGGCGGCCGCCACGGCACGTCGCGCTCATTCACGCCATATTGCGTCGCCAGCGCCCACTTGGCGGCCCGTTCGCCGGCCGGAACCTTGAGCTGCGGGTGGTACCACCTGCGCCGCAGGTCGAAGGTGCTGACGTATCCGATGTTCGTGTCGCCGGCCTGCGCGAAGTCACGGAACGTGTCGTACTGCACTTCGCGGATTTCGATGCCAAGGTCGAGCATCTTCTCGCAGTAGTCGTCGAGTGTCTGGGGCTCCCCTTGGGTGCAGAGCGACAGGATGCAGAAGGGCATGTCGGGATTCCCGAAGGCCGCCCGCCAGGCCTTGATCATCTCAGGAAACACCTCGCGGTACATCCACGGCCCGTTCAAGCCACCAAGGGCATTGTTGTAGCCCTGGTGCCAGAGGGCGCCTTTGACCGAGAGACCCGCGACGGGTTTCAGCATGCCGTGGAAGTTGGCCCCGGGGTGGTTCGGATCGGCGATCGGCCCGGGCCGCAGGTCGCTTGGAAGGGCCCGCTGATCGTCCGGGATCGGTTTCCCTTCGGCCTTCATCTTTTCGAGCCACCGTTCCTTGTCCGCGATGCGTTTTTCAAGGTCCTTCTTGGCGTCGAACTCGGTACCTTTCTGATCCCAGTCGGCGAGCACCTTCTTGATCCACGGCTTGTCGATCCCGCGGAGCACCTCAAGCGGAGTCCAACTTTCGACGGTCGTGCCGCCGCGCGAGAGGTCGATCACGCCGATCGGCACATTCGATGCCTGGTGGAGTCGACGGGCGAAGGTGTAGCCGATCGCCGAGACTTCACGGACAGAGTCGGGGCTACAGACATCCCAGTAGCCCTTTCGGAAGTGCTGCCCGAAGAAGCCGATCCATTCTTGAAGCCTTGGAAACGCCGCGACCGGCTCCTGCAACTCGCCCTGCGGAACGGTCAGGATTCGGATGTTCGGGTAGTTGGCGCTTGCGATTTCGAGGCCGCCATCCTCGACCGCGCGGATGGGGTGCTCCATGTTGGATTGCCCGCCGAGCACCCAGACATCGCCGACAAGAATATTCTCGAGCGTGACGGTTTTGTCTTTCCCCTTGATGGTCATCGTCTGCGGCGTCACGTTCGCAGGCATCGCGGGCAGTTCTGCCTTCCAGGCTCGGTCCTTGCCGACGGTCGCTTTCGCGCTCGGCCCGGCAAACGTCACCGTCACGGTATCGCCCGGGTCGGCCCAGCCCCAGATGAAAATCGGCTTGTCTCGCTGGAGCACCATGTTGGTCTGAAACACGTTGCTGACGCAGAGCCCTTCACCGACCGCAGGCACGTCGATCACATCTTCCTTGGGCAACGGAGCGGCGTGCACGGGCAGGGCGACGGTCGTGACGGTGAGCATCGCCGCGAGGACGAAAATCTGGCGAGCAGTGTTCATCGAGCAACTCATGATGCATGTGTTCCGGAGTGAGACAGGAGAAGAAGCCACGCATGATACCGCCGCGATCACGCAGCGGGACGCGGTCAACGGTGGGGGCCGGTTTTGGTGAGGCTTTGCTCCCGAAAGGTGCGGGGGCTCATCCCCGCGCTTGTGACAAACTGATCGTAGAGTGTGCGGGTGCTGGTAAACCCGCTGCGCTTGGCGATCTGCTCGACTGTGTCGGAGCCTGCCAGGAGCTCCCGCTTCACCCGTTCGATCCGAAGGCGGCTGATCTCGGCGGCCACCGTCACGCCGATTGACCGCTGAAACCATGCGTCGAGCGTCCGCCGGGCCACGCCGATTGACCGCGCGACGGCGGCGGCCTCGAGCGGCTTATGGAGATGGTTGGTGATATACCGCAGGGCCTGGGCCACGAGTGGATCATCGACAGCAAAATAGTCTGTCGAGTGCCGCGTCACGATTTCGCTGGGGGGGATGAGCAGTGTTTTTGGAACGGCGAACGGCGAACGGCCTTGTCGCTTTCGATTGATGAGGTCGTCGAGCATGGCCGCTGCCTCGTAGCCACGCTGTTCCTCGGGGGTTTCGAGGGCGGTGAGGCCAAGCTCCGGATCTTCGCAGAGGAGCTCGTCGTTATGCGCTACGACGATGCCGATCTGCCCAGGCACGTGCCATCCCCGTTCGTGTGCCAGTTCAATGATCGCCAGTGCCCAGGTCTGGTCGAGCACGAGAAGCCCCAGCGGCAGCTTCCAGGAGGCCATCCAACGTTCAACCGATTGGAGCCATTTTTGCCATTTGATACGGGTGAGGGATTCGTCGACAGCCACCGTGCCGAGCCAGTGCCCGAAGCCGGCATCCTTGGCGCACGCTTCCATGGCCTTGGCCATGAGAGGCGTCCCTTTGTCCCCTTTCTGGACGAGCGCCGCAAAATATCGAAACCCTCGGCTCAGGAGGTGGTTGCCGATGAGGTTGCCGCAGGCAGCGTAATCGTGAAACACGCCCGGCAGGCCCTTGGCCGGCGAGGAAAACCAGACGTTCACGGCCGGCAGATCGAGTCTCCGGGCCCGCGTCCCGCCGAGCTCGGGGATGCGTCCGATGATCCCGTCATACGGAACCGCCTCACCGCGGCTTTCAGGGAGCGAGTGGTCGGCCCACTCGTCCACAATCAGCTTCCAGTCTGGGTGTTGCCGAGCGTAGTGGCGGATACCGCGATACACGGCGACATGCCGCTTGAACGGCATTCCGAGCTCCATCATCACGCCAATCCGCTTGGTGTCGGTCTCGTTCATGAAAAGGCTCTCCCCGCAGGTCAGTGGCAGCGGCTCCCGTCGCCCCATGGATTGTGCCAGACTTCGCTGCTCAGGCAACCGATTTCGCTGACGCGATCGACTATTCTTTCAAACTTGTTGGAATCAACGGGGCATGGCGGAAAGAGTCTGTCTGTTGCTTTCGCTGAAGCGTTTTCCGGGAAGATGGTGCTTCATGAACGTTCCCATTCGTTTCACGTCTTGGTTTACCCTCGCCGCTGTAGCTGCGTTTGCCGCATCGTCATCGACCGTATTGGCCGTGGACGGGGATTGGGCCGTCGATGCCAGTGGCGACTGGAGTACGGCGGCGAACTGGAGCTCCAATCCGACCGTGCCCGGCACCGTGAACACGGATGTCGTCGGACTGAACAACAACATCACGGCCGACACGATTGTGACGATTGACACAACGTCTCGGACGCTCGGCACACTCAATATCGGCGACTCCGATGACTCAAACAGCTTCACGCTCGCCGCCAGTGGCGGCGGGACGCTCACGATCAACGGTTCGATCAACGAAACGGGTTCGGTGGTTGACACAATTTCAGCGCCCGTCGTGCTTACGACCGGGCTGGCTGCCAACATCGCAGGCGGGCTGACGATTTCCGGAAATGTGAGCGGCTCGTTTGGTATCACCAAGACTGGTGCCGGCACGCTGACTCTCTCGGGTGGCAATACCTACGTCGGCACCACGGCTATCAATGCCGGCACGTTCCGGGCAGGGGCAAGTACGGTATCGACATCAGTTGGCCCACTTGGCAACGTATCGTCGGGTGGACAGGTGACCCTTGCGAACGCGGCCGGGGCGGTCCTTGACGTAAACGATTTCAATGTCACCCTTCGGACGCTCTCGGGCGGTGGCGGCACCGGTGGAAACATCACGCTGGGCGCCGGCACGCTCACGATCAATGGCCCGTCTTTCGGAAACTTTTACAACGGCGTCATCAGCGGGACAGGCAATGTGGTGGTCAACGGTTCCAGCGGCCAGAATTTCGGTGGCGCGAGCACCTACACTGGCACGACGACGATCAACAACAACACGACACTCGGGCTCAACAATGTGAATGCCTTGGGAGTCACGCCCGGGGTGAACGGCACGAGCGAGATCATCTTCAACAACACGGGACAGCTCCGTCCGCGACTCGACGGGGTTGTCATCAATGCACCCATTACCGTGAATGGCACCGCCCAGATTCAGGCCCCGGACAACCAACCTGGTGCAGGAGTCCCTTCCACGCTGACGCTCAATGGTGCGATTGGCGGTAGCGGGAACGTATCCTTCCGAAGTCTAAGCCCCCAAAATGCACTCAGTACCGAATGCCATGAAGATAGCCGCAAGTCTTGGCGTGGCCACGTGATGCGCATGCCAGCATGTTTCGTGCTGGCGATAGCAGTGCTGTCATGGCCGAAGCGCTGCCGGATCGCAAAACAAGAAGACCTCAGGGCGAGAATGG
>JBGTGN010000115.1:0-4210 GCA_041746715.1 Pirellulales bacterium | reverse complement strand
AACGGCGCCGCGGCCGAGGACCGATACATCAAGAGTTTCCCCTTTCACCCGGAACTGACGGAGGTCTTCTACAGCAAGTGGTCGGCGGGTATCGAACGGTTCCAAAAGACCCGCGGCGTGCTGCGCACCTTCGCCATGGCTGTGCGTGAGGCTGGGAAGTGGGATGAAAGCCCATTGATTGGGCCGGCCGTGTTCCTGAGCGAGCCAAAGAAGGATGGCTTGTCCGAAGCGGCCCGGGAGCTGATCTCAGTTGCCGACACCATCGTGAGTGATGGTCAGGCAACGAGATGGACCGGCATCGTCGAGAACGAGCTCAACAGCGCCCGCCAGGTGCAGGCCGAATCTGTGGGGCTCAAGCTGCGCGAGATCGAGCAGGCGGTGATCGCCACGTTTCTCCATTCCCAGCCGACCGGCCGGAGTGCCAAGACCCGCGACTTGATGCTGCTGATCGGCCCGTGCCGGCCAGACCGCATCGAATTGGAGAAGGGCCTCGGCCGTTGGGCAAGGAATAGCTACTGGCTCGACGACACCAACATGCCGGACAAGGAGGATCAACTGCCCGTCGAGTGGCGGTTGGGCAATCGCCCGAATCTCACCCAAATGCAGTCCGCTGCTGCCGCGCAGATTCCCCCGAGTGTCGTGAAGGCGCGGCTCATCGACGAGATTGCCAAGGCCAAGTCGCTGACCATCGGCGCGTCGGCTTCAGGCGTGCGAGTTCACATGCTTCCGTCGAAGCCAAGAGACATTGAGGACGACGGCCTATTCCACTACGCCGTGATGCCGCCGGGCGCCGCGTCGGATTCGGGCAAGCCGAGTGCCGAGGCCACCCGGTTCCTCGACGAAACCACCGGGCCGGAAAAGCCGCGAGTGTTCCGAAATGCTGTGCTGCTGCTGACAGCATCGAAAGACGGGCTGAACGTCGCCGAGGCCCGCATGAGTGACTGCCTCGCTTGGGAGAAGGTCATGAACGACCTGTCGCCCAAGAGCGAAGAGGAGAGGAAACAGAAGGGCTCGGTGGATGTGGCGAGGCTTCAGACGCTCAAAATCAATATCGACAAGGCCCGAGCCCGCGTGCCTGATGCGATCCGCCAGGCCTATTGCATCGTCGTGACCGTGTCAGACAAGGACGACGTTCAGGCGTTCAAGATCACGGTCAGTGACGAGGCGCACTTTGAGACGATCAAGCGGGATTCGCGGTCGCGCGTGCAAGACACGGCAATCACGGCCGAGGCGCTGCTCCCCGACGGCCCCTACAACCTGTGGAAAGGCGGAGAGACCAGTCGGCGTGTGAAGGACTTGGCCGGGGCGTTCGCTCAACTCCCGCACTTGCCGAAGATGCTCAAGTCGCAGGCCATCGTGGAAACGCTGGTCGATGGGTGCGTGCAGGGCACATTCGTGCTCAAGCTCACCCGCCCCGACCGGACGTTCCGCACATGGTGGCGCTCGCGGCCCGATGACGCGGCTCTCTATGACCCCGCGATGGAGCTCGTCCTTCCCGAGTCGGCAGAGCTGGGGGAAGTCACCGCTGAGCTGCTCGCCCCAAGAGCCTTGCCCGATATGTGGGCCGGCGATGAGATCAGTGTCCAATTGGTATTGGACTACTTCGACGGCACAAAAGTCGTGAACGTGGACAAGGGCGGCTTTACCGAAGCTGTGCAGGTTCCGAAGGCATCGACGGAAGTGGTCTACGCCGCCGTGAACGAAGCAGTCGAAGCGGGCAAGGTATGGCTGCTTTCCGGGCCGGCGAGTCTTCTTTCCGAGCCGATCCCCGCGGGAGTGCTGACTCCCAATGCGAAACTCCGGATGCCTCCCGCTCCGATTTCAGCGGCTTCAATCCTGCCTGAAAACCTCCCGGATGCGTGGAAGAACGGCGTCACGACAGCGCTGTCCATCGCCACTGCCCTATCGCAACAGGCCGGCCACACGCTGCCGTGGAAAACGGTCCGCGACGTGATCGGAGGGGCGATCTCGGCTCGATTTCTGGCGCTGGCCGATCGCTCGGCACCGTGGCCGTGCGAGCTCTCGGGTGCCAACACGGTTAAGCTCGAGGTGGCCGAAGGTGGCGCCGGTGGCGGGGACGAAGGCGGAACCGCGGCTGGTGTCGGTGGATACGACCCGACCCCGGGTGTCCGCGTCGCGGAAGGCGTGTTTGAGCCGTCGCAGATGCAAGATCTTGGCGACCTGATCCCGGCGCTGCTGGAGATCAAGGCAAGAGCCAAAGTGGCCATGACGTTTCACGTCCGGCTGGAGCTTGGCGACGGCACGGCGCCCCCGAGCGATGCGGCGGTGGCCGAGGTCAACGGCTTGCTGAAGGACTTGGACGACGAGTTCCAGGTTTCGGGGTGAGACCGTTTCCCACTTCTCACTGTTGAAGGCGCAAGGGTCGATGGGGGCGGAGAGCTTCAGTGACTCGGGCACCGCGGGCATTTACGCTCGATAGTCCACGGGTGGCCCGTGGGTCCTCCCTGTCGATCCTTTTCCTCTCTAGTCTTTCGCGAACTCCACGCAAGTAGACAAACTTTCTTTCGCACACTGAGCCACCCCCAGCCCTGGCCCGACACCCACTCCATACGTGCGGCTCGGGGCAGACTGGGCTCTCTCAAGGTCCGGTCCCGGTGCCGCCTGCGCTCGGTCCGAGCCCCCGAGCGTGAAAGTCCCCCGAGTCAACAGAGACTACGTCGCTTGGCCAGAGTCATGAATCCCCAGTTCATCCAGCAACTGGGCGAATGTCAGTTCACGCGTTCGAGGGATTCCTCGTCCGTCCATTTCCGGAAATCCCGAGGCAGTCCGAACAAACACATGAGTTCGGCGTGCCAGGTCCAAACCGGGAACAACGTGGTTGACCAAAAGCCACTCAGCAAATCCATCCAGTGCTTCGGAGGCGGACCTGCACCAATTCAAGAAGTCATCGACGAACACCGTTGTGTTTGTCTTGACGAAGTGCTTGTCGTCAGGAGAACGATAGCCACGCACCACCAGGAGCGCTCGTCCCTCCTCATCGCCTACGAACGGCGTCGAGTAGTGTGCCCACTCCGTGCGTAGTTCCCGCACTCGCGAATACCACTCCACATTGGCCAGCGCTTCTGCAAGCCCCTTTGGGGCCTTGCCTTTCTCAATCGACTTCACAATGTCGTGGAAACTCGCCCGAAGGGCTGCCGTTCTTGCGGTAACCTTGTTCGCGAACTTAGCTGCGACTTCCGCCATGCTGTAGACGAGGTTAGACGTCGCTTCGCAGGCGTTGGATAGCCGCACTGCATGGGCGGCATCAAAAACGGTTATGCGTGGCTCGCATTCATCCGGCCATGTGGCCCGCCCCAGAAAAGCCTGTTCAAGGACTGGGATGTCCTGCAATTGGATCTTTAGCTGATTGCGTTTGTCAGACCACTCGCCGACAAATTTGAAGTACCATCCTGCGCCGTGCAAATGATCGGACAGTTGCCTCAACTCCCGAAAGCCTGCCACGTGTCCCCCTCTCACCTTCAGGTTTGTTGAGAAGCCGGGTCGGCGTCGGTAGCCTGAAGGCACGTCTTACAGAAGAGTCTCGCCAGTTCTGTGGCGGTGTACGCAACCTGCACATCTGTGACCATTGGATCGTCGGCATGTGTCCATCCGTCGATGTCGGCAACACCAATACGCTCTGACTTGACTTCAAGGCTCACGGTCAACAGCCCGTGCGCAAGCAGCGTCCGTTCGTCCTCGTCGAGGTACGTGGATCGAAACAACTCAGACACCCTCTGGATCGACGGGATCAGGCGAGGATCAATCGCGTCAATAAGGAGGTTCAATGAACGGAGCTGCGTGAAGGAAATTTGCCCTTCAAGAAATGCGCGAGCAACACGGCCCATCAGACTAGCCTTGGCTACGTCATTGAGTCGATCCAGCACAAGCACGACATGCTCGCCAAACCGTGCCTGCTCGTCCGGGGACAAGAGGCGGTCGATCTCGCGTCGCCGTTCGGAAGCCGGGATCCCGCGAACTTCACGAAAAAAGCGTAGGCACTTCCTGATGAAGAAGACGTTTCGGACAGTCTGGTAGCCGCGATTCAGTTTGCGTAGCGTGGCAAATAGGGGGACCGATATCGTTGGCGCGCCAGTCGCTGTGCCCACCGCGCCACCTGAGGTGGACCCCAATTGTTGGACAGTCGGGGGCCTTGTTTAAGGTGTAGTGCCACTAGACGGTGGCCCGCGAGACCCCTACCAAGGGTCTCGCG
>JBGTGN010000114.1:0-51698 GCA_041746715.1 Pirellulales bacterium | reverse complement strand
AGCCGCCGAGGACAGCGTGAACGTCACGCCCGCGCTGATGGGCGAGCCCGATCGGCCCATCCGCGACGAGCTCGTGCTGTGTCCGCTAAGCTCGAAGCACATCGCGCTGCGACGAGAGGACTGGGTATTCATCGACGCCCGAGGCAACGGGGGATTCACCGCCCCGAAGCCAGGTATGCACATGTTTGGCGGGCCCCCGGCGGTGACGTTCGCCGGTCACGAAAACAGCGACATCTTCGACGGTCAGTTCAAGAAGGACGCGCCACCCGGGCAGCTCTACAACCTCGCGGACGACCCGTAGCAGACGCGAAACCTGTTTGCCGCGAAGCCGGAGATGGTCGAGCAGATGCGGGCACGGCTGAAACAGATCACGGACAAGCCCACCGCGACCGAATCAGAACCGTCGCGTTTACAAGACCGCCTTTGAGTGAACCCACCGCGGCGGGATTCGAGGTGGTGCGTGAGGCCGTGTTCGGCATCGTCGCCGGCTTCGTGATAGATGACTACGTCATGGTGAAGGGGTGTAGGGGGTGTTGTGGAAACCCATTGGCTGAGAGCGCGCTAGGAAGCCCGATCAGGTCTCCAGGCGGCTCGGGCACCTTCCAGAACGAACGGCCCGCAGAGGGCGCGCTAGCGCCGGTCCGGGCGGGGTCGTCCTCGTTAGAGCGCGTCTGGCCTATGTGTAGCGGTATCCGCAGTGCCTGAAACAGTTGTGGCACTCGGTTTCTGTGAAGCGATCCAAGAGCTCTCCGCAGGTCGACCAGAGGGATTCGATCGTCCTTGCTGACGCGCTCTTCAGGAGCCACTTGAGCTTCGCAAATACGAGTTCGATGGGATTGAAGTCAGGGCTGTACGGCGGCAGGTAAAAGACTCTCGCACCCGCTGCTGCGATCGCCTCACGAACGCCTGCAACCTTGTGGGCGCTGAGATTGTCCATCACCACGATGTCACCGGAGTGAAGCGTCGGCACCAGGTGCTGCCTGACCCAGCCCAGGAAGAGTTCGCCGTTGATGGCTCCATCCACGACCAGTGGCGCCGTCAGGCCCGTGGTGCGTAGGGGCGCCAGGAACGTCGTCGTCTTCCAGTGGCCATGAGGCACACTGGCCAGCACTCGCTGCCCCTTGGGCGCTCGCCCTCGCGGACGAGTCATGTTCGTTTTGGCCCACGTCTCGTCGATAAACACGAGCCGTTCGGGATTCAGATTCGGCTGCTCACGCTGCAGCTCTTCCCGCCGCTCCGCCACATCCGGACGCTTCCGTTCCGAGGCGATGAGGACTTTTTTTTGATGGTCAGACGAAGACGCTGAAGCGCCGTACAGAGCGTCTGCACCGACAGGTCCGTCTGAAGTTCTGCCTTGAGCTCCCGCAACGTCAGGTCAGGCTTGTGGTGAATCAGGTCACGCATTTGCTCAGCCAGCGGAGCCCAAAGCGGTATGCGCCGCCGCTTCAGCAGCGGCGCAACCTTGTTGAGTTCGCGACGCTCCTGCTTGATCCGACGGACCCACGACTCACTGACTTTGAAGTGTGTGGCAACCTCACGCGTCCCGCGACCTCGATCGCATGCCGCGAGTACCTCACCACGGAACTCTTTTGAGTACGGTTTCATAGGCACCTCCATGTAGGTGCCTACATTACCCATCCTGCGCAGAGGGCGCTAGGCCTATTTCAGACGCGCTCTAGCCGTTCAAACGGTCATCGCGAAGACGACGCCCGCGAGTCTGCCCTCACTTGTGCGCGGTCCTGCCGCGAACACATGAATGAGTTTGCCGAGATGTGGGCGCTCGAGATCTGGTACGCGAGCATCGACATCGAAAAACTCGTTCCCACGATCAAAGACAAGGTCACGCGGAAACGCGGGGAGAAGCGGCTGGGCAAAGGGGCAACGTGGACGCCACCTCTACATTCGTCAGCTTCGCGACATGAAGATCAAGCCGCTCGTCGAGCTCTTTCCGCCGTCTGTCATGCGGCAGTACGCCGAGCTGTGTGGCTGGATTCTGGCCCGCGCCCATGCCCGAAGCGGTGAGCCTGCCATGATCAGTGGCTATCTCGGCAAGAGTGACCACGCCGACGAAGCAGTCGCGAGCTTCGCCGTGGCCTATGCCGACCAGACCGAACGCGACCATGCTGTTCTCGACAAGGCCGTGCGAGCCGGGTCGATCGAGGCTCATGTGGAAGAAGCGTAGCGCGATCGTGTCCGGTGACTCGATGGTGGATCTTCTTGGGCACTGCGCTCTCGTCCATCATCCTCCTCACTTCGTGCGGTAAAACCAGTCGAAGGCGCGGTCGTGGACCCGGTGGACTCGTGGGAGAGGCCCGTTGTCATGCGTGCCGGTTCGCGGGCAACACGGACCGCGATACCGGGGGCCGGCGGTGGGCATGCCATCAACGCCGACAAGATCGTAGGGCTGCGGCGGAAAGCTCGGGTGGCACGGAGGTGGTGGCACACACGGCGGGAGCAGGCGGGGCTCACCGCAGTCGTGGAGACACTCGAGGCCTGCATACCAGTCGGAAGGTGAGTCGGTTCGCGGCGGGAGCATCCTCGCGATGTCCTGGCGAACCTGCTTCCTCGTGGCCCCCGGCGGGATTGCCGGCGTGCCCGCCAGTGGATCAGGCGTGGCCGGTGGTGGCACGGCGGGACTCGCAACGGTGGGTGCTCGAAGCAGGGGATCGTCGGCCCGCGCTCCACCGAGCCAGAGGATGCAGGTGGCCAGGCCGGCGGTGCGGGCAATCGCAGCGGAGATACGCAGGGTCACGTTCATGAAACGTCTCATGGGAGTCACGGAGGCGGGAGAGGCTGAACCGCCTCCGGCGCGGCAGGCACCGGTGGACCTGGCGGGGGAACGAGCGTGTTGGGGTCGAGGCCCACGCGACTGCCTTCGTCGCCAAGCTCCTCGCGGAAGTCGGCGGGCGAAGCCGCCGGAGAATCAGGCAGCGGTGGAAAATCCTCAAGCTGCAAGAGGTCAGCCACGGCCACGGCGGCGTTCCACCGATCGCCCTGCGAATCGACGAATGCCAACTCGGTCTCGGTCAGGATCTTCTGGGCCTGAAGCAGGCTGAGGAACGTGATCTCGCCCTGGCCATAGAGCAACTGGGTGAGCTGCACGTTTTCTCTCGCCTTGGGAAGAATGTATTCCTCATACCAGGTCACGAGTCGCTGTGCGGTGCGGTACTGGGCGATCGTGTTTGCCGTCTGGGCCGCAAGATCGAGCTCCACCTCACGCAGGTTCGCGCGGGATGTCGCGATGTCGGCTCGGGCGGAGCGGATGGTGCCTTGGTTCCGATCAAAGAGGGGCACCTCCACCATGACCTGAAGCAGCCCCTGGTTCTGCGGCGGAAGGTCGGCCTGCCGCTGGTAACCACCCAGGATATTGATGTTCGGAATCGGTTCGACGACCGCTCGCTCGAGCGTCCACTGGGCGCGGGCGATATCGGCCTCAGCCGCTCGTGGCAGAGCGTTTCGCTGCACGACGGCCTCCTGAAGCTGCTTGAGATCGAAGTCGGGGAGCGTCACGAAGAGATCGGCTTCGATGGGGCCAATGTCGGCTCGCGGGAGGCCAATGGCGGCGGCAAGCTCGCGACGACCGGTCTCGACAAACACCGTCGAGTTGAGCAGCCGCACGTCGGCGCGGTCTCGTTCGATGCTCCAAAACAGCACGTCGGCCCTCGTGCCCTCGCCCGCCTTCATCAGCTCGCTGCCGATGTCATACGACCGCTGGGCGATGTCGAGCAGGAGCTTGAATATCTCGACACGACGCTGCGCGACCAGGAGCGTGTAGAACGAGCCACGCACGCCGCGGAGCACATCGAATCGGGCCCGAATGAACTCATACTCGGCCTTCTGGACGTCCCGAAGTGCCGCCTGCTGCGAGAGCTGAAGCTTTCCTGCGGTGACGATGTCTTGGGAGGCAAAACCGTTCCACTGGCTGTCGGAGCCCGCGATCTGTGGCGAACCTCCTGCGAGCATCGGATTGGGATAGAGCCGGGCCTGCACAGCCTTGCCGCGAGCCGCTTCGACGGCCGCCAGCGCCCCGCGGAGTTTGGGGTGGCTTCGCTCCGCGAGCGCGACAAACTCGGGAAGGGTTTTCGGTGAAGGGCCGTGGGCCGCCGGCCTGCCTGCCTCCCTCGGCAGAACCTCTTCCGAGAGGAGGCGTGTCGGCGCCGCAGGGAGCGGCCAGTCCTGGGCGTCGGCGGCTCCGCATCCGATGACACTGGACAGCCCCGCCGCGATCATCGCGGTCGCAGCGCGAAACCAGTTCAAACGGGATGATCCGGAAATTGAGGTCGTCATGATGGGCGTTTGGCAAGGAAGGATTTGGATCCTGCCGGCCTTCGTAGAACCTCGACTCTCAGTTCTTCGACGCGCAGCGGGAGACTTGAAGAGACGCGGGGTCTTCCGGGACTGTCGGGCAAGGTGGTGAACCCGCAGAGCGGGCGGCCTCCGCGGGGTTCACCACCTCATTGCCTGTCACGCAAACTGGGCAAGCAGCGGTTGGCCATTGGTCACTCGTGGGCATGGTCGCCGTGTGGCTCTTCGGCAAACTCACCCGCATACGGGGTGCCATCCACCTCGCCGCTGATCGTGCCAGCAAACTCGCGGACGATCCCAAGGTCGTCGTGGGTGCCGCGATAGCAAGAGGATTCTCCGTCTCTCTCGCCAGCGAGAGGGCTGGCCTTCAGGGTGACCTGAAATGCCGGCTCGTTGATGGTGAGCAGGAGCGAACCGTCTGCCGTCTTCACCGGAGTGGCCGTCTTCTCGTCACTCCCGAGCACATACACGACCGTCTCCTTCGTATCGTGATCGACCGTGAACTCGACGTGATACTTTCCGCCACCCCAGTCGGCGAGCGTGCCATCATGCGGACCAGCACCATGGGCCGCATGTCCATCCCCTTCATGTGGATGACCGTGCTTGTCGGCCTTCGCCGTGGGAGCGGGGGCTGGCTTGGCAGGAACTGCCGCGGGCTTGGCCGGCGCCGGAGGCTCCGAGCAGCCAGTGAATGCGGTTGCCATGGCCAACACGGTCGGCACAAGAAATCCAAATCGTTTCATCAAACGGTTCTCCACGTCACAAGGGTTCGTGCGACGCCCTCACGCGAGGGCGTCTCCAGTTCGTTCTTTCGTCGTCACTCCTCCATCGATCCTTCGTCGTCAATCATGGTCGAGCACCGCGTCGGCAGTGCCATCACCATGAGCCCTCACCAGCCGCGCCGCGTCCTGGCCGCTGAATCGCCAAAACAACCCGGGGTGGATCAAGAACTCACAGAAGGTCGAGGTCACGAGGCCGCCGAGGATCACGGTGGCCACTGGATAGAGAATCTCCCGGCCAGGCTCCTGCCCTCCGATCACGAGTGGCACGAGGCCAATGCCGGCCGTGAGCGCCGTCATCAGCACCGGCGCCAGCCGTTCGAGGCTCCCGCGGAGAATCATCGCCTGCGAAAACTCCTCCCCTTCGTCCTGCATGAGATGAAAGTAGTGGGTCACGAGCAGAATCCCGTTGCGGACAGCGATCCCACCGAGCGAGATGAACCCGACCAGGCTTGCGACCGTAAGCGGCTGATTGGTGACGGCCAGCGCAATCGCGCCGCCGATGAACGCCGTCGGCAGGGCATTCAAGAGCTGGAGCACGATCCGCACCGACGGGTAGAGGATCATGAGCACGAAGAACATGCCCACCACCGATAGCCCGGCGAGCACGACGATCAACGTCGTGGCCCGCTGTTGGCTCTCGAACTGACCACCGTATTCCAGAAAATATCCCTCGGGGAGAACAATCTCGTTTTTTATCCGCGCTTGAATCTCCGCCACGGCGCTTGCCAGGTCGCGGCCCTGCGTGTTGCATCGCACGACGATCCGTCGACGGGCGTTCTCGCGGTTCACTGCGTTGGGGCTCGTGCCTGCGCCAACGTCGGCAAGTTCACGGAGCTCGACTTGGCCGCGGTCGCCCGGAAGATCAATCCTGAGTCGGCCGAGATTCGCGTAGTCGGTGCGGTAACCCTCCTCGAGCCGCACGAGCAAGTCGAATCGCCGCTGGCCTTCGAGCACCTGCGACACCACTTCCCCCTGAAGGGCCGTCTGGAGAATCTTTGCCACCTGCTCGCGGGTCACGCCGTAGAGGGCGAGGTCATCGGGACGCAGGCGAATGTGAAGCTCCTCGGCCTGCTGGATGGGCTCGATGACCGGTGGGGTAAGCCCTGGAATCGACTGGATGGTCGACTGGATACGGTCAGCCGATTGGATGAGCACTCCGAGATCATCGCCATGAACCTTGATGGCAATTTGGGCATAGACCCCGGACACCATGTGGCTGATGAGGTGGGCAAGCGGCTGCTCGACCTCGATCGACACCCCCGGCACTTCGCTCCCGAGCTCGTCGAGAAGCTGCTTGATGAACTCATCGCGATGGCGTCCGCTTTGCGGATTGACACCCAGGATGTATTCACTGGCGTTGACTGGCGCCGCGTGCTCGTCCATCTCGGCCCGTCCGGTCTTGCGGACGAAGTGGAGGATCTCGCCGCCGGGCCCCTGCATGGCCCGTAGCTTGGCGTCGATGAGCGAGGAGACCTCATTGGAGGCATCGAGCGACGAGCCCGGGGGCAATGTCACGTTGATCTGCACGCTCCCCTCGTCAAATGGCGGGAGAAAGTCACGGCCGAGGTGGGCGAGCTGCCAGCCCGCCAGCGCGACGGCTATCCAGGTGGCCACGAGCAGAATGCCCGGCACCGCCATGCTGAAACGAACGAGTGGCGAGGCCAGGGCCTTGAGCGCCCGCAGAAGAAGGCCGTCATGCTCGTGATGGGCGGCTCGTGACTGTGGCAGAAGGTAGGAGGACAGCACGGGGGTCACCGTGAGCGACACGACAAGCGACGCAAGGATTGACACGATGTAGGCCACGCCCAAGGGAGCAAAGAGCCGCCCTTCCACGCCCGATAGCGCAAAGAGTGGCAAGAAGACGAGGATCACCACCGCGGTGCCGAAGACGATGGCGCTGCGAATTTCACGGCTGGCCTCGTAGACCACACGGAGGGCCGGCTTCGGGTTGGCCTGGGCGTTGTTCTCCTTGAGCCGCCGGAAAATGTTCTCGACATCAACGATCGCATCGTCCACGAGCTCGCCCATGGCGACCGCGATTCCACCAAGTGTCATCACGTTGATCGAGAGCACCGTTCCCGTGAGCATGCCAGCGACGCGGAACACGAGCGTCGTGATGACCAGCGACAGGGGAATCGCAGTGAGCGTGATGAAGGTTGTGCGGAGATTCATGAGAAACAAGAACAAGACGATCAGCACAAGCACCGCGCCGATGACGAGGGCTTCCGCGACGTTGAAGATGCCCCGGTCAATGAAATTCTTGAGCTGGAAGAGGTCCGACTTCACAACGATGTCAGGTGGCAGTGCGGCTTCAATCTCCGCATAGGCCTCCACCACCCGCAGCGTCAGGTCGCGGGTATCGACATGCGGTTGCTTGGCCACGGTGATGACCACCCCAGGAATACCGTTGACGGCGCCGTCGCCCCGCTTGAACTGCGAGCCTTCGACCACATCGGCAACCTGATCAAGCAGGATGGCTCGCCGCGGCGTCACGGCGACCGGCACTTTGCGGAGATCGTTGAGCACATGGGCCGAGTCAGGCCCGAGCCGCCCCAGCACACGGATCGGTCGCTCCTGCTCGCCAGTGACGGCAAAACCTCCGCTCGAGTTGATGTTGCTCTCGCGAATCGCCTTCTCGACATCCTCGAGTGTCACGCCATATTCGAGCATGGCCGCCGGATCGACAAGAATCTGATACTGCTTGCGGTCACCTCCTTGCACGAACACCTCGGCCACACCAAGGATCTTGAGGAGCCGCGGCCTCACGACCCAGTCTGCGATTTCACGCAGGCGCATGGACTGCTGGAGCCGCGTCGCAAACGTTGCGTCGTGGTTGCGGCCGGATATCGTGACGGTCACCTCGCGGGGCCCGGCGTCGGATGCCATCAGCTCCTCGTCGCTCGTTGGCTCGGCCCATGTAACGCCCTCGACGGGCACGGCCTCCCATGTCGATGGGGCGTGGCGATCGACGACGTTCCAGACACGGACAGTCGGTTGCCCCCCCTCACCGGCGACTGCCTCGGCCATGAACGATGTGCCTGAGAGAGGTGAGAGCACGCCGCCACCGGGGCCGGGCTGCCGGTACATGCCTGCGATCACGATCTGTCCCATGATCGATGCCGTGGGCGTCATCTGCGGCCGGATGCCTTCCGGCAGGATGCCGGCCACCGTCGTGAGTCGCTCCTGCACGGTCTGCCGGGCAGCACGGACATCGACATCCCAGTTGAACTCGATGTAGATCACGGTCAGCCCGGCGGTCGATTGGCTCCGCACCACCTCGACGCCGTTGGCCCCAAGAAGAGCGATCTCGATCGGCTGCGTCACGAGCGTTTCCACTTCCTCGGTGGCGAGCCCGGGGCACTCCGTGATGATCACGACGCGAGGCCGATCGAGGTCGGGGAAGACATCAATCGGCATAAGGGTGGCGAGATAGCTGCCGTAGACGAGCAGCACGAGGCTCGCCACGACCACGAGCGACCGGTAGCGAAGCGAGAGGCGGATGACACTGTTGAGCATGATGGATGCCTAGTGAGCTCCGTGGACACTACCGTCGGCATGGACATGAACACCGACGGGGGTTCCGCTTGCCGACTGGGCCTCGAGCACCCGATTGAGTGACGCGGCCGAACCCTGGGCGATGTACCAGCCCGGGGCGACGCTCCCGTCATTCGCGATCACGACCTCGAACCGGTCCTCCGCGAGAACATGGACGGGGCGGCGGTCAAAGAGGTCGCCGTTTTGTCGAAACACGTAGGCTTCGGGCCCGACCCGCACAACCGCGTCGGCGGGGAGCACGAGCACGTTCTCGAGTTTCGCGACGGGCACACGAAGCCGCACCCGTTGGCCGGGCCGAAATCGCCACACGACAAACGTCTTCGAGTCCTTTTCATAAGACCGGGACTGATTGACCAGCGGTACGAAGAAATCGAGCGTGCGGCTCTCGGGGTCGATCGTGTTGCCGATGTGACGGATCGCAAAGGTCTGGTCGAGCGATGGCCAGGCGGCCGGATCGTCCTCGGCAAACTCGATACGAATCGGCCATTGCTCCTGGGCTGCCCGTTCGAGCGACGAAGCCTCCCGCTTGAAAGCCCGGCCGACAACGAAGAGCTGCTGATGGTTGGAGAGCACACCGAGAAGCTGGCCCGCCTGCACCTGGGTGCCCAACTCGGCTTTCAGGTCCTGAACTTCGTAGAAGACATCGGCAACCGATGACGGTGCGCCGGCGACGGCTGGTGCCAATGGCACGGCTGGCAGAAACGCGGGCGGGGCGACGATGTCGATGGTGGAGACGAACGTCCCCGCTTCGATTTCGGCAATCTGGGCGGGGCTCAGGCCACGGACAAGGAGCTCCTGACGGGAGCTGGCAAGTGATGCCTGAAGCCGCCGGAGTTGTTGGTCGATCTCGATGATCCGGACCTGCGGGATGACCCCCTCGCCGATCTGGATGAGCCGCGTCCGCTTCTCGTTCTCGAGCTCGATCTCCCGCACCACCTTGAAGAGTTCCGACTGGGTGTTCTGGATGTATTCACTGAGGAGCCGCAGGGTGAAGAGTTTGTCGCCAGGTCGAACGGTGTCGCCGGGAACCGCGTGAATCTGTGTGACGATGCCAACGCCTGGCGATGTCACACCGCGGTCGGAGATGCCCGGCCGGTCCGTGATCTCGCCGGGGACGATGATCGACTTCCAGAACGTGGACACCGTCGCGGGCCGCGCAACGAGGTTCAGGTTCTTTCGCGCCTGCGGGCTGAGCTCGAGTATCGCCGACTGGCTCGGTGATTTCGCAGCGGCTTCCTCGCGATGCGTGGTGGCGCTCTCGGCGCCGTCAGGCCGGAGCCACGGGAGCCACCTCTGTCGGGCCCATGTTGCGGCCACGATTCCGCCGGCAACCACACCGAGCAGGGCCATCCCACGGAGAAATCGAGTGAAAGCGGATTGCATGAAACACCCTACGGAAGGCGACGAACAAGAAGGCGGGCGGCGGCGAGACACGTTCAACACGACGACGGGCGCGAGCATGCCATTCAAGAACGAATGGCGGCTGTGCTCACGGGCGAGTCACCCGTGCCAGCGCACAAGAAGGCTCCGCGATCAGATGCGGAGCACGTGCGGCAGGAATGTGTGCAGCGGATCCGCGGCATCGCCCGGAGGGCGGCGTCCTACGAACCGGCCAGCAAGGAGGACCGGCGACACCGACGCGTTCCTGTCCGACCGCAAGCCCCACTCGACGGCGGTGTCTTCCACGAAGCCTTGCAGGGTCGCCGTGCCCATCATCGGGGAAACATCGACATACACCGCATCGCAATCGTGCGGGAATGCAAGATCATGATCGGCCTGATCGCTGTCGTGATGGTCGTGTGAATGGCCTTCGGAATCCCACACGAAATGGGCGTGTGCCCGATGGGCGTGCCCGGTCGTGCCAACCGGCATCTCATGCTCGTGCGGCACCGCGGCACCGCGGAGAAGCAGTTGAAGGATCACGAGCAATGCTGCTGACACATGCATGGACTCAAATCCATGGAACAGAGATCACCAGAGAAAGCCTAGTTTGACTGCCAACCCGTGGCAATCGCACTTCTGGCATTCCTTCGCTGCACGGCGTGCCCACGGCCCCCAGCCAGGCACGTGCCAAATATCGGGAATATACTCAGCATTCGATTGCCCGCATGGTCTCTTCGCACGAGAGCGGGACTTCTTCGCAACGATTCTCGAGGATTCGCTTGATGCGACAGCCACGCCTGATTATTCACCCCTGCGGTTCCGCAGTGCTTGTCGCCTTGTTTGGGCTCATTGGGCTGTCGGCTTCACTCGCTCGAGCCCAAAGCGAGGTCGGCTTTCCGGCGGCCGACTTTGCGAAGCTTGACACCTTCGAGAGCCTGAACCTCGAAGATGCCGACAAGCTCTTTGCCAAGGGCGACTTCAAAGGAGCGTTTGCCTCCTACAAGGCCCACTCGACCGAGTTCACGAAGAGCGCCGCCCTCCCCTACGTGCTCCTGAGGATCGGTCGCTGCCTCCACAAACTCGAAAAACGCAACGCCGCGATCGGAGCGTACCAGGAGGTGCTCGACTACTTTCCAGACGACATCCCATACGCCGCCGCGGCCCTCTACTACATCGGCGAGTGTCACGGCCAAAACGGCGAAGAGACGAAGCAGACCTCCGCCTGGGCGAAACTCGTCAAAGACGACGACTATGTAAACCAGCCCCTCTCCGGCACGGCCCTCACCTTCCTTGCTGCCCGCATGGCAAAGCTCGGCGAGTTTGAGGAGGCCGCGGAGTACCAATGGAGAACGGCTGTTGCGTTCCTGAAGAGCAACCCAAGGGCGGCGGCTGAAGGTCGCGATGCCGTGCTCCAGCATTACGTCGTCCGTAACCCGAATCATGACAAGCTCACGGAGTTCTATGTCGCCGTTGGTGGCTTCGAGGGGCGTGGGCAGAAAATCACGGATCCCGAAACGGACGCCCGCTATTGGACGACGGCGCTCACGGTAGCGATCAAGGCCGGGGGCGACGCGAAGCAAAAGGCGTGCAGCTACTGGGCCGCGAAATGTGGTGACCGCTTTCCAGAGAATGACCCGCTCCGCAAACTTGCCAGCGACGTTCAGCTTGGTGCCGACGGAAACAACGAAGCCTGGCGGGCTCGCATGGAGAAGCAGTTTGCCCGCGTGCCGGCCACGCTCGACCGCGTCCTCACCTGGTGCGAGTGGTACCGGGCCAACCCGGCGGCGGCCAACGAGTTTTTTGTGAAGCACGGCCGACCGCTCGCGGCTGGCGTCACCGATATCGGGAAACGTGTGGCCTTGATTGCACGACTCCAGAAGCTCGGGCTCAATGAAGAGTCAGTCGCCGCCCTGCGGGCCACGAGGCTCGATGGGCTTACGGACCAGGATCTTGTCGCCCTCGCCGGGGTCGCCGCGGCCTCGGAACCGGAAGAGGGCGTGATGCGATACTACGCACGCATCAAGGATCCGCTGATCGCGGCGAAGGGGCGGTTTGACTATTACAACGCCCGCACCCACAAGAACCAGCCCTTCATGGAGAAGGCACTCGCCGAGGTTGCCTCGCTTGAGAAGTCGACGAAGTATGCCGGACCCGACCTTGCTTGGGCGAAAGCCAACCTGCTGCGTGGCCTGGGCCGTTACGAAGAGGCGATCAAGGTTTACCGCGAGGTCAACCGGCAGCCCGACTCGACCTGGGCCATCGCCGACTGCCTCGTGGCCTTGAAGATGTATCCGGAGGCGGTGAAGACCGTCAGCGAGCTCGAGGCCGTGGGCGGTGGCGTGGCACCCCAGGCTGCGCTGAAAGCCGCCGACATCTACAGGGCGGCGGGTGAAAAGGGAGCCGAGGTCAAGCAGCTTCGCACCGTGCTCAAGCGGTATCCCAAGAGCGGCCAATCAAGCGAAGCGCACAACCGCCTCGAGTCCTACGGCGTGCCGCTGGTCGGCGGCGAAGCCGAGGCCGACGACTGAACGGATAGGTCGGAGGTGTTTGGCCGAGGTTGACTTCGCCTCTATCTGTGGCACGATCCGTGAATCGTCAACAAACCGAAGTTTCTACGGAGAATTCACCGATGGGCAAAGCCACCAAGGCTGCCTTCAAGCACGTCGATCACCTGTGGGATGATGCCAAGGCCCAGACGCTCACACCGGCCGAGCGGCTGGTCTACCGCTCCAACTGCCTCGGCGCCGACCAGCGCATCACCAATACAGGCGGGGGCAACACCTCCTCCAAGATCGACGCGATCGATCCGCTCGGTGGCCACACCGCTGAAGTGCTCTGGGTCAAGGGATCCGGGGGCGATCTCCGCACGAGCACGCTCGCGAACTTTGCATCGCTCTATCAGGATCGTCTGATCGCGCTCCAAGGGGTGTATACCACGAAGAATCCCCGTGGCCCGAAGACCGAGGCCGAAGACGAGATGGTGGGGCTCTATCCGCATACCACCTTTAACCTCAATCCCCGCGCGTCATCGATCGACACGCCGCTGCATAGTTTCGTGCCCAGCAAGCATGTCGATCACATGCACCCCAACTCCGTGATCGCGATTGCCGCTTCGGCACGATCCAAGGAACTGACCACCGAAATTTTTGGCTCGGAGATCGGCTGGACACCTTGGCTGCGGCCCGGTTTCGAGCTCGGCCTCGAGATGAAGCGAATGTGCGAAGCCAATCCGGCGATGAAGGGGATCGTGATGGGCCAGCACGGCCTCATCAACTGGGATGATGACGACAAGGCCTGCTACGAACTCACGCTCACGCTCATCGAGAAAGCGGCCGACTACATCGAATCCAAGGACCGCGGCGACAAGACCTTCGGCGGCCAAAAGTACACGCCACTCGATGCGGACTCGCGAGACGCCCTCCTTGGTGAACTGCTCCCCTGGCTGCGCGGTCGTGTCTCCCAGCAGAAGAAGTTGATCGGCACCGTGCAGTCGGATGCCACCATTCAGCGGTTCGTCAACTCCCACGACGCCCCGCGTCTGGCCGAACTGGGCACCAGTTGCCCGGATCACTTCCTCCGCACCAAGATCAAGCCACTCTATGTGGACTGGAATCCTCAGCAGGAAGACCTGGCCACGCTCCAGGCGAAGCTCGATGCGGGCCTGGCCCAGTACCGAAAGGACTACGCGGCGTATTACGAATCCTGCAAGCACGCCAACTCGCCGGCAATGCGGGATCCCAATCCGACCGTGATTCTTATTCCCGGGATCGGCATGGTGGCCTGGGGCAAGAACAAGAGCGAGTCGCGAGTGACCGCCGAGTTCTACAACTGCGCCGTCGAGGTCATGCGGGGTGCCGAAGCGATCGATCGCTACATCGCACTGCCGCAGCAGGAGGCCTTTGACATCGAGTATTGGTTGCTCGAAGAGGCGAAGCTCCAGCGGATGCCGGCGGAAAAGGAACTTGCGCGTGACGTGGTGGTGGTGATCGGTGCCGGTGCGGGCATCGGTAGGGCCGTGGCCCATCGCGTGGCCAAGGAAGGGGCGCATGTGGTGTGCGTCGATATGAATGCCGAGGCCGCCGAGGCCACCGCGACGGAGCTGACCGACATCTACGGCCAGGGTATCGGCGTGGCTGGCACCGACATTTCAGGCTGCGGTCCGGCGATCGGGCTGGCGGCCAACATCACCGATCGCGGCTCGGTCAAGGCGATGCTCCGGCAGGCCTTCCTGGCCTACGGCGGCGTGGATCACATCATCGTCACGGCGGGCGTGTTTGTGGCACCCGACAAAACGGGCCATGTGACCGACAATCAGTGGCGACTTACGTTTGATGTCAACGTGATGGGCAGCTACATCGTCGCCGACGAGGCGCGTCCTTATTTCAACGTGCAGGGTCTTGCGGGGTCGATCTGCCTGACCACCAGCGTGAATGCAGTCGTCGCGAAGAAAGGTTCGGTGGCCTACGATACCTCGAAGGCCGCTGCCAACCACCTTGTGCGGGAACTGGCGATCGAGCTCGCTCCGCTGGTTCGGGTCAATGCCGTGGCACCGGCGACGGTGGTGGCCGGTTCGACGATGTTTCCACGCGACCGCGTGATCGCCTCGTTGGTGAAGTACGAGATCGCCCACACCGAATCCGAGAGCACCGAGGATCTCCGCACGAAACTGGCAAACTTTTACGCCCAGCGAACGCTCACCAAGCAGCCGATTCTGCCCGAGGATCAGGCCGAAGCGGCCTACTGGCTGATCTCGCGGGCGTCGAGCAAGACCACCGGCCAGGTGATCCACGTCGATGGCGGGCTCCACGAGGCGTTCCTGCGATAATCGATCGACACCGGATCGGGAGAGATTCCCGCTCCGTGCCATGCACGTCGGTGTCTTGCATCTTTTTGTGGCTCGCCTCTCCCAGTCGAAAACACTGCACTGGGATGGACTTTCTTGGTTGCAGCCGCCGTGCCTGGAGACGGTCAGTTCCCACTTGCGGAAAAGAGATACGGGGGGGTGGGAATAATCGGTTGAAGGGTGAGCAGACGGGCCGTTGACCGTGTAGTATTTCCTTTGATTCTCTTCTCGCTCGCCTTCCATGGTTGGCCTCCTTCTCTCCCTGCCTCCTCCCGCCCTCCTTCCCCCACCCGAAGTCCATGCCACACGAAACTGACGACGTTCAGGCCGTTCACAAACTCGGGGAAGCCAGAGACGCGATCGTCAAGGAGCTTCGCAAGACCATCGTGGGCATGGACGAAGTCATCGATGAGATGATGATCGCCATCTTCGCCCGCGGTCACTGCCTGCTCGTCGGCGTGCCCGGCTTGGCGAAGACACTGCTTGTCAGTTCGCTCGCCGAAACCATGTCGCTCGGCTTCAAGCGGATCCAGTTCACGCCCGACTTGATGCCTTCCGACATCACCGGCACGGAACTCCTGCAGGAGGATCCCGAAACCCACCAGCGGCGATTCAAGTTTCAAAAAGGGCCGATCTTCACGAACCTCCTCCTCGCCGACGAGATCAACCGTACTCCGCCCAAGACCCAGGCCGCGCTGCTCGAGGCGATGCAGGAAAAACGCGTCTCTTCCGGTGGCGAGGAATACAAGCTCGATGCGCCGTTCTTCGTCTTAGCAACCCAGAACCCGATCGAGCAGGAAGGAACCTACCCGCTGCCTGAAGCCCAGCTCGACCGCTTCCTCTTCAATATCCAGGTGAAGTATCCGAGCTACGGGGAAGAGATCGACATCATGCGGAACGTCACGAGCGACCAGACGCCCGAGGTGAACAAGGTGGTCGATGCCAAGGCCATCCTCGAATTCCAGCATGTCGTGCGTCGCATCCCGGTGGCCGACCCGATTTTTGATTACGCCGCACGGCTCGTGCGGGCGACGCGTCCCGACGAGCGCGATGCGCCGGAATTCGTGAAGCGGCTCATGAGCTGGGGTGCTGGCCCGCGTGCCTCGCTCAACCTCATTGTCGCCGGCAAGGCGCGGGCGGCCCTGCGTGGCCGCTGCCATGTGTCCGAGGAAGACGTTCGCGCGGTCTGCCTGCCGATCCTCCGCCACCGCATCGTGCCAAGTTTTGCGGCTCGCTCCGAGGGACTCTCGGCCGACAGCCTGATCGCGCGGTTGCTCGAGGAAGTGAAGCCCGCCAAGAACTGACGCCCACCCCACCTGCTCCTGTCGCTCGTGATCATCATGCGCGGAGCACTCCCTGAATCCGCACCCTCCTCCCGGCGGTCCACATGGCCGACCACCTGACCGACATCCACTATCTCAGGCCCGAACTGCTCAAGCAGCTCGGCGATCTCGAACTCATTGCCCGCGAGGTGGTCGAGGGACTTCGGGTGGGGAGTCACCGCAGCCCGCTCAAGGGGTTTAGCACCGAGTTTGCCCATCACCGTCAATATGTGCCGGGCGATGCCATCCGTACGATCGACTGGCGGGTCTACGGCCGCACGGAGCGGTACTACACGAAGCTCTACGAGGCCGAAACCAATTTCGACTGCCACCTCCTGATCGATGCCAGCAGTTCGATGAACTACGCCTCGGGCAAAGTCAGCAAGCTCGAATACGCCAAGTTCCTTGCCGCCTCGCTCGCCTACATCGTGCTCAAGCAGCGCGACTCGGTCGGCCTCTCCGTCTTCGACACCGAGGTGCGTGCCTACCTGCCCCCACGCTCGACGATGGGGATCCTCGTGCACATCGACCGCCTGCTTCGCGAAACCAAGTCGCTGCCCCGCACCACGATCGCCAAGCAGCTTCACGATATTGCGGTGATGATGAAGCGGCGGAGTTTCGTGATCGTGATCTCCGATTTCCTGGCCGATGTCGATGACGTAATCAAGGGGCTCGGCCGCCTTCGGCACGGCGGCCACAACGTGCTCGTGCTCCAGACGCTCGACCCCTACGAGATCGAGTTTCCCTTCGAGGGCATCTGGCGGTTCGACGGCCTCGAGCAAGAAGAACCGCTCATCACCCAGCCGGAGCGGATTCGCGGCGACTATCTCAAGAACCTCGCCGAGCATCAGGGTGCCCTTCGCGCAGGCTGCATCGCGGAGCACATCGACTACACGCTCGTGGATACCTCGCGGCCCCTCGACGCGGTGCTCAGCCAATTCTTTTTCGAGCGTGAATCCACGATCGGTGGGGGCGCCGCCGCACGACCATGAGCTTCCTCCATCCACTCCTGTTGTTCGGGGCCGTCGGGATCTCCCTGCCGATCCTCGCGCACCTGCTCAACCGCCACCAGGTGCGGCACACCGACTGGGCCGCTATGCAGTTTTTGAACCGCAACGTGCGGGTGCGGTCGCGGCAGATCAAGCTCCGCGATCTTTTGCTGTTGCTCCTGCGATGCACGGCTCTCGTGCTTTTCGTGTTGGCGGTCGCGCGACCGGCCTGGACCGGCGGCTCGTGGTTTCCCGGCGAGCGGCGTGCCGGAGTGGTGATCGCCATCGACTCATCCTTCAGCATGGGCCACGGTGGTGAAGGGAGCACTCGGTTCGCCGAGGCGATGAAGCAGGTGGAGATTATCCGCAGCACGCTTGCCCCCGGCGATCCGGTGAGCGTGGTGATGCTCGGCGGTGACAATCGGGTGATGGTGCGAAACATGGCCTACGATGCGACCCGCTTCGAGGAGGCGATCGCAGGTCTTGTCGCCGGCCCCGGCACGGTGGACCTTGTCAACGAGCCCGAGCGGCTTGCCGAACTGGTGGCCGACATGGAAGCTCCATCGAAGGAGGTCTATGTCATCACAGACGCCCAGGCCACCGATTGGAAGCAGCCCTCTGCCCGGCTCCGTGAGGCGCTGGCGTCGCTTGCCGCTCAGGCCACGGTCTTCGTGGTGCCGGTGCGAAGCGGCGATGACAACCTGGCGGTCACCGATCTCGAACTCGTCGCTGGTGTTCTCCGCAAGGGCACGACCGCCCGCTACCGCGCCACGGTGAAAAACTGCGGCACAACACCCGCCTCGGCCGTCGCGGTGCAGTGCCGCGTTGACGGCGTGGAGATCGACCGCAAGATCATCCCGCTCATCGCCCCTGGCGACTCCGAGACTGTGTCGCTCTTTGTTCCCTTCCACAATGCCGGAGCGACCAAGATCACCGCCGAGATCACCGGCGACCGGCTTGCTGCCGACAACGTGCGACGGACGGTGGCGGTGGTCCGTGACCGGATCTCGGTGCTCTGCGTTGATGGTTCGTCTGGCGATGCTGGACGGTTGGTCGTGGCGGCGCTCGAAGCCCGGGCCGGTGGCAGCCAGGGAGAAGACTCGAGCGTGCGGGTTGTGCCGTGGCTATCGTTTCCCGCCGAAGACCTGAGCCAGGTTGATGTGATCGTGATGACGGATGTTCCCGAAATCACTTCGGAGCAGGCCAAGCAGCTCGAGCAGTTCGTCCGCCGCGGCAACGGCCTGGTGTGGTTCGGTGGCAATCAGGTGAAGGCAGCCGCATGGAACGAACGGGCCGCCAGCCCGACGACGCCACTCTTGCCTGCGCTGCTTCGCGGCACGCTCGACACGAGCGACTCGCTCGGCGCGGGAAAACCACTCGATGCAGATCTCTCCGACCACCCGATCTGCCAGCCGCTGGAATCACTCCCGGAAGACCTGCTCGGTGAAACCAGGTTCATGAAGCTCCTGGAAGTGGAACCGATGCCAAGCAGTTTTCCGGTGCTGCGCCTCGCGGGCAGCGCGGCGCCCGTGTTACTCGAGAAGCCACTCGGCCGCGGCCAGGTGTTTCAGTTCACCACCACGGCCGACACTACCTGGAACAACATGGCACTGACCCCGGTCTTCCCGCTCGTCATGCAGCAGATCGTCACCTACCTTTCGGGCCGCGAGTTTGAGCGTCCGCAGACGGTCGGCGATTCGCTCACCCTCACGTATGTCGAAGAGCCGGATGCCAGCGACGCGGTGTTTGAGTCGCCGTCGGGCGCAACCATCACGGTCCCGGTGCGAGAGGTCGGTGGGCAATTTGTCGCCCTCCTTGAGAATGCTCGGGAAGCCGGCTACTACACCGCGAAAGTGAGTGTTCAGGCGGCCGGCCTGCCGATCGCGGTGAATGTGGACCCACGCGAGTCGCAGGTCGCATGCTTGGCCGACGCCGAATTCCGCGAAACCGTCGAACCGCTCGGGCTCCAGGTGGTCGCCGGCGGCGACAAGCTCGAGGCGGCTATCGAGGCAAACCGTACCGGTCGCTCCGCCTGGCGACTCTTCATGATCGCGGCCCTCGTATTTCTGTTGCTCGAATGCCTGCTGGCCGATCGCATGCTGGCGCGTGGTCGCACCACGGCCACGGAACCCTCTGACCTCGCACCGGCACATGCCTGAGATCCATTGCTCATGACCTTCGGTCCCGAATCCATATTCTGGGCTCGCCCGCTTTCGACACCGCTCATGATCGCGGTGTTTGGAGCGGTGTTGTTTCTGAGCATCTTTCTCTACCGTCGAGCCTGGGGGTTGCCACTCTGGGTCCGCATCGGCCTTGGTGTTGCGCGGCTGGTCGCCCTTGCTCTGGTTGTGGCGTCGCTCTTTGAGCCGACCGCCGCGGTGAGCGAAACCCACACCCAGGCCAAGAGCCTGCCGGTGCTCATCGACGTCTCCGAAAGCATGTCGATGCGCGACCAGCGCAAGACTGCGGAAGACATTGCCGAGGCTGCCGGCGCCTTGGGTATGACGACCGACGAGCAACGCCGGCTCGACGAGCAACTCGAAGCCGATGAGGTGGTGATGCGGCTCGATGCTGACGAGCGTCAGACGATTCAGTCTGCCTCACGCCTCGATCTGGCCCGCGGCATCCTTGGCAGGTCGGCGGCGGCCGTCTTCAGGAAACTCGGCGAGTCGTTCGACGTCAGCTACTCGACCTTCGGGCGTTCGAGCCAGATCCTGAGTGATGCGAGCACCGTCAGCGACGCTGAGCTCAGTGGCCTCGCGGCGACCGAGCCGGCCACGTCGATTGCTGCCGCGCTCGAGAAGGTGGCCGCGTCGGGAGTGACCCCGCCGGCAGGCATCGTGCTTCTCTCCGACGGCATCGAAAACACCTCCTCGAAACGGACCGAGGCCGTCCTCCAGGATCTCGGAGCCCGTGGCATTCCGGTGTTCCCCGTGCCTGTCGGTCTGGAAGAGCCCGACGATGTCTCGATCCGCACGATCGTGATGCAGGAGGTGGCGTTCTCCGGCGACAGCGTACCGCTCCAGGTGCAGGTGCTTTCCAAGGGCTACGAGAAGCGGATGGCCCGGCTCACGATCGACTTAAACGGACGCCAGGTGTTCCAGCGCCGCATCCGCCTGAAGGGAGGGCTCCAGTTCGAGGATGTCGACTTCAACGTCGACCTCTATGAAAAGGGCGCGGCCCAGGTCACGGTCGCCATCGAGCCGTTCGACGACGAAATCTCGGTGGCCAACAACCGCGTCGAGCGGAGCATCCGGGTGGTCAACGAAAAAGTTCGGGTGCTCTATATCGAGGGCAACAACCGCTGGGAGTTTCGCTACCTGACCGCGATTCTGAAGCGCGACCCGCGGCTGGCGACCACTTTCATTTCCTCTTCGGCCGGCCCCGACTTCGCCCGCAATTCGCCCGAGCACATCGAGCGTTTTCCCTCGAAACGCGAGGAGGCGTTCCAGTACGACCTGGTCATCCTGGGCGACGTTGACGTTGATTTCTTCACGCCGGACGAACTCGCGCTGTTGGAAGAACTGATCCGCGACCGGGGAGCTTCCCTGCTTGTTCTCTGCGGCCCGATGGCCACGCCGGCCTCCTATGCCGGCACGCCGGTCGAAACGATGCTGCCGGTGCGTTTCGATGCGGACAGTCCGTGGGAACTCACCTCCGAGTCGGTCTATCCGGTGCTCACGCCCGAGGGCCGCAGCAGCATGGTGATGCTGCTTGAGAACGAGCCCGAGGAGAACGATCGCATCTGGACCCGTGTGGCGCCCCTTGATCACCTGCCGCCGCTGGCTGGCGTGAAACCTGGGGCCACCGTGCTTGCCACGCTGTCGGATGCCGCCGACGGCACGAAGGGCTATCCGCTCATTGCCTGGCATCGCTACGGCACCGGCAAAGTTCTTTCGATGGCCACCGACCGCCTGTGGCGGCTGCGTTTCAAGACCGGTGATAAGTACCACTGGCGGGTGTGGTCGCAGGCGATCCAGTTCCTCACGCTTTCGCGGCTCATGGGCGAGCACAAGCGGATCCGTCTCGAAACCGACCGCACGCTCTACGAAGATGGTGAACAGGTGCGGCTCTACGCCCATGTGCTCGACGAGGATTTCGAGCCGGTCATCCAGCCGTCGTTCCCGATCACGATCAACGGCGTGGGAGACAATGCTCTGCGCACGCAAGGAAACCTTCAGCCAGACCGCACGGCTCCGGGACTCTACGAGGGCTATTTCACGCCACCCGCGGCGGGACGCTATCGCCTGGAGGCAAACGAGGATGATGCGGAGATCGCCAACACCACCGAATTCCAGGTGTCCGTGGTCAACCGCGAACTCGCCGACACGAACATGCGTCGTGACGGCCTCGAACGGATCGCCAAGCTCACTGGCGGCACGTGCCTCGCGCCGGCCGACCTGGGCAAGCTCGAAACCCTGCTCGACGCCACCCCGATCACCACCACCGTCCGCTCGGATCGTCCGCTCTGGGATACTTGGCTGGTGGCCTCGGTGCTGATCGGCCTGCTCGGTATGGAGTGGATCGTCCGGAGACGAAACGATTTGACATGATGAGCCAAGCATCCGACATCACGCTCGATCAATGCCTGCGAGCCGTCTGGCGGCGGGCGCAGTGGCGGCACGCGAGCTCCGCGCTCCTTGCCTTCGCAGGCTGGTTCGTGCCGCTCTTCCTCGCCGCTGTCGTGATCGACTGGATGGCCGACCTGCCGGGATGGTTGCGGGCCATCGCGGCGCTCGCCGTGCTTGCGGTATCGCTGTGTCAGGCGTGGAGTCATGGCGGGGCGGACCTTCGGGGCTTCGATGCCACGCGCACCGCCCAGCAGATCGAGCATGCCAAGGGGGGCATGGAGAGTGTCCTTGTCACCGCGGTGCAATTTCACGAGCGTGGGGCGTCGCCGGGAACGTCGCCTGCCATGTGGGAATTGGCCACGCGCCAGGCGCAGGAAGCGGCAGGAGACGTCGCCCCGCGAGACGTGATTTCCATGGCCGCGCTCAAGCGTCCGCTGGCCATCGCCATCGGCTTCGCCGCAGTTCTTGGAGCAGTCGCGATTCTGCAATACGGCATTCTTCAAGCCGGTTTCGGCCGTGTGTTTATGCCGTGGCTTGTCATCGCCTATCCCACCGACACGCAGATCGATCTCGGGAATGACGAGATGGTGATCCAGGAGGGAGCTGCTGCGACCATCGAGATCCAGCTTTCGGGCAAGATCCCTCCGGCCGCTTCGCTCTCCCTGCAGACCGGCGAAGGACGCCCTCGCGACATCAAGCTCGACGTCGTCGATGGCATGTGCACCTACGAGATTGCCGCGGCATCCCGCGACTTCAGCTATCGCGTCAGGGCTGGCGATGCCCGGAGTGCGTGGCGGCAGGTGCGGGTGATCCCCGCCCCTCGGATGGCCAAGGTGATGGTCACACTCGATTTTCCCGACTACATGGATCGCCCGAACAAAACCGTCGAGGCATTGACGCTAACGGTGCCTGAGGAAACCGGTGTCCGCTGGGACCTCACGCTCGACACGCCGATCCGCGCGGCCACGCTCCACCGCGACGATGCCGAAGACCTGCCGCTTGAAGTCGGATCCGACGGCCGCACGCTTTCGCTTTCAGAAGCAGCGTCGGCATCCCGCGGGTACAGCTTTTCGTGGATCGAAGACCGCCACGGATTTCACTTCACGAGCCCTCGGTATTTTCTCCAGGTGGCCGCCGACCAGCCGCCCCGCGTCGAACTCACCGCGCCCGTTTCCAATCTCAATGCCTTGCTCGGCAGGCCGCTCGCGCTCGCCGTGCGGGCAACCGACGATCACGGTATCGGCGCGACCCGGATCGTTTATCGGGTGAACCGCAGGCCTGAGAAAACCATCGATCTGCCACACCCTGTGCCCACCGGCGAGGGAGAGCAGCAGATCGACTGGGACTACCGCAAGGAATTGCCCGACCTTGCGGTCGGTGATTCGGTGTCGATCCTCGTGGAGGTGGCCGACAAGTATCCCGGCGCACGTGGCCCGCACGTGGCCCGCACCGAAACACGCCGCATCACGTTTCTGTCGCGCGAAGACTATCTGGCCGAAGTCACCAAGCAGATGGAGCGGCTGCTCAACCGGGTTCGCACGCTCTATCGCCAAGAGCGAGCCGCCCATGAACTGGTCGTTGGCCTCGATCCAGAGGCCGAGAGTTTCGTGGGGACGTGCCAGCTCGAAGCGATCCGACAGGAGATGATCCGCGAGCAACTCGTCGCCACCGCTGCCGACGTCGAGGCCTTGCTCGACGACCTTGCCGCCAACCAGGTCTCCGATGCGATGGAAAGCGACTCACTGGCGAGCCTACGGGATGCCCTGCGAGCCATCGCCAGCGATCATGTCGCCCGTGCCGCTGATTTGCTACGGGCGCAGGTGGGCGCCACGACCCCCAGCCCGCGCCCCGCGGCAACGACGGTCAATCAGGCCGCCCGTGCGCTTGCCGGCCTCGTTCTGTTGCGTGGCATCGACGCCTCGCGCGAGGTTTTTGCCCGTGAAACCCAGGTGCTTGCGGGGGAATTGGCCCGGCTTCGGCTCCAACTCATCAAGACGGATCCGGATCAGGGTGAAACCTTGGCGAAAGGTCTCGAGGAGATCGCGACGTGGACTGACGAGCTGTTCGACCGGCTCACTTCGGGCATGCGGTACGACAAGCGGCCACTTGCGGTGCTCGGCCTCAGCCGTCGCATCCACGAACTGCGTGCGGCTTCATTGACGAAGTCGCTCCGCCAGGTTGCCGCCGAGGCACGGGAGGGTAAGGCATCGCAGGCGGCGACCCGACTCTATCCGCTCATCCGGCCTTTGCTTGAAGCCGAGTTCACGATGCGCAGTGGCTCTGCATACGCCCTCGTCCGCAGACTGCGAGAGCAGCTTGCGGCCTCGATCATCGCCCAGGAGGCGCTGCTCGCCAACGTGCAAGCTACCGACGACATCGCCAAGCAGTCCGACGCATTCGCGAACCGCCAGGCGGCGCTCCGCGATGCGCTCGTACTCGCCGGCATGCCCGGAATTCCCACACCGCGTCCCAGCCTGACGGATATGACCTTGCCGCCTGCTCCGCCTGGCGACCAGCAACGGCTGCGCGCCGAAACACGGATGACTGAGTCCGTGGCTCACCTGCTCGCACGGTCCCAGGAGCAAGCGTGTGCCAGTCAGGAAGAAGTCCTCGCTGCACTGCGGGAACTCGACGGCATCGTGGTCCGTGCATCGCTTGAGCTCGCCCAAACAACTCTCGGGGTTTCGACGCAGGTGTCTGATGCCAACGATCGCATCACGGCTCTCGAACAGTTCGAGAGCCGCCAGATCGGCCTGATCGAGCAAACGGAGGAGGTCGCTCTCGATGAGAAGGATCCTGCGGCCTTGATCGAAGATCTTGAGAGCTTGGCTGCGGAAGTGGATGCATTTCGACAGGATCTGATCGGCGGCGAAACGGCCCCGGCCAGGGATGTGCTGCCGTTGCTCGGTCGGGTGGAAGCGGCCGCCAAGGCGATGCGGTCTGCCATCGCCGCCCTGCGCAGCACACAGATCGAAGACGCGATCGAGCCCGAGGAGCAGGCCGCCGCTGCGATTACGGAGGCGCTCGCCATCGCGAGGGAACAGCTCGTGAAGTTCAATCTCCAGCAGCAACTCATCAGCTTTCGGCAGGCTGTGACCAACGGCAGCAACGCGATGGTCGATCTCCTTGGTGCCCAGAGAGATCTGATCACTGCCACGGAAGCGGCAGACGAAGATGGACTGAAGGCCTTGCTGCCGCTGCAGCGGAACCTCCACCACTGCCTCACCGACATCGCCCCTGCCCTCGATGTCGTCGCATCGCGATTGGATGTCGGGACGCCGCTGGTGTTCGCTGCCTCAGATATCGACGATGCGATCATCGCGATGGAAGATGGCGAAGCCGAGGAAGCCGCTGAGATCCAGGAAACTGCGATTGAATCCCTGACCAAGGTGCAGGGATTGGTCGCCGAGATCGCGGTGCAGACCGGCTACGTCACCGAGATCGTCGAGTTTCTTCATGGGATCCAGGACGCTGGTTCGTTCATGAGCTTTCGCCAACGCCAGCTTCGCGAACAGGGCAAGCCCGACGAGGTGCTAGCGGCGGAGCACGCTCTCGCGGCCGAGGCGAAGGCCTACGGCGAGGCGCTCACTGCGGTCGCCGGACGGATCGACTTCCAGGTGCTCGATGAAAAGGTGAGGCTGAAGTTTGCAGACCTTCAGCTCACACTCGATGGAATGGTGCCGGCCACCCACATGGCTGAAGCGATTCGGCTGCTCGAGGCTGGGAAGCCTGCGGACGAGGCGATGCGAGCGGCGGAAGCTGCGTTTGGCTCGCAGGCCGAACAGGTGAACCTGGTGATCGCCATGCTCAACGGACTGCCGGGCATTGTTCTCTCCAAAGCCGAGCCCCCAGAATTGCATCGCCTGATCGCCGTGCTCGACATTGCCAGCAAGCAGCGGGCGCTGATGCGACAGACTTGTGCCGCAGCCGAGCAGGATCTTCCGCCGCTCGCCGCTGTTCAACAATCGCTTGCCGATGCGATTGCCAAGGCCAACCAGCCCGAGGACTCACGGCACCCGCTGCTCACCAAGGCCCACGAACAGATGGCGCCGATCGCCGCCATGCTCGACGGGTCACAGAAGCCTGCAGCCGAAGCGGCCCAACTGGCGACCGACCAAACCCTGCGGCATTTCATCATCGAGCAGGCTTTGATCCTCAACACCGCCTTGCCAGCCGCCTCGAGTAGCGACAGTGATGTGGTCACGGAGGCGGAAACCGACGACCTCTACTACACCGAGTCGGTCGGATTCGTCTCCGACTTCGTCAGTGGCGAGGCGCCGAAAGACATGAAGTCTGAGTGGGAGATCCTCGGTGAGCGCAACCGGGCCGCCCTCAACCAAAACTTCGCCCGCGAGCTCCCGCTCGAATACAGGGCCACCCTCAAGAACTACTACGAAAGGGTCGCCAAGTGAAGATTTCGCTGCCCATTCTCCGCATGTTCGTGGCCGTATTAAGTGTGTCGATCGGTCTCGCGAGCCTTCCGCACCTGCGAGCCGATGACGAGCCTGCCTCGACGGCCGCTGCCTCGGAAACGACTGCGGAGAGCGACGCGCCGGAGCTCACCGAGGCTGCCGACCGTGCCATCGACCGCGGGCTTCAATACCTCCTCTCGACCCAGAATCCGGACGGTTCATGGAGCAATCCGGATGGCGCTTTCAAGATGGCCGGCACGTCGCTCGGCCTCATGGCCTTCATGGTGAAGGGGCATTTCCCGGGTTTCGGCCGCTACGGCGCGTCGCTCGACCGCGCCAAAGAGTTTCTGCTCGAGCACGACAGGCAATCCCCGACCGGGTATGCGGGAGGCATGTATGAGCATGGGCTCTACACCCTCGCGCTTTCGGAGATCTGGGGCATGACCGCCAACCCGGAAGACAACAAGAAAATCCAGGTTGCTCTCGAGCGGGCCGTGCAAGTGATCCTGCGGGCGCAGAGTCCGCTCGGCGGATGGCGGTATCACGCTCGCCCTGACGCTGGCCAAGACACCTCGGTCACCGCCATGGTCTTTGTTTCTCTCGCATCGGCCCGTCAGGCCGGTGTGCTCGTGCCCACGGAGACGATCGACCGTGTCGTGGGCTACCTGCGGGACCAGGTCTGGAACGAAAAGACAGGTGGCTTCGGCTACCAGGGCAGCGGCGGAACCACGATTCCCTGCACCGGAGGTGGTACCTACGCGGCCCAACTCTGCGGAATGCGCGACACCGAGTGGGTGCAGGCCGCCATTCGCTACCTCGAGAACAGCCCCAAGGTTTTCAATGACGAAGAGATCGGCCACTTCTACTACGCCCACTACTACGCCATTCAGGCGATGGTCCAGTCCGGGGAGGAACGGTATGCAAAGTGGTATCCACGGATTCGGGATGCCTTGATCGCCCTTCAGCAGCCAGACGGTTCGTGGCTCGAGGGGAAGTCCAAAAACTATCCACACGCCACGCCCATGGCCATCATCATCCTCGGCACGCCCCACCGGTATATTCCAATCTATCAGGAATAGAAGGACCCATGAAACTACTCAACACCATCATTGCTCTGATCCTGGCCGTAGCCTCCAGCCACCTAGCCCTCGCGAGGGACAAGGAGCAAGAAGGCATTCCCTTGACCACACGTGGCGAGGAGTTGCTCGGTCAATACACCAAACAGCTTGCGGACCTACGAGCCGAGGTCGTGGCCGCCATTCCGGCTGTCGACGAGACGAAGAAGGCCCGCTTCATGGAGCTTCGCGCCAGGTGGAACGAGACTCCGTCAGTCACGAGCGATACACCGCTGGCCGAAAAGAAAACCCTTGAGGCGACAATTGAACGGACTCAAGCCGAGTTGCTGATTGCCGCGGAGGCCTTGCTCGCTGACCTCGCGCCGACGCTCTCCTCCGACGCGCTCGACCCAAAGCTCATGCGGATCGCCATGCTCGCTGATGGCACGCCACGCGGTTTTGCCGAGTTTGCCCAGCAGGGCGCCGAGAAAGAAAAACTTCTCGAGCAACTCTTCGCCGATGAGTCCCTGATGCGGCAAGTCCTCGAAGCTGGCGGCGCGAATGGTGGCGCGTATGGCCCCATGATGGAGGTCTATACGGCCATCCTCGCGAAGAGCGAACGGGCCCGCGAGCGAGGCACCATCCTTCAGAGGTTGGCCCTCGGAACCGCCATCCAGATGCCCTGGCAGGGTGACCAGCCGAAAGCCGGCGTATATGGGATCGTGCAGCGCACGCAGTACGGCATCGACCAGGTCGAACGCTACCTCCATTACGAGAAGGCCTATCTCGATGGCGAGCTCGATTCCGCATTTCCAGACATGAACACCTGGGAGTGCCGCTTCATCACCGACTCCGAATACAGCAATGACGATTTGGCGTGGGCCCGCCGCATGTTGCGTGTGTATCGGCCAGACATCATCACGATGGATGATTACAAATGGCGGTACGTGCGTTTCATCAAGAGCGACGTGCCCTACTGCAGCACAACGCACGATCCCACGCTCGGCACGAAAGCCCAAGAGGAAGTCGCCCTCGGTGGTGTCTGCGGAAGACGGGCCTTCCTAGGACGGCTTGTCACCCGCGCCTTCGGCATCCCGACCCGTGCATCCACTCAGACAGGCCACGCGGCGCTGAGCCACTGGACTCCTGATGGCTGGGTGATCTGCCTGGGCGCCTGGTGGTCGGTAGCCTATTGCGGGCCTCAAGGCGGCCTCGACTTTCTGCTCGAATCCCAGGCCCGCGAATTCGACGACGACTATCAGCAGGTTCGTCGTGCCCAGTGGCTCGGTGATGCCTTCGGCGAAGAAGACGTGAGCATCCGACACGGCCAGTTCGGCAAGGGTGGCGGATTCTGGGATGGCCTCGCGTTCGTGAAGAAACAGCTCATCGTCAAAAAGGCCGAGATCGAGGCGCTCGAGCTAGTCGGTGGCATGGAACTCGGCGAATCGGACAATTTGATCGGCGACGAAGTAGGGGAGACGATCGAGATTCCTGAGGCCGACAAAGCGATCACGGTGGCCGACGATGGCACCATCACCATCCCGGCTGTTGCCTGCTACTCGCCCCGCGAAAGCTCGGATCGCATCCTTTTTCTCCCACGTTGGGACGACAGCTACCAACTGCACTACAGCCGCCTCGGCAAGCAGCCCGAGCTGTTCAAGTATCGCGTTGAAGTGCCGGCTGACGGCGAGTACGAGCTCACCGCCCAAGCGGCCACGGTCTCCCCGAACATCGAATTTCTTGTCCGCACCAACCGGGATGAGCCGGCTCCATTCGCGATGCCCTACACCAAGGGGATGTGGGAAACCTCAGAGCCGATGCGGGTCACGCTCTCCGAAGGTCGCAACACCATCAGCGTCACTACCCGCACCCCGAACCGTGGCGTGAGCATCAAAACTTGGCAGCTCACGCCGGTGAAGTGATCTTCATGTGTCGCTCCTTCATCATGCCGCGTGTGCTCGTGTCCGGCGTTCTGTGCCTGGCTTTCGTCGGACTCCATGCGCCACCGCATGCGATAGCCGCTGGCTCCCAGGAGACCATCGCCGAATTTGACAAGGCGCTCGCCGAGGCCAAGGCGGGCTCGTCGGAGGCCCGTCAGCGGCTGGCCGTGCGGCGGGTGATCCGTGATGCGGAACAAATCCTCGAGTCCCTCGCGGATTCACCAGACCGTTTTCTGGTTCTCGAGTTTCTCTTTCGTGCCCGGCAGCAGCTCATCGCGCTCGATGATGATTCGGAACATCGCAAGGCACTGCTCGCGACCTGCCGCGAGCTGGTCAAGGCACCGGATGCATTCGCCGAGCTCCGCCTCGAAGCAGACCTTCTCCTGTCACAGGCCGAAATTGCCAAGCAGGGTGCCAACGCCGAGGCGCGGGCAAAAGCCCTACGACCCTTCGTCTCGCGGTATGTCAACACTCCGGCTGGGGCCAAGGTGTTGCGCATGGCCATGCTCTTGGCACTCGAGCTCGGCGACAACAATCTGGTCAATGACCTTCAGGAGATGATCTCCGAACGGTTTCCCGCCGACCTCGAGATGATCGCCTTTCAGCGTGACAAACTCGGAGGGCAAGTCTTCGGAGCACCCTTCGTTGGCACGTTCGAACGATCCGATGGAAAGACCGTCTGCTATCCAATGGACGGGCTCGGCCGTTCGACGATGCTTCTCTTCTGGTCAAAGGAGGATGAAGGCGAAGAAGTCCTCGCAGGCCTTGCCGCCGCATCACTCGCAAACAAAGCTGAATGGGCCGAACGCCTCGAAATGATCAGCTTCAATCTCGATGACCTACCCGATGCCGGTGAGTCCATCGTGCGCGGGCATGGCGTTGATTGGCAGGTCGTGCGGCTCCCCGGTGGCAGGGCGAATCCGATCTACAAGGCCTACGTGCGACAGGATCCCCGGTTCCTGACGGTGAGTCCGACGGGCCAAGCCGCCCTGCTCATGGCTGGCACGACAAGGCAGAAGCAAACCTCGGACGGTGATCCGGACTATGGCCGCATGCTCGGTTCAGCGCTCGCCCGCACTTGGACAGCCCCGCGGTACGTCGCCCAACTCTCGTCGCTTTTGGCAGGCGAGTTTCTGGTGTTCGACCCCGAAGGGGGTATCGATCCCTCCCAGCCGCCGGAATGGAAAGCCGTCGCCAAGGATGATGCCAACCCGCTGCCCCGCACCGCCGATTCGGTGCCGGAAGACACGCTTCGGGAAATTCAAGCCTGTTTCATCGCACCGCCGCAGCGGTATCGCCTGACTCCGAGCGAAACGCTCGCAAACTATTCAAAAGCCGTAGACCTCTGCCGCAAGGCCATCGCCACCCATCCCAAGGCTCCGGACCTCTGGATCGTCCGCAATCGGCTCATGGTTGCGCTCCTTGGACTCTGGAAGACCGACGCGAACCTGACTCCTTTGGATGACGCTATCGCCGAGGCAAAGACCGCGCTTGCGGCTGGGTATCCCGCGGGCTGCGATCTGGTTGCCCGCTTCTGTATCGCTCGTGGTGAGCTGCGGAACACAGACGCGGTGCCGGGACAGATTCTCGATCGGTTTGTCCAGGAGAGCGGCGGCGAGAACCCCCCCGGTCCGGTGTTTGCCGTGGCAGCCCTGCTCGCGCTCGAGGTGGCGGATCGCAAACACTTCGAAGACTTCCGCGACGTCATCCTCCAGAACCACACCGAATCGCCGATGATGTGGGTGTTTACCTCCTTTCTCATCGACCGGCACCATGAGTATTGGTTGTTCCAGGTGCCGTTCACGGCGGGGTGGTCGTTCGGAAGGAGGGAGAACTACTTCATGACTCGAGGGTGGACCGAGGCCACCCACCGCATGCTGCAAACCGAGTTGCAAACACTCGACGGGAAGCCCTTCCGAATCCCCGAGGACCTCGACACCCCCTGGACCATGATCACTTTTTCCAAAGCTGGCCCATGGCAGCAAAAGCGGGATGACGGCCTTCCCCCGAACCCCGAAGGACTCACGAAGCCGCTGGCCGGTCTCGTCGCGACGCGTCCGCCAGGCGAGTTGAGCCTGTTTCATGCCGTGCTCGATGGCGATGCCGAAAAAGTCCGTACCGGGTTCAACGGTAAGGAGCCACTCTGCCCGGTGCTCACCGTGCCGGATGGCATGAGCAATCCCCTCGTCCATCGGCTCGGAATCCTTTCGGAAGACACCGACCTCAACAGCGTCTTGATTGACAAGACCGGCCGCATCGCCGTGATGGTTTCGGGCCTGGGCCCGTCGGGCCGCGGCGCCGTCGGTACCGTCGAGAACGTGCTCGCGAGCGAAGACGAGAAGGCGATCGCGTCCTTGCTCGAGCGCGGCGAGGTCCAGGCCGCCAAAGACAGGGTTTTTGTATTGGCCCCGCCCTTTGACCCCGAGGCGGTCGATGAACGCGGCCGAAAGCTCAAGCAACCGCAATACAACCTCGCCCACCTCCGCGCTCGAGCCAGGGTCTTCGCGGCCCTCGGTGAGCTCGACAAGGCCCTCGTCGATGCCGAAGAAGTTGTCTCGCGCCAACTCGGAACGGACGGCAGCATGAGCCTGAGGACCGACGAACTCGACGAGTCCGAAGCCCTCCGTGACTCGATCCAGGAGCAGATCAATTCCAAGGCCCAGTGACACGAGTCGGCCCATCCTTGTGGCCCGGCTATGGTCGCAGTGTGGACGGAACCTCCGGAAGACGTGAGGCCAGCCGCTGACTCCGAGCCAGCGGGAATAACCGGGCCTGGCGGGCCCGAATGGAGGAACTTGGTTCGCTCCAACCGGATTGCCCCGGTGTCGGAGACGCCGGGCTACGGTGGCGGCCGAGCCCATGCATTCCGCTCGGGCAGGAACTAGGATGGAGGGCTTCCGCCCGTTCTCTCCGGCAGACCACGCCCCATGATCCTGCTTCGTGTCTCGCGTATGTTTCGCGCAGCCCTCCACCCTGCCACTGGTCTCGTCGTCGCCGCGGTGATGGTGTCGGCCTTGCCCACGCGAGCACAGGAGTCTGCCGAGCCCGCATCGTCTCGGGCCCGCGTGGCTGCTGACGTCGATCGCGAGGCCAAGCGGCTCTATGACCAGGCGGTCGAACTGCTCGACATGAAGCAGTTCGACCGTGGCCTCGGGATGCTCGAGACCGTCGCTCGCGACCACCAGGGCACGATGCTCGCCCACATGGCTCACATGGCGATGGGGAAACACCATCTCGGTCAGCGACAGTATCCCGAGGCACTGAACCATTTTCTGTTGCTGTCGCGGCTGCTCGACCCCAAGCCCGGCGAAGAACAGTCGCCTCAGGAAATCGAACTCCACCGTGAGGCGCTCTTCCGCGCCGGCCAGGCCAACTATGAGTCAGGCCAATATGCCCCGTGCTTCCCGCTGTTTCGGCGTGTCACGGAAGTTGCCGAGAAGACACCCTGGGCCAACCAGGCCTACTACTACATCGGCATGAGCCACTACCAGCTCAAAAACTGGAACAAGGCGATCGACTCGCTCTCCCTCGTCGGTACCGAGGTGGAGGAGCCGGCCGGTGACGGGGCCGATGCGATGGGCCGCGTCGAAATTGGCGAGCGGTTTTATGCAAAGATCGAGGATGCCGACATTCCGATCATGCGGCGGCTCGGCCAGCCGGTGCGGGCTCGCGTGCAGGTCCAAAGCGGCGACGTCGAGGAGATCGACGGAGCACCCATCCCCGGCAAAGACAATCAGATGCTCGCCTCGGCGCCGACCGCCCTCGGCCTGCCCAAGCCGAATGACGGCGTCATCCAAATGGTCGGGGGCGACGTGCTCAGCGTCACGTATGTCGACGACAGCACGAAAGACGGCAGCAAGGGCATCGAGCGGACCGGCAGCGTGCGGGCGGTGAGCACGGGCGTCGTCGGCTTTTATCTCGGCGATATGGCCACCCCCGCCTCGGTGGCCTATCCCGGGGAGCCGCAGGTGGTGATGCTCCGCGATGCCGACCTCGATCGATCGGCGGCCGCCGAAACCGTCACGCTCACGGTCACGTCGCGATCCAAGGTGGAGGCGGCCGAGACGGACGACTCGGATGACCTGCTCGACATCTTCGCCAAGGAGGATGAAAAGCAGTCGTGGCGTGATCGCGACAGCATCACGATCACCCTCGTCGAGACGGGCCAGGGGCCCGAGATTCGTAGTGGAATCTTTGTCGGCAAAGTGCAGCTTGCCGATGCCAACGCGGATACCGCTCCATCCCCCGACGACGACGTGCTCCATGTGCGGGAGCTCGACGAACTGGTGGTGAAATACACCGACGAGGTGCATCTCTACGGCAACGAGCCTCGGGAAACCGAGGCCAAGGTCAAGGTGTCGGGCTCGGTGAATTCAGGCGTGTCGGCCGACCAATACGTCGTCTTCGACGAACTGCTCAAATCCCGCAAGGGCGTCGTGGAGGCCGAGGCGCTCGTGGGCCTCGGAGCTATCTATAAGGACATGGGCCTCGACGAACGGGCCAAGCAGCGGGCCAAGGAAGCCCTCGACCGAATCGACCCGATCATCGTCGCTCGCCAGAAGCTTCCGGGCGAAGTCGTCGAAACGGCGTTTCGGCTCAAGTGGGAAAGCGAGCTTTTGAAGGACGATTTCGAGGCCGCCTCGGCGACATGCCTCGCCTTCAATCGGCTCTATCCGGAATCGGTGCTCGCCGACCAGGCTCTCATGGCCCTCGGTCGCAGCCTTGTGGACCGTGGTGACTACGGGAAGGCGGTCGCAGCCTTCGGGAAGGTGCTCGAGCTTCAGAACCCGATCTCGGCTGCCGAAGCCCAGTTTCGGATCGGCGAGGCGCTTCAGAAAGATGCCGAGCAAAAGGCCGAGGCGGCCGACCTGCATGGAAGCAAGTGGGGCACCGGCGGTCTCAACAAGGCAACGGCGCTTCAGAACATGATGGGGCCGGCGATCGCGGCGTATCGCCGGTGCTACGAGTTGTTTCCAGAAAGCTCCTTCGCCGCCGAGTCACTTGGCCGCGTCGTTCGGCACTACGTCGACACCGAGAACTTTGCTCAGGCCTCCGAACTCCTTCAGAGCGTTTTCAAGGACTATCCCGATGCCGCCTTCCTCGACGAGATGCTGATGCTCTGGGCCAACGTCGCCTTTCGCATGGGTGATACCGGGCTCGCCAAAGCGAAACTTCGACAGCTCGTCTTCGATTATCCATCGAGCCAGCACCTCGAAGAGGCGCAGCGGAAGCTCACCGGCCTCGAGGGACAGGCCACCGAAGGGGGCACTCCATGATTGCTGTTTTTCGGTCGAGCCTTGCGGTCATGGTGTCGGTGATCCTGGCTGTGGCGTCGATCTCGTCGCCCGCGGCCGACCCAGTCGCGTTTGAGCAGAAACGCACCGCGATCATGAAGGCGATCGAGACGCAGCCTGAGGCGGCGATCATGTCTCTCGTTGAAGAAGGGGTTGCCGCCGCCCAGCCCCAACAGGCGCTGGCCGCCGCCCAACAATGGCTGCGGGTCAATCTGCCGCAGAATCCCCTGTTGCTGTACCACGCCGGGCGTGCCGCGGAACTCTCCGGTGACTGGAATTCGGCCGTCTCCCTCTATCAGCAGTTTCTCGAGCGGGGAGATCCCAAGGCGACCGAGGCCAGCGACGCGATCACCGCGGTGTATGCCCTCGCTATCGGGAACCTTGATGATACGGCCGCCGCCTATGCCTTCGGCCGAAGCATGGCCGAGAAGCTCGCGGTGAATCCCCGCTTTCGCCAGTTCGATCGCTGGTTTCTCAATACGGCGATGAGCCGCGGCGATCGTGCCGCCTTCGCCGCCCGGCTCTTGGCCATCGTCAAGGCCGGGGCGTCGCGGGACGAGTTGCTGGCCCTTCACGAAGGCGACTTCCGCTGGCTCGTCCGGTCGCTCCGCGGCGCCCGTTACGACCTCCCTGGCGATCGGGTGACACCCGAACTCGCGGCCGATTGCAAGGCGCTCGCGGCAGCGGCGCCGCTCGACGAGGAGATGCGGCTGCTGCTCGCTTGGACGCCCGCGGTCCGTCTTTACATCGCCGCCAAGATCGCCGGCCAAGAGGCGTCACCTCCTCTTGCGGAGGCAAAGGCCCTGCTCGAGAAGTTTCCGCGGTACGCCCAAATGGTGCAGACCGATTTTGCCGGTGGTCATGCCGGCCAACACTACCGCGACGACCCCAAGAAATACTGGCCGCACGAGGTCGAGGCGAAGATGGCTCTCGTGCGAGCGGCGATGCCGAAGCTCACGCCGCTCGAGAAGGCCAGCCTCCTCGACACCTGGAGCGGTCCGTACTACGCCGGTGGTCCCCAGGTGTTGTCCGGGCAGGCCGCCCGCGAATTCGTCTTGGCGAATCCTGAACTGGTCAACTCCATCACGGGGCCGAATCTCTGGCTGGGGTGGGACACGCTCGATTTTGAAGCCGCCTCGAAGCTCGCGCCACTCCTCGAACGCAACGCATTCCCGGAAGCTTCGTTCGTGCGCGCGGTCGCAGCCGCTGGCAAAGAGAGGAATCTCGACAAGGCGATGGACTCCCTCCTCGGGCCAGAGGCCTGGCGGCTCGGTGTCCAAGAGCTCGGTGGCCAAGCGGCTGATCGACTATGGCACTGGGCTGGCAGGCCCGGAGGCAACGCCGCACGCGACCAACAGATCAAGCGGTCGCAGGCGATAGCCGCGGAGATTCAGAAAGCGGTCCTCAAGCCCGGGGCTCCCGCAGGCGAACGGGTTGCAGCGTTCAAACAACTTCTCGCTGACTTCCGGTCCCCGAAGCCAAAGCTGCCGGGCGTGCGCGGACGGGTCGTCCAAGCACTTTCGGTGACACCGGAAGTGCTCCCCGAGCTCCTCAAGGATGGCAGCATCGAGGGCCGGCAGTTCGTCGCGGGCGTCCTTGCGAGTGACTTCGACGGCGAAAAGGGTCCGCTCAGTGGTGATCCGCATGTGCGAGGGCTTCCCACGACGACCTATGAACCACTGTTCTCCCGGTTGATGGCCCGCCATGGCCAGAACATCGACCATCTCAAGAGAAGCAACGTCTACCGACCGCATCCGCTCGAGCCGGTCCTGCGGAAGGCGGTCGCTGACCAGGTCGCATCGGCCGCGATCGATCCGGGCATCGTGATCGCCTGGATCAACGCCCGCGGACCGGCCGACACGATGCCGCCGGCCGACGTCGAAGGCGAAAAAAAGCTCGTCGAGGCGCTCGTCAAATCGCCCGCATGGAAGACGTTTCCGATCGAGGCCAGGTTTGCGGTGCGATCGGCTTTTCCACAGATGGCGCTCTCGCCCGCAGAGCTCGCCATCCGCAAGGCGGCCGATCCGTCGGTGATCTGCAACGATTTTCTCGCGCTCCCAAAGTCTGCCGATGCCGCGGCCGCCGCCGCGGCCCTCCGCACCGCTGTTGAAGGCCTCCGTCAGTCTCCCGTTCGCTGCGAGATGGTCGGCCTTGAAAAGCTCGCCGACTTGTCTCCGGAGGTGATCAAGGCGCCGGAGGTGATCGCCGAGCTTGCCGCGCTCGCCGACACGCTCCGGTGCCTCGCCGCGCCTGGTGTCATCGGCCAGCGGCTCATCCCGTCGCTCACCGCCGGCCGTGACGAGCTCACGCTCGAGCGCATGGCGGGCTGGCTCTGGCGGAGCGTCGAGACAGGCCGAGCGAATAACGACCAGCTTGCCAACCTGGCCGACAGCCTCGTGAACACCAGCCCATCGACGGCAAGCACGCTTGCCGTGTGCGGTATTGGCACGATTGCCAGGCACAAGCATGGGCACGCATGGTTCAAGGCGGGGGTCGATGTGCCTCGCCTCCAATCGATCCGTGGCAAGGCCGCGATGAAGCTTGGGCTCGTCGTGATCCCGGTGGGCCCCGACCGTCCCGCCTACCCCATCTACCAGTCGCAGGCCGAATGGCTCACAGGCAACGAGGACACTGCGGGAGAACTGCTCGACTCCAATTGGGACGCGTTTCTGTCCACGCATCGCCAACTCTCGGTGCCCTATCTCATGTGGTCGCTGCGCCGATCGATCAACTCCCGCGACGCCGAACGCCAGGAGTCGATCATCAAGCCACTCTTGAGTTGGGCGGCGGAGCCGGTCAATCCGTTTACGCCCGACGAACGCGTCCGGCTCGAGATCGCCTATGGCGATATCGCCGTGCAGCGGGGCCAGTTCCCCGAGGCCTACGCCATCTTCGGCCGCCTTCGCGGCAATCCTGCCTTCAAGGATCTGGTGTCACGGCACGAGGCGACGCTGCGGCAAGTGGCCGTCGCCCGCGCGACCAAAGACTTTGAAACGGCCCTCGCGACCCTCGAAGAGCTCGACGGCGAGCGCATCCCCGAACTCTGGGCACCGGTGCGACATGCCCGCGCCGCGGTCTTCTTCGACATGGAGGAGTACGACGACACCGCCGAGGTCGTCGAATCGATTCTGGCCCGCTCCCCGGACGATGCCGACGCCAAGATCCTCCTCGCCAAGGTCCAGGTGGCTCGGCAGCAACTCTTCGACGCCACCGATATCGAGGTCGGATCGGCCACAGGCCAAGCGACCCTCGTGCCGGGCGAACGGCTCAAGGTGACGCTCGATGATCCGACGCTCGCCGTGTCGGGCGTGGGCACCGAGATCGAGGTGTCGGTGTGGGCCACGTCGGGCGACCGGGAGAGTTTTCTGTTGCCGCGGTTTGGCGACCAGAAAAGCAAGTTCCGTGGCGAGGTGCCGACGGCACTCGGGGCCGCGGCGCCTGGCGATGGCGTGCTCCAGGTGATTGGTGACGACGAAATTTTTTATGCGTATTCCGATCGCTTCCGAGAGAAGCTACCCGGGCTTCCCGATACGCGGGGCGGCCCGATCACCGTTGCCTCCGATGCCATGCTCATGGCCTCGGCCCGGAAGCTCCCCACGGAAGCAGAACAGCGGATGGCCGACGTACGGGCGGTGATGGACAAGATCGGCGTATCGGAAGAGCGTGCGGTTCGGATGCTGGCGGGGAACGACAAGAGCGCACCGCTGAAAGCAGACCGCGGCATCGACATCGCCCGCGTGGTGAAGCCGGGCAATCCGATCCATGTGCGTGTGATCGACCCAGACAAGAGTCGCACCACCGGTATCGACGAGGCGGTGGTGAGCGTGACCACGAGCTCCGGCGATTCCGTCTCCAGGGTCGTCCTCCGCGAGACGGGCCCCTTCACCGGCTGGTTCGAAGGCGACGTGCCCACCGCGGGCGCCCAGGCTTCGGCCTTCGCGCCAAACTCCGCACCCGGCCGCGATCCGAACGCGGTGATCAGTCCCGGCTCATACCCGGTCTGGAAACCGGTGCCCGTCAAGGGAGCGACGCCGAGTTTCACGATCGACCTGAACGACAACCTTCCCCTCGGCGAGATGACGATACGAGCGTCGGAGTCGGGCGCACGGCTCACGAAGTTCATCGTCCGGACGGCGATCACTTCCGGCGACTGGACCACCGTCGCCGCTCAGCCCAGGGATTTTCTCGCGGTGGCCAATCCATCGCGGCCATCGGTGACGGTCCTCAACGACACCGACCGCCACCACAACCAGCATGATGAAAAGTATCGACGGAGGGTCCACGAGCTCAACGAAATGGTGCCGCACACTGACGGCGGCTGGCTGACTCAGGAGTTCGCCCAAGGGACGGCCATGAACGTGGCCGGCCCGTCGGAGGCGTTTCCTCTGTCGATTCCCAAGGCCGTCGACTGGCGGCGGCAGGGGCGTCATACCGTGTCCCACGTCATCTATCGGTTCCGCGGCTGGTTCTACGAGCCGGTCCGTGTGAGCCGCCGCTTCAAGCTCGATCTCGGGGAATTCAAAATTCCGCCCGAGACACATCCCTCGATCAACCATCCGGCCGAATACCTCTTGGCGGTCGATGGTCGGCCGATCACGACGCCGGGGGAACCACTCGAGGGCGAGGTCTCGCTCGCACCGGGTGTCCACCGCTTTGAGATCTGGTCCACGGGCTGGGTGACGAGCATCGGCTTCGGCCGCAGCCCGTCGCTGAAGGCGAACCTCGACCCCGAGAATCCTGCCGCGCTCGTATCCTGTCCCGATGTGTTTTTCGATCCTGCGAGTTTTCCGCCCGGCGTCATGCCACTGCGGAATCCACCGGCGACGCTCACGGCCTCACCGGATGGCACCGAGTTTCGCGTGAAGTTCGCGGAGGGCTCGCGCGGACGGTTCATTCGGCTCGACCTGGTCGGCCACGAAGGGCCGGTGCCATCGCTCGACAAGATCACGCTCGTGAAACCAGACGGCAGCCGGGTGCTGCCGGTGGCAGAAGACTTTGCGACGCTGCGCAAGAACACGACGCTCGAGATTCTTCCCGGAGACACGCTGGCGATCAGGCACGTGGACGATCGCTTCGTCACCAAGGCCAAGGAAACGCAGGAGCGGTCGCTCGACGTGGCCTTCACCGACGCACGCGTCGAGTTCGCCGACATGGAGCCACGGCTCAATACCCGTAGCGGCGAGATGGAGCCATATTACGAGCCGCTCATCCGCTTCCGCCACGACGAGCCGCTCTCGCTTGCCATCCATGACGCCGACATGGATACGACGGTAGAACCCGATACGGTGACGGTGACGCTCGCGAGCAAGGCTGGCGGGAAGCGAGAATTCAAGGCAGTCGAAACCGGCGACTCGACTGGCGTCTTCAAACTCGTGATAAAGCCAGTCGCGGGGCCACCCAAGGAAGACAGCGAGTTCCAGGTCGATGTCGGCGGCAGGCTGGCCGCTCTCTACAAGGATCGCGAAAACAACTCCCCAGGCGTGCCGATCGAGCGGACAGGGACGATCCTCCATGCCGCCTTCGCAGCGCCGCGACTCCTGCTTGCCCACGCCCGCGTGACCCCAGTCGCAGCGCCGCCGGCGGGCCCGCAAGCAACGAACTCGCCCAAGTTTGTCAATCGCCCGCGGTGGCAGATTGACAACCGCCTCGTGCCGAGCGACACGCCGCCCGAGGGCGGCATTCATGCTGTCGCGGGGCGGAGTCTCTTTGCAGAGTTGATGGCTCCGAACCTGGTGCTTCGGCCCACGTCAAACGTCACGATCTATGCCCAGACGGAGTCGGGGCGTCAGCTCGCCGGTACCCGCCCCGCACAGGAGCAAACGGGCTTTGACATATCCGTGCCGGGTACGATCGCCCTCACCTGCGGCATCGAGCCGGCAAGAGTTGATCCGCGCATTCCCCAGCTCGACATCTACACCGGTGGCACGGTCTGGCCCGCTTTTCCCGTCCAGCGAAACGACCGGTTCTTTCTCACGGTCCCGCTCATTGCCGGTGTCATCCCCGACCATGGTGTGCTTTCGGCGGAAGAGAGAAAGGAACGCATGGACGAGGCCAAGGCACTTCTCGACAGCTCCGTGATCCCGGAGATCGAGGGAGCCCTTGTCATTCGACCGGGGGACCGCGTCCATTTGGCGATGGCCTACATGGATACGAGCGGCAAGGAACAATGGCTCACCGCCTCGACAAGCGTCGTCACCCACCCGGCCTTTGATCTGGTCGGCACCGACGGAATCGAAACCACGACGGCCGCTTTCGTTGGAGAATCGCTGCTCCCGCGCGTCATCGATTTCGGGGCCGACGTGAGCGACGACGCCGACACGGTGGGTGTGCTTTTTCAGGCCAAATCAGGAGCGAAGACTCAGGTCGTGCTCCACGAGACCGCGCCCCACTCGGGAATCTTTCAGGCGGCCTGCACGCTGACCTATGCCTCGGCGCAGGGGCAGGCGCCGCCCGATGAATTTGGCGGGCCGTCTGCCCCGTCGCAGCCGCTCCCCGTGGTCTACGGCGACATGGTCGCGGCCCGTTACACCGACCGCGCTGGCATGAGTACGGATACGTCATTCGTGTCGATCAGCAAGGGCGCCGATGGCACGATCGCTCCCTTCTCCAAGACCTACGGCGATGCGGAGATCGCCGCGCGAACCCAGTTCAGCCTCGCCGAGGCCTATCTCGAAATGGCCAAGCGGCACCGCGGCCTCGGACAGATCGAGTCGGCCGACCAGGAGTATGCCGCCGCCAAGCAGATGCTCTCGAGCGTCATGAATGCCTTTCCAGACCCCGATACCCGGGCTCACGCCGAATTTCTCCTCGGCAACCTCACGCTCGAGGAGGCGAAGACGGCCACTGATCCTGCCGCGCGGGAAACGCTCCTTCGTTCGGCGCTAGCGAGATTCATGAGCGTGACGGGCACCTATCCCGACACGCTCCACGCCTCGAAGGCGCAGTTCGCCACGGCGATGGTCTACGAGGCGCTCGGCGAGCCCGAGATCGCCGCTCAGGACTACGTGAAGCTCGCCTACAAGTATCCCGACTCGGAATATCTCGCGAAGGCGATGGCCAGGCTCGGCACGTTCTTCCTCATGCGTGCTGCGGCAATCGAGAAAAAGGCCGCACCCTTTCTGGAGCGAGCCGAGACCGACCCGGACGCCAAGTTCCAGAGTGAGAAGCTTCGCGAAGAGGCGATCGTCGAGTACTTGAAGACGGCGAAAATCTTCGGCCGGCTTCACGAGCGATTCCCGAGCCACGAATTGGCTGGCCCCGCAGGGCTTCAGTCGGGCGAAGCCTCCATGCGGGCGGGCCAAACGCAGCGGGCCCTCGACACGTTCCTGAAGGTATCGCGAGATCAGGCCTACGACGGCCCGAAGATCCGGGCGCGGGCGATGTATTGGGCAGGCACCTGCTACCAGAAGCTGCGCCAGCCGATGGCCGCCTTCTCGATCTACAAGCGGCTCACCTACGACTTTCCCGAGAGCGAGTGGGCCAAGAACGCGATCGGCCAACTCTCGCAGCCGGATCTTGCGGATCTGGAAAGCAAATTGGAGCTCGAGCGTCTCGAGGCGCAGCAGGAATGAAACAGTACCAGACCCTTTTTGCGGCGTTGATGGTTGCTGCCCTCACCGCGTGCACGGCTTTTGCCGCACCGCTGGATGATGGCATGGCCGCCTTCGCCAAGGCCCAGCCGCAGGATGAAGCCGCGGTTTTTGCGGTCCTCGAAGCCGGCATCCGCGAGGGCCGTTCGGCCCAGGCCTTCGCCGCGGTTGCGGCCTGGCTTGACGCACACCCCGTCACGAACCAATCGCTCCTTTTCACCGCTGGCAGGTCTGCTGAGTATGCCGGAGAGTGGTCGGTCGCGGCCTCGCTCTATCGCCAATTGCTCGAGAACCTCAAGGCCGATCCACGGGTCATCGCCGAAGCTGCGCCTGCGCTCTATCGACTGCTTCTCGGTCCGCTCGGCCAGTTCGATACGGCCTATCTCTTCATGAGGGAGCATGGCGACCGGCTGCGAAACACCGGTGCCACTCGGCGGTATGACGACTGGTTTCTCGAGGCGGCGAAGTCACGGGGGGATGTGCCGAGTGTATGCGCTCGTCTTGCCGCGATGTGCCATGACGGTGCCACCGACCTCGCGGGTCGGCGCGATGACTTTGAATGGGTTTGTGAGAAGCTCGAGACGTTTCCAACTGCAGAAAATGCCTGGCTCGCGAGCGCAGGCAGGCTGGCTGCGGAGCCGAATCTTCCAGCCCCTTTCAAGCTGCGGATCAACTGGGTGATCGCCATCGCCCCCTCCACCCAGGAGGCGACGGCGCTCTTCTTGGCCAAGAAGCCCATTCCAGAATCGCTCTTGGCGAAGCCGCTCGAGGCCGCCAAGGCACTCGTCGCCGCGCTTCCTAGAGAAGGCTCTGTCCTCGTGGCCAGGGGTTGGATGGCTTTCAATCAGGGAGATACTCCGACCTTCCGGAACTACCTTGCCTCGGGGCGAGAGGCCAAGGCAGCGCCCATCCTCGAGGCACTCGCAACTCTTTCGCCGCAGCAGGCGCACGACGTGTTCACGGCTAAGGGCTGCCCCAGGGGCCGACCGGTTTCGCTCCTGTTTTCACCCGCAGAGTTGCGGGCGCTCGTTGCCAAGGCGCCAGCCCTTTTCAACACGCTCGCCGCGGCGGATGTGCCCCTTCTCGAGAAGACGATCACGGTCGACGAGGCGAAGGCTCTTGCTCCGCACCTCGCCCGCAATCCGCACCGCGATGCCGCCGTGATCCGTGCCATCGCCACGGCGGGAAGCCTCGACTTCCCGGCCATCACCACTGCCATGCCTTCTGAAATGTGGCGGTTTGCCGCGCCGCAGGCCGCGATCGACGCAGCGAAACAAATCAGTGCGGCCAAAGACAAGAAAGAGGATCGCGACGCTCAACAGGCTCTTTCGAGGCCCGACCCACGGGTTTCCAAGATCGAGGCAGGTGTCGGCAAGAAGGCGTCACCCCAGGACCGCACCGCTGCCTTCCAAACTCTTTCTCAGGATCTCCTCGGGGCCGCACCCACGATCCCCGGTGGCCTGGCGCTCTGGGACAGGCTGTTCTCGACCGCTCCCGACGCGGAAGCCGCGGCGATGCTTGCCGCTCTTGCAAGCAACGCCGGCGGTGACAGTGGGTCGCTCTTCAGGCGTGCCGCAGCCGTCGCAAACCTCGGCGGCCATGTCCTCTACACGCAGGCTGCGCTCACCGACAATTTTCTCGTGAACCCTCCGCAGCGGCGCCGGTTCGTGACCGCCGCGGCGCCGGTTGTTGCCGCGCTCCAGCCGCATCTGGCAGCCCAGGCACAGGCCGGCCGCCTCTCCGAATATCCGTTTGCCGTCTGGCTCCATGCGGCAGATCCTGAAGATCCAGCCAACCGCGAGTTCATGCGGCAGCTTGCGGCCTCGCCCGCATACGCGGCGCTCCCTAAGGCATATCGCGCCGCGGCGAGCGACCCGCTCCACTTCGGTGGCATTGCCTTCACCCCAGCGCAGCGGGCTGTGGCCCCGTGGGCGCTCTCTGAGCCCATCCTCTCGCTCCCGGATAACGCACCGCCTGAGGCCGTCGAAGCGGCGCTCGAAGCCGCGATCCAGCGCGTCGCTGCGGCTCCGCAACCCGTGGCGTTGATCGGCGTGGGCCGGGTGGCAGGAGTGCCGGCCTGGTCACCAAAGCTGCGCAGCCTCGCCTTCACCCTGTTCCGTGAACACCCGCCGGTTGCGAGCTACCCAGCCGACGCGGGCTATCAGCAACTCGTCAGCCGGATCTGCCAGGAGTTTTCCAATGCGAAACAGTGGCAGGCGATCGAATCGTACTCGGCGGGACTCTGGCAAGCCGCGGCCTTCCCTGATCAGCGCCAGCCCAACCACGCCGCCGCGGCGCTGTCGGTGCTTGCAGAAAACGCGATTGAAGCAGGGAGCCCGTCGGCCGCGCTCACCCTTGCCCGAGACGGACTACGAGGCTCCTTTGGCCGAGCCATGGCAATGACTACCGACCCGTCTCAGCAGGCGATCGTCGGTCGATTGCGCCGAGTCTGGAGTAAAGCCGGTCTCGCGATCGGGGCGTCGGAGATTCCGGTCGACGAGTCGAATCCTGCCTATCCGATCTTCAAGTCGGCGGCCGAGTTTGCCCAGGGCAATCTCGATGCGGCCTGGAACCTCTATCTCGACCATGTCGATGTGCTGCCGCAGGTGCTGCGAAAGCTCACGCCCGACTACGCCTTCTGGCTCTTGGGACGAAGCGTCGCCGAGGACCGAGCCGCCGATGCTGAAACCTTGATCAAGGAACTCACGCTCTGGTCCCGCGAAGTGCCAGGCCTTCTGAGCGCCCAGCAGGATGCGCAGCTCAAGATCGCTTACGCCGATGTGTCGTTCCTTCGCGGTGGGTATCCCACGGCACGCGCCTGGTATCGCAAGGTCGCCGATGCCGCCGAGTTCAAAAACACCGAAATGCACCTGCTCGCCGGGCTCGGATCCGCACGGGTCGACCGCGTCACGAAGAATTTCTCGGCCGCTCTCACCGAGCTCGAAAAGCTCGCGTCGATCGGGAACCCCGCATTCGGCCAGCGGATCCGGTACGCGCGGGCCGAGGTCCTCATGGACCAGGAAAACTTCGAAGAGGCGCTCGGCGAGATCGAGTCCGTGCTCCGGCAGGAACCGAAGAATTACGACGCATTGATTCTCCAGGGCAAGATTCAAATCGCCAAGCGAAAACTCATCGAGGCCAGCGAGATTCCGGCCGGTCCCTCGCAGACGGACACCGTGCTCGTGCCGGGGGAGTCGGTGAAGATCAATCTCCGCGATCCCACGCTCGGCGTGTCAGGCATCGCGGCCGAGATCGAGGTCGAGGTCAGGGCGAAGTCGGGGGATAGCGAGTTCGTTCTCCTCGCCCCTTTCGGCGACAGCCGCGAGCAACTCCGTGGCGAACTGGCGACGACCCTCGGTGCTCCAACACCGGGCGACAAGAAGCTCCAAGTGCTTGGGAACGACGAGATTCGATTCGGCTACTCACCGCGATTTCGTGCCAAGATGCGTGACCTCCCTCCTGATCCAGACACCGTGATCGGCGTGGCCGCTGACGCGCGGCTCAGTATTTCAGCGGGTGGCTTTCCCTCCCTCGACGGTGAGCGACGGCTTTCGATCGAGGAACTCGGCGTGTCGTCGGCGCAAGCAAAACTAGGCTTTCGTTCCGTGCGGCCGGGCAATCCTGTCTACCTGCGGGTCATCGATCCCGATCAGAGCACGACACCGTCGCCTGACACCGTGACGGTAGCACTCGAAGCGACGAGCGGCGATGCCGTGCGGTCGCTCGTGCTCACCGAGACCGGCCCGTTCACCGGCGTCTTTGAAGGCGTGGTACCGACCGCTCCATCGCAGGCCCTTGCGTTTGCATCGGAGAACGCCCCGGGCCGCGACGCCATCATGGCGATCAGTCCAGGCAACCAGCCCGGATGGCAGGGCAAGGCAGGCGACAAGGAGACCGTGCGCATTTTTGGCGTCGATCTCAATGACGACGTGCCGCTGTCTTTGATGACGTTCCAGTCGCCGGCTGGCCAGGAGCCGACTCACTTTCTGCTCCAGACCTCGACGAATGGCCGTGACTGGGTGACGCGATCCCGCTGGCGCGGCGCGGCCGATCCCGCGCCGTTCGACGGAAGGCCCCAGGTCACGTCGTTTCCGACCTTCGGCACCGGCGCAATGGGCATCGCCGCGCCGAAAGGCCGCGACCTTCCGCCTGAGTGGCGCGAGAAGATGGACGTGCTCGCGACACGAGCGTCGGTGAATTTCTTGGCGGCCACCGTGCCGAACCTCAGTGCCAAACCACTGCCGGTGGTGATCTGTAGTCATCCAGGGTATTCGGCGCTCGTCCGATTCTCGGCGGTTTTCTATCAGCCGGAGTCTGCGATTCGCCGGTTCCAGATCACGGGCTGGCCGGCGAATGACGACAAAGGCGTGCCGCAGACGTTCCTCCTGCTCGATGGCCAGCCGGCCCCGAAGGATTCGGTCGATCCCCTCACGATCGAGCGGGAGCTTGCCCCGGGCCTCCACACGATCGAGGTCTGGCGGCATGCAGGCCGCTCATTGATCGAAACGCAAGCTGCTTCGCTCCTTTGCGACGCCGAGGGCAAGCAGGAGCTCGTGCCGTGCCCGGATTCGATGTTTGATCCGAAAACGTTTCCGGCCGCCGTGCGATCTGATCTGCCTCTGCCTGCCGTTGTCTCATCGCGGGCAGGCAATCTCGACGTGGCCTTCGCCACCGGCACGCGCGCCCGACTCGTGCGGCTGGTGATCGTCGGATTCTCGGGCGTCGCGCCGGCCATTGAAAAGGTGACGCTGACCGACGCGACGGGGAAGAAACGGCTTCCCGTGGCGGAGGACGCCGTCGCGCTTCGCAACAACCAGCAGCTCGAAGTCCTCCCCGGTGATTCGGTCACCGCGCGCTACATCGATCCGGTGCCGGCCACGCCGAAGCGGACGCGACACGAGGGAAGGCTCACCGTCGCCTATGACACCGCGAAGATGACCGCATCGTTCCTCAACTACAAGGAAACTCCGACCGGCCGCGAGCTCGTGCTCGAACCGATTCGCCGGTTCGGCTACGGCGCCGCCGTCGGCATCGTGATCGACGACGCCGACATGGATACGAGCGACAAGCCCGACGTCGTTGACTTCGTGATTAAGAAGGCCGATGGCACGACGGTCACCATGAAGGCCGTCGAGACCGAGGTGCACTCGGGGCGATTCATCGGCCGCGTCTTCCCGATCGAGGGAACGCCATCGCGGGAATCGGAGATTCAAGTCGCCAAGGGGGCGAGCCTGACGGCGACCTATCGCGACATGGAGAACCTCGATCCTGGCGTGCCTGCAAACCGAAGCGTCACGATTTTTCACGCCCGTTATCAGACGCCGCTCACGGCGGGTTATGCCGTCACGAGCACGCCCAATGACGGAGCAGACCAGCCGCCGGCACCTGACGCCAAAGCATCCGCTGCCGTCCGCGGCCGCGGTGCCGCCGCGATCACGCCGCGGCAGTCCCTGACCTACACCCACATCAGCGAGTCGAAGCTGTCGGCAGACCCGCTCCCTGCGGTTCTCGGGGCTCCTGTCCGCGTCGATGTCGTCGTGCCTCATCTGGCGTTCGCCCAGAGCAGCACGGTCAATGTGTTCGTGCAAACCGAGTCGGCCCGACAGGCCGCAAAGGCCGGCGGCTCCCAGACCGAGAGCGGCTTCGACATCTCGCTGCCAGGCACGCTCAAGCTCGCAGCCGCGCTCGATCGTCCGGGTGTCATCGCCCCACCGGGCTACGTGCTCACCGTTCCGCCGCACCCGCCAACCGGCAAGCCGCCACTTGACGAGGGTCGGTTTGCCGTGGCTGTGCCGCTCATCCTCGGTGATCCCCCGACACGGAGCTTTGGGGACAAGGCCGCCGAGGCGCTTCCCGCGTCGGCGATCCCGGAAGGCCTCGCCGTCAAAGCCGGCGACGTGGTCCATGTCGGCTTCCCGTGGAAAGACGAAGAGGAAAAGGTTCGCTGGAAGACGGTGTCGTTCACCGTCGGAAGCCATGGCTTCCTCGATGTGCTTTCTGGCGATGCCTCGGCGATACTCACCGCCGCCTATGTCGGCGAACGCATCGTCGTACGGCTCCTCGCACCGGGACTCGATCGCGGACCGGAGTGCGACGCGGCCGAGGCCACGCTCGCCACCGGAAGCGGTGCCACGACCATGCTCGCACTCCGCGAAACCGAGCCTCATTCCGGCATCTTTATTGGCGGCTTCACGACAGCCTACGCCGACGGAGATGCCCCGTTGGGCGATGCGACCACGTCACTCGCATCGCAGGGGCTTCCGGTCCGCTACGGCGACACCGTCACGATCACCTATGGCGACCAGGCTCGAACGGTGGCCATCAACAAGGGTGCCGACGGCCTCATCGAGCCTTTCACGAAGCGATACGGTGGCGACCAGATGGCCGTCCGTACGGCCTTCACACTTGCCGAGTGCTTCCTGGAGCTCGCCAAGAAGCATGCGGAGCGTGGTGAAGAAAGCCTCGCTCGCCGCGAAATCGACCACGCCGAAAAGCTGCTCGCCGAAGCCCTCGCTAACCGCCGCGATCCCGATATCCAGGCCCAGGCCGAATACCTGCTCGGCAATCTCGCCCACGAGTTTGCCAACCTCGCCAAGAACGAGGAGAGCCGGCGGCCGCGGTACCAGCAGGCGCTCAAGCGGTTCTCGGAGATCCCGCTTGAATACCCAGACACCGAGTTCGCCTCGAAGGCCCAATACAAGACGGCCCAGACCTACGAGAAACTCGGCGAGGCCGAAAGCGCGGTCGAGGAGTATGTGAAGCTCGCCTACAAGTATCCGGGCGACGAGCTCATCCCGTCGGTCATGTCACGGCTCGGCGACTATTTCCAGAAGAAGGGGCAGACGCTCAAGGAGAAGGCCGACGTCATCCGCGAGAAGGCAGACGCGACCTCGAAGGGCGAGGTGATCTTGCTTGACGAGGCCTCCTATCCGGAGTTCCTCAAGGCGGCACGGGTGTTTGAAAAGCTGCATGAGCGATTTCCAGACGACCCACTCGCACCGCTGGCCGGCCTCCGGGCAGGCCAGAACTACATGCGTGCCCACCAGTACGACCAAGCGGTGAAGGTCTTTGAGACGCTGATCGACGTGGAAGCCTACGACGGCCCGACACTCAGGGCCCAGGCGATGTACTGGGGGGCGTATGCCCGCGAACTCTGGCCGATGCCGGAGTCGAACTGGAGGGGCCGCGGGGAACTGATGGGCACCGCCTACAAGCTCTACCGCCGGATCACGTTTGAATACCCCGATTCGATCTGGGCCAAACGGGCCCGCGGCCGGCTTGCAGACCCCGCGTTTGCAGGCATCGCCGCACAAGATGCCGCCGCACGAGAGAAGATGATCGAGGCCCTCGAAGAAGCGCGGAAGAACAGGAGGTAATCGTATGGAGGGCATGACACCCGCGGAGCGGAACCTGCTCGAGCAAGCGATTGACAGCGACGCCAAGCCGGCTCTCTGTCTCCAAAGCACCACCCGCGTCGATGCCGGCTGGTGGCTCCGCCGCGCACCTGTCTGGCTTTGCATCACCGAGGATCGCTTGGTCGTACTCGTCGCCGGTCGCCGCGAGCACGTCGCGAGCATCCCACGCACTGCCTGCCGCAGCAGCCGATACGATCATGCCACCGGCGAAGTCGTCATCGAGCCTGGTGACACCTTCCGTTTCGATCGCCTCGCCTTTCCGCCACGGGAGGCTCTTCGGATCCTCCATCTTCTTGGCGCCGAAACCTGACCGCATCCCGTCCCCTACGCCACCGCACCCCTCCCTTGTCATCCCCGAGAGTTTTCAAACCCCATGATTGAAACCCTGATTCAGGGCGGGCCGTTGATGGTCCCGCTGGTGTTCTGCAGCCTTGCCGCACTGGCGGTCGTCTTCGACCGCTTGATGGCTTTCCGCCAGAACGGCCGCGTTGATGTGAAATCGCTCCGCGCGAAGGTTCTGGCCCATCTGCAAAAAGGCAGCATCTCGGCAGCCATCGAAGACTGTGAAACATCCCGTGGCCCCGTCGCGGCCGTGCTCTTGGCGGGTCTCAAGAGCTACTCGCACCTGAAGGGCAAGGGAGAGAACGCCGAGACGATGCGGATGGTCGTCGGCGAGGTGATGCAGGACGCCGCCGCCCAAGCGATGAGCGCCGTCAATAATCGGCTCGACGTATTGACCACCATAGGCACTGCCGCGCCTCTTTTGGGAATGACCGGCACCGTGACGGGCATGATCAGCTCGTTCGCGAGTCTCGCCGACGCGGGCAGCTCGGCAGGGGGTGGCGGCAAGGTCGCGATGGGCATTTCCGAAGCCCTCATCACGACGGCCGCCGGGCTTCTCATAGCGCTGTTCGCCGTGATCCCCCAGAGTTTCTTCAACCGGTGGAGTGACGGCATCGAGCTCGAGATCGACGAGGCCTCGGCCGATCTCGTCGAGCACATCCTCACGAGCCATTGAAGACACGCCGATGAAACACCGCGAAAAAAAGAAACGCGAAGGTGGCATCCCCACCGATTCGTTTTCCGACATCGCGTTTCTGCTCATCATCTACTTCCTCGTGGCCACGACGCTCGTGCGGGTGCAGGCGATCACCACGGAGATGCCGTCGGGCGACAAGGCGGAGCAGGCCCAGTCGGAGAAGACACCGATCGTGAACCTGCGCGGCGGGCAGATGTTCTTCAACGACGCGCCGGTAGCTCTTCAAGATCTCGAGGAGCGGCTTCTTGCCCTCGACCTTCCGGCGCGGGCTCCCGAAAAACGGGTGGTGATGCTCGAGAGCGCCGCGGGCACGCCGTACCACATGTATTTCGAGGCGCTCGCGGCGATCAGCGGCAGCGGTGGTGTGGTGGCCATGGTGGAGCCGGAGAAATAGCCCCCATGCCAAGGAACCCGAAACTCGCGAGGAGAAAGAAGCGGCGGACGGTGCCCGTGCCGACTGCCAGCATGGGTGACATCGCGTTCTTGCTGATCATCTTCTTCCTCGTGTGCAGCGAGGTCTCGCAGGACGCGGCCGACATTCAGGTGACGCTCCCCGCCTCGGCACGGGTCGAGAAGGCGAAGTCCGGCGCGGTCGCGCGGGTGGCGATCGACCGAGACGGTCAGATCTTTTTCAACGGCAGCCGCGTCGATTCGGCCAAGGATGTCGAGCTCGGCATTCACGCCCTCGTCAGCACGACCGTCTCCGAAGATCAGCGGCATGTCCAGTTTCGCTGCGACGAGGCCATCACCAATGAAACGTTCGAACCGGTCTTGAAAGCCATCGCCGAGGGTGGGGGCATCCTCGACGCCGTCGGAACCAAAAAGGAGAGCACACCATGAGTGCCACACGTCGATCGAGTGCCGAGCCCGAGGATCTCATGCGGGATTTTCGCGGCGGTGGGCTCATGCGGTTTGCCATCTTGGCGCTGGTCGTCCATGCGATCGTAATCGTCGCCACGAGCATCCCCTGGCTCCGCGAGACCTTCATGGGGTCGGCCACCGCGGGCATGACCGACGAGCAAAAACTCGAGGCCGCCGTCCGCGAGGCCACGTCATCCCTTCAGGCAATTGCGAAAGAGCATGGCGTGTCGCCTCAGGATCTAGGCTCCCGCTTCGGTGGAAACAGCAAGGCCGCCACGGCATCGAGCAAGCAGCCAGCCGAGAAGCCACCGGCGCCCGCGAACGCATCGGCGCCGCCGGCACC
>JBGTGN010000113.1:0-52557 GCA_041746715.1 Pirellulales bacterium | reverse complement strand
CTTCGGTCGGCTGCGCGGCACGCTGGGCTGCGTCAGGCTGCATCGACGAATCTCCCTGGATTCGCCTGCTTCGCCTTCCTTGCCAGCCTGCCGCTCGCTCGACCTCGGGGCTTACGACCGGTTCTGGGATAGGCTCTTAGTGAGGAACGTCATGGACCCCCTTCTCGAACACAAGCTCCTTGCCACGCGTCGCCAGCTCCTCGGGAGCATGGCCGGCGGGATCGGCGCCATTGCGATGGCGGACCTTCTGGGTGGCACGGCCACAGGCTCGGAAGCGGGGCGACCCCCCGTCGGCTCTATCGACCCGCTCGCTGCCCGCCTGCCGCCGCTGGCGGCAAAAGCAAAACGGATGATCGTGATTCATCTCACCGGCTCGCCGCCAAACCTCGACATGTATGACCACAAGCCGGTGCTTGTGAAGCATGACGGCCAGGATTGCCCGGCGGAGTTTCTGGCTGGCAAAAACTTTGCCTTTACCAGCGGCACACCGAAGCTGCTCGGCACGCGGCGAAGCTGGACGAAGTGTGGTGAAAGTGGGATCGAGCTTTCCGATGCGATCCCGAATCTCCAGCGTGTTGTCGACAAGCTCTGCTTCGTGCGGAGCATGCACACCGACCAGTTCAACCATGCGCCGGCCGAGCTCATGGTCTACACCGGTTCGCCTCGGTCGGGCCGGCCGAGTCTCGGCTCGTGGGTGACCTATGGCCTCGGTACCGAAAATGCCAACCTGCCCGGCTTCGTGGTCCTCATCTCCTCGGGCACGCAGCCCAACGCGGGCACGAGCAGTTTTGGGTCAGGCTTTCTGCCGAGTGTCTATCAGGGCGTGCAATGCCGCTCGAAGGGCGACCCCGTGCTCTACGTGTCAGACCCACCGGGCATGGATCGGGCGATGCGGCGGCGTTCGCTCGATGCGCTGCGTGATCTGAACGAGCTTCAGGCCCGGGAGCTTGGCAATCCGGAAACGCTCACGCGGATTGCCCAGTACGAGCTCGCCTTTCGGATGCAGGCGAGCGTGCCGGAGGTCATGGATATTTCCAAAGAGCCCGCGGATGTGCTCGAGGCATATGGTGCCGAGCCTGGGGGGGCGAGCCTCGCCAACAATATTCTCCTGGCGCGTCGGCTTGTCGAGGAAGGCGTGCGGTTCGTCCACCTCTTCGACTGGGGCTGGGATTTTCACGGCACGAATCCGGCCGAAGACATTCGCGACGGGCTCACGGCGAAGGCGGCCACATTCGACAAGCCTGCCGCGGCCTTGATCGAGGATCTCGAGCAGCGTGGCCTGCTCGAAGACACGCTCGTACTTTGCACCGGCGAATTCGGACGCACGCCGTTTCGCGAGGGTCGCACTTCAAAAGGACAGGTTCTCGGCCGCGACCACTATCCCGACTGCTACACGGTGTGGATGGCGGGGGGCGGCGTGAAGGCCGGGCATGTCCACGGCTCCACCGACGAGCTCGGCTTCAATGTCGCGAGCGACCCGGTGCATATCCACGATCTCCAGGCTACGCTGCTCCATCTCATCGGCTTCGACCACACGAAGCTCACATGGCGTTTCCAAGGCCGCGACTTCCGGCTCACCGACGTTCATGGGCATGTCGTCAAGGAAATCCTCACCTAGAGCGCATCTGGGTTTGGTGTATCGCCGGCTCAGGGGCGGCAAAAGTCGCTCGCTGCGCGAGTCCTTCGGATTGTCGCCGAGATATTTCCCGTCGCCTTCTGTGGCGATTCATGGCCGCATGAGGGAAATCTCCAAGGCTCCTCGAGCGTTCGCCGACCCCCTCGCCTACCCTCCCTGGTTTGCCGCGCCGTCGCTCCATATGGGGCCGATGCGCTCCAACCCCAGTCCCAGAGTTCGGGACCTCCGGGACTGGGCGAATCCGTGTGGCACTCCAACCACATTGTGCTGCCCCGGAGGTTCAGGACTTCGGGTTGCGGCCATCAGGCTGCGGTAGACTTGTGGGCGTATCGTTGGGCCCTCAAAGGAGGAACGTGTCATGGCTCGACACCATTCGGCCACCCTTTTCGCAATCCTGACAGCAGGCCTCGCAATGCCGGCTGCGGCGCAGCAGGTGGTCGTGCAGCAGCCAGTGTTTCAACAGTTTGCCGTACCGACAACGGTGCTCGTTCCTGATCGTGGCGGGGCATTGCTTGGTGGCACAGGTGGCGTCGGGCAGGCACGAAGCGTCACAGGCCCTTTTCCAATGAGTCGCGGCACCGCGAGTAGCAGCGGCAGTTCGAGCGTGCAGGTTCGGGCGTATGTTCACGACTTTCGAGCGATGGACCAGGCGTTGCTCGGCACGGCAGCCCCAGCACCCGCTGAGAGCTCCGACACAACGCACCGAGCTCCGAGCCGTGTGGCGGCCCCGGCCCTCGCACCGGTGGCGCACCTGCGTGCTGATGTAGCCCGGGCAGTTGGCGACGAAGCTGCGGCGACGAACTTCCAGGCGCGCGTCGCCGCAATCCAACGGCTGATCGATGTTCACGATCGTCTCGCTGCCGATCCGCGACGCTCTCGCAGCGCGCAGGTCCGCGGGCTCGAACGGCAGGTGGCCATGCGGCTCGTGGAGGTTCACCACGACCTCGTGGCCATCGTGTCATGGCCCGCGCCGGTGAAGACCAGTGGCGAACATGCGACGACGAGCAGCGGCCGTGCTGCCGGTGGTGACATTGCCGCCGCCCAGGTGCTCATCGACTTGATTCAGGCAACGGTGAGCCCAGAGGCATGGGACACCAACGGCGGGCAGAGCTCGATTCGATACTTCGCCAATGGCCGCGCGCTGGTGGTGCGTGCCCCTGGGGAAACCCACGACACCCTCGGCGGCCTTCTTCAGCAGCTTCGCTGACATCATCCGTCAGACCGGAGCGGGCCGTGGCGAAAGGGTGTGGCCGACGACATAGCCGAGGATGCCACAACCGAGCCCCCAGAAGTCGGCTGGCACGCTGTTGATGGTGGCCACCAGCGGCACCGGCGAGTCGCCGGCGAGCTCGGCGATGGCAAACGTCACGGCCCACACCACGAACCCGAAGAGCATGGAGAGCACGGCCGGAAGCGGCCCTCGGGGGGTGCTGTAGATGCCCATCACGACCGGCACGAAGAGCGCGGCAAGCTGCACGGAAAGCGCGACGTCCAGCAGCTCCATGAGTGTCTTGCCCCACATCGCAAGCGCGACGCCGCCCAGCGAGACAAGCACGACGCACAAGCGATCCCGAACGAGGCCAGTGGCATCAAACCGCGGAATGCGGGAGAGGATGTTGTGGCCGAGGATCGTGGCCGGGGCGAGAACGGCGCTGGTGGCCGTCGAGACCACCATCGACATGACAGCCACCACAAAAACGACAAGCATTCCGGTCGAAAGATATTCGCCGGCCAAGAATCCGACCGGGTCGAGGCTGCCTCCGGGATGGGTGACCAGCGAGGCCAGGCCGAGTGTGACCGGGATCATGCCGAAGATGAGATAGAGCACGCCGGCGATGATGCAGGCCGCCATCGCGGTGTTTGGGCTCTTGGCGGCAAACACTCGCTGTTGGAGGTCTTGCCCCGGGATGTTGCCCAGAAGGCCGGTGGCCCAGGCGGCAAGCCACGGGAGCACCAGCGCCATTTTCCAATCGGTCGGCAGGAGCCGAAGGTGGTCGGGGTGAGACTCCCCCACGCGGGAATAGACGGTGACCAGGCCGCGAAATGGATCGCCATTGCCAAGCTCGGGAACCGAGAGCGTCGCGTTCACGAGCACGACGAGGCCGATCAGTGCCACCACGATCTGGAACGTATCGGTGAGCGTCACCGACCACATCCCACCGACAAGCGTGTAGACGAGCGTGACGCCCGCCACGATGAGGATGCCGGTGGAGAGTGGGATGCCGAAGTAGAGCTCGAGAATGCTGGCAAGCGCCGTGTATTGGACTGCGATCCATGGGAAGTAGCTCGGCACCTGGATACAGCTTCCGACGATCTCGGCACTCGTGCCATACTTTACTCGGTAGAAATCGGCCATCGTGTAGAGCTGCATCTTCCAGAGCGGCCGGGCGAAGAAGATGCCAGAGAGAATGAGCGTGAAGGCGCAGGCGAATGGATCGAGGACCACGCCGAGCAGGCCCTCGTCGCGCGCCGCGCCCGCCGCGGCAAACATCGTGGCCGCGCCAAACCATGTGGCGATGAGCGTGCCGCAGGCGAGCGAGAGGGGAAGCCGCCGACCGGCCACGACATAGTCGGCCTCGTTTTCCACGCGGCGACTGGCATAGATGCTCAAGGCCAGCAGGAAGAGCACATATCCGCCGAGCGCCCAGGCCAGGAGCTGAATCGCGGAAGGGTCGAGTGACAGTCGAGGCATCGTCCCGTCGGCAAGGAGTGGTGTCATTGCATCATGCTCACGGTGCTGATCGGCCCGGCGAAAACATACTGCTTACGTTCCTTTGGCTTTGGCAATGAGAAAGCCCACAAGCTCCTGACAATGAAAGAAGCCTTCCCACATCGTGTGCCCCTGGCCTTCTGCCACAATGAGCGTCACGAGGTTTTCCTTGCCCGCGGCCTTGTAGCGGCGCTCGAGCTCGGCCGAGTTGGGCTCGATGGGCACCACCTTGTCGGAATCGCCGTGGATAATACAAAACGGCACGCCGGCCTCGGCGACCTCACTCATTCGCTCGATCGGGCAGAGTTTCTCAGCCTGCGCGGCGAGCTCGTCGGGTGAGAACCCGTAGGCCGGTGCCGCCTTGGTGAGGCCTGGATAGCTTCGCCAGTCATACACGGGATAAATGCCGCCGACTCCCGCGGTGAATTCCGGGTGGGCGATGGCCCAGGCTGATGCCCAGAGCCCGCCGCGGCTTCGGCCAAGCACCGCGGGCCGCTTCGAGTATCCCCGTCGCACCATCTCGGCATGCAGCGCCTCGGCTGCCTCGACGCCAGCCGGGCTGCCGTACGACTCGCCGGTGTCGATTCCTGCCACGGCCACACCAGCATTCGTAAACTGCTCGTGCATCCACTGCTCCGCCTTGTCGGGATACGACGGAAGCGTTGGCGAATAGAGGATCCACGGCTTCTCGGTGTCGGGCACCGCCACGTCGCCGCTCGGCGTGAACACAAATGCCGTCTTCCCTTCAATCGCAAACACCTCGCCTGGCAGAATCAGGTTTTTCTGCGGAGGCGTGTCGTCTGCGACCGCGGCGAGGCCAACGCTGACCGCGAGTGCGGTGATCATTCGCCCAAGCGATGAGCGAGGCATGACGAGACGCGTCGATAGGGTCCATAGTCGCATGATGGCTCTCTGTGAATTTCGTCGCGCGTGCGGTGCGCTGAGAGACCGCTCGACACACGGTTTACTGAGCGGCGAATATACCGGCGCGAGCCGATTCCTGTGGGACTCCACGTCCAGAAGGGCTACCCTGTCGCAAGAGCCCTGCAACCCCTGCGATCCGCCATGCCCACCCCGCCGCCTCCCGTCGAACCATGGCATCACCTCTCGATTGATGCCGTCCTCCACGGCCTCGAAACCGACACGGCCGCCGGGCTTTCCTCCGCGGCGGTCGCGGCCCGTCGCCAGCAGCATGGGCCCAATGTGCTCACGTCGCGTCGTGGGCACGGGCCGCTCGTCCGGTTTCTGCTCCAGTTTCACCAGCCGCTCATCTACATCCTGCTGGTAGCCGCCGGCGTGACCGCCGCGCTCGAGGATTGGGTCGACGCGGCCGTGATTCTTGCCGTCGTGCTCGTCAATGCGATCGTGGGATTTGTGCAGGAAGGCAAGGCTCTCCAGGCGATCGAGGCGCTCGGGCAGACGCTCGTGACCGAGGCCACGGTTTTTCGCGACGGCCGCAAGGAGCGGATCGATGCATCTGGCATCGTGCCTGGCGACATCGTGCTCCTGCAGTCGGGCGACAAAGTGCCGGCCGACCTGCGGCTCGTCCGCTGTCGCGATCTTCAGGCTGCAGAGGCGGCGCTCACCGGTGAATCGGTGCCGATCGAGAAGGTGGTCGATCCTCTTTCTGAGAAGTCGCCCCTGGCCGACCGGAAAAACATGGCCTATGCATCGACGCTCGTCACGTATGGCCAGGCGACGGGTGTGGTGGTCGCCATCGGTGACGCGACGGAGGTGGGCCGTATCTCCGGCCTCATCGCCTCTGCTGACGACATCCAGACCCCGCTCACACGGCTCATCGCCCGCTTTAGCCATGTGCTCCTGGTCGCGATTCTCGCGGTGTCGGCGGCGGTGTTTGTGTATGGCGTCGTGCAGGGGTCGGACGTCGCAGAAATGTTCAAGACTGCCGTGGCATTGGCCGTGTCGGCGATTCCAGAGGGGCTCCCGGCTGCCGTCACGATCATGCTCGCCATCGGTGTCGCGAAGATGGCCGACCGCCGGGCGATTGTCCGCAAGATGCCTGCCGTTGAGACGCTCGGCAGCACGACCGTGATCTGTTCCGACAAGACTGGAACACTCACGCAGAATCAGATGACGGTCACGACCCTCGTGGCCGGCGGCCATTCACACAGCGTCAGCGGCTCGGGCTACGCTCCCGAGGGTTCGGTCACAACGGCTGACGGTGGCGAAGCCATTTCGGTATCTCCTGCTGACGGCACGCAAGCTGTGGTTGAGTGCCTTCGGGCAGGTCTTTTGTGTAACGACTCGCGGCTCGTCCACGAAGGCCACGAATGGCTTGTTGAAGGCGACCCCACCGAAGGGGCGCTCATCGTGGCGGCGGCGAAGGCTGGGCTCTCCGCCACCGCTCTTCACGAGGCGCTCCCGCGGCTCGACTCGATTCCGTTTGAGTCGGAGCTGCAATACATGGCCACGCTTCACGGCCAGGCTGAGGACCAGCCGCGGCTTGTGTACGCGAAGGGCTCGGTCGAGGCGATCCTCGGGCGCTGCTCATCGGCATGGGACGCCCGTGGGCACTCTGGGCCGCTCGATACCGACGCCGTGATCGCATCGGTGTCTCGGCTTGCTGCCGATGGCCTCCGGGTGCTCGCGTTTGCCCGCAAGGAGCTCGCGGCAGGCACGAGTGGCATCAGGCATGACGATGTCGCTGGAGACATGGTGTTTCTTGGGCTTCAGGCGATGATGGATCCGCCGCGGCCCGAGGCCATCGAGGCGGTCGCCACCTGCCAGGCGGCTGGCATTCGCGTGAAGATGATCACCGGCGATCACGCCATCACAGCGGCTGCGATTGCTGGGCGGCTGGGGATTGACGGAGCCATCCTCCCCGACGGCCAGCCGGCGACTGCGGTCACGGGCATCGAACTCGAGCGGATCACCGATGCCGATTTGCCTGACACGGCCGACCGCGTGTCGGTCTTTGCGAGAGTGGCCCCGGAGCAAAAGCTTCGGCTTGTGCGGGCGCTTCAGTCGCGGGGCAACGTGGTGGCGATGACGGGTGATGGTGTGAACGACGCTCCGGCGCTCAAGCAGGCGGACATTGGCGTGGCGATGGGCAAGGGGGGCACGGATGTCGCCCGCGAGGCGTCAGACATGGTGCTTACGGACGACAACTTTGCGTCGATCGAGGCAGCTGTGGAGGAGGGCCGTGGGGTCTTTGACAACCTCACGAAGTTTTTCGTGTGGACGCTTCCCACGAATGGTGGCGAGGCACTCACGATCATCGGAGCCATTCTCGTCGGCACGTCGCTTCCGATCGCGCCGGTTCAGATTCTCTGGATCAACATGACAACAGCCATTCTCCTGGGGCTCATGCTGGCGTTTGAGCCGAAGGAGCCTGGCATCATGGACCGGCCGCCGCGAGATCCGAAGGCGCCGCTCTTGAGCCCCGACATCGTGAAGCGGATCGGGCTCGTGAGCCTGCTGCTTTCGGCCGGGGCCTACGGCGTTTTCTTGTGGCTGCGCCGCTGGCATGATGCGTCGCTCGAGGAGGCGCGGACAGCAGCCACGACGGTCTTTGTGATCGGCGAGATGTTTTATCTCTTCAACTGCCGGTCGCTATCGCGGAGCATGTTCGAGATCGGACTCTTCACGAATCGCCCTGCGATTCTGGGCTCCGTTGCCATGATCGTCCTTCAGGTCCTTTTCACGCAGACCCCGCTTATGAATCGTCTGTTCCACACCCGCCCGCTTTCGCTCGAGACATGGGGCGTGATCCTCCTCTTCGGTGTCATCCTTTTCACGATCATCGAGATCGAAAAACGCCTCGTCGGCTACCGCCTCCAAGGCACCACCTTCCGCCGCGAATCGTCGCGGTAGGGCGTTATGCTCGTCGTCCAGCGTGAATTGGAATCGAGCCACCACGTGGTTGATTTTCGGCCCCGCGAGCGCTACCGTGCGGGCATGGTTGCACGACCGATCGCCGCACCGGCGCCGCATGGATCACCCGCTGTGACGATCGTTTGGTTTCGTCACGACCTCCGGCTCGATGACAACCCGGCGCTCGCTGCTGCGGTGGCACGGGGACCCATCGTGCCGGTCTTCACATGGGCGCCTGAGGAAGAGGCCCCCTGGGAGCCGGGGGCGGCGTCACGATGGTGGCTCCATCACTCACTCGAAAAGCTCGCGGCCGATCTGAAGAAGGCCGGCACGCCGCTTCTCATCCGACGCGGCCCGTCGCTCGAAGCCCTCCGGGCAGTTGCCGCCGAGTATGCCGCGACCCACATCGTATGGAACCGAAGGTACGAGCCGGCCGTCGTGAACCGCGACACCGCGATCAAGAAGGCTCTCACCTCAGACAGTTTCGATGTGGAGAGCTTCAACGGCGGCCTGCTCTATGAGCCGGTTCACGTCGCCACGAAAGAAGGCAAACCCTATCAGGTGTTTACGCCATTCTGGCGGTCGCTTCTGACGCGGCCGGAACCGGCCGAACCCGTGCCCGCCCCACGAAAGCTCATCGCGGCCAAACCGGTGAGGAACGCTCAAAAGAATCTCGTGCCTGGCGAACTCGAACTGCTCCCCAGGATTCCATGGGACACGACCATGAAAAAGACATGGTCTCCCGGCGAGGCGGCGGCCAAGAAACAACTGGAGATTTTTCTCGCGAAGCGACTCTCGGGCTACGGCACCGAGCGAGACCGCCCTGATCATGACGGCACGAGCACGCTCTCGGCATATCTTCACTTTGGTGAGATCTCCCCCAGACGGGTCTGGCATGGGGTGCGGCAGGCAGCCGGGGGGCGACCAGCGGCCACGCTCACCGGCGACCCCGAAGTGTTTCTGCGGGAGCTGGGTTGGCGGGAGTTTGCCCACCACCTGCTCTATCACTTTCCACATACGACCGATGCGCCGCTGCGAGCCGACTACGCGAGGTTTCCATGGGCCAAGGATCCCGTCGGCCTGCGGGCCTGGCACCGCGGTCGCACGGGCTTTCCGATGGTGGATGCCGGCATGCGGCAGCTTTGGGCCACCGGCTGGATGCACAACCGCGTGCGGATGATCGTGTCGAGTTTTCTCGTGAAGGACCTGCGGGTGAGCTGGCTCGAAGGCGCACGCTGGTTTTGGGACACCCTTGTCGATGCCGACCTCGCAGCCAACACGCTGGGGTGGCAGTGGGCCGCGGGCTGCGGCGCCGACGCGGCGCCGTATTTCCGGATATTCAACCCGACGACGCAGGGCGAGAAGTTTGACCCCCACGGAAGCTACATCCGCACCTGGGTGCCACAACTCTCAAAGCTTTCCACAGACGACATCCACGCGCCTGCCGAAGCAAAGGAACGCACGCTCGAGAACGCCGAGGTGACCCTCGGCCGCGACTACCCCGAGCCGATCGTGGACCACGCCAAGGCGCGAAAGCTGGCGCTTGACGCGCTCAAGAAGGTTTCACGGTCGTCGTGAGCGGGGCAGGTTCACGCAGCCTATCGGCCGCAACGAAACGTGGAATGCGGAAAGCCGCGGGAACACCGGCCAGTACCAGATGCCCGCAGCCCACGCACGATGGCAAGAAACCCTGGCGGGGGCTTGGGTGGTCGCCCACGACGAGCTGCCTACAACACATATGCCATGTGTGGCGACGTTGGTGGATGGTCCGCCGGCGAAAAAGTTTCGATGGGTCGCGTGCGACCTAAACCCCACTGAGGTGTCTTATGCGGATTTTCAGAATGATGACGATGGTAGTCGCCGGGCTTGCAGTCGCGATGGCCGGGAGTTTTTCGATGGCTGAGGAGTGCCCAGTGGCCAAGAAGCAGCGGCTTGCCAAGGAAGCGGCCGCAGGTCATGCGACCACCGTGGCCTACAACGCCGAGGCCAAAGACATCGTTGACACCGCCGTCGGTGCCGGCGATTTCGGCACGCTTGTCGCGGCGGTCCAGGCGGCTGGGCTCGTTGAGACGCTCAAGGGTGACGGGCCCTTTACGGTCTTTGCCCCGACCGATGCCGCGTTTGCCAAGCTGCCAGCGGGTACGGTTGAGACGCTGCTGAAGCCCGAGAACAAAGGGAAGCTCGTCGAAATCCTCACCTATCATGTGGTGCCAGGAAAGGTGATGGCCGCCGACGTCGTCAAGCTCACTGAGGCCAAGACGGTGCAGGGAAACTCGGCGAAGGTCAAAGTTACCGATGGTGGCGTGATGATCGACGGAGCGAAGGTCGTGAAGACCGACATTGTCTGCGGCAACGGCGTGATTCACGTGATCGACACGGTCATCATGCCGGAGTGATTTCTGTGGGAATGCGGGTGATCTCCGCCCCAGCCCAAAAGAAAAGCCCGAGGCCGCCGCTGGCATGCCCAGCGGCGGCCTCTTCGGCTTTTATTGTGGTGGGGGAATCAACGGCTCAGTACGAATACTTGCCGAGGGCGATCGCGATTCGCTGCGTGTCGGGCTTCGCGAGAACGGCCGTTCCACGGAGGTTCCGCTTTCGCTTGCTCGACACGCGAACCTGAAGATGGCTTGTGCCGGCCTGGCGATGCTTCACCTTGCCGGAGGCTGTGAGCCGGAAACGCTTCTTCGTGCCCTTGTGGGTTTTCTGCTTTGGCATGGTGAGACTCCTTGGATGGGGAACTGTGGAGAGGGCTGTTATTTTGGCGAAAGGGTACAGGTGAGCCGGCGGCCTTGCTGCTGTGGCGTCGCTTCAATCTTGGCGATGTCTTCGAGCTTGCTCACGATCGCCTTCATCACTCGTTGGCCCTCTTCGATGTGGGCCATCTCGCGGCCACGGAAGACGACCGACACGACAACCTTGTCTTTGTGGGTGAGAAAGATGCGAGCCTGGGCGACCTTGAAATCAATGTCGTGGTCACCCGTCTTGGGACGAAGCCGAATCTCCTTGAGCTTGGCGTGATGAACGTGGGTTTTGTGGTGTTTCTTTTTCTGTTGATACTTGAACTTGCCGAAGTCCATGATTCGGCAGACAGGCGGCTTTTCGTTCGGAGCCACCTCGACCAAATCGAGATCGCCATTGCGTGCAATCGACAGGGCTTCATCAGTGGAAATGATTCCCAACTGACTGCCATCGGCGCCGATGACGCGAATCGGCGTGACACGGATCTGGTCGTTGATGCGATGCTGCTTCTCGATGGCTTGCGCCTCCAGGCCGCGGTTCTCGGAGCCGCTGACCGGGGGAAGTAGCTTGGCTTCGCACCTCGTCCGGCGGATCTCCCTGTTGGAGACGGCACGAGCATTTTTTCCAACGGCAGAACAACGATTCCACCGCGGCAAAAATGCCTGGCCGCAGACCCGAGAGTGTCGCTGGCAAACGGCCGAACGTCAAGGCGTTCCCCGCCGAGACGCCGGTTTTTCGGCCCGCCTGGCCGGACGGCTTCCCGCGGCCTTCTCACGCTCCCCGTGGACCGGATCGGGCAACAGGACGAGCCCTGCGACCAGCTCGTGGTCCGCCCCGCCAAAACGATCTTCGAGCGGCGGTTCGAGCATGAACGTGACGGCCAACTGGTAGCCTGCCGGGTCGGTGAGAAGATGGTGAATCCAGCGGAACGGCTTGTTTTCCGCCGAGCCTTCGGCCATCACCCGGACGACGCGGGTGCCGTCGTCGCGGGTGGTCTCGTCTGCCACGGCGATGTGACCAAACTGGTCAGCGAGCGAAGCCTCGACATCGCGACTCACCTGCTCGATCGTGGGGGACGCCCCAGCCGCCGTCCGCGGCAGCGGAAGAATCGAGCATTGGGCCACGAGTGCTCCGCGGTCAACCAGCCGCATCACGAGGCCTTCGGGGCCGTCTTCGACCACCCGCCAGCGACGGTCGAGCACGAGCGTGTATCGGCCGTGCGGATGGCGATGCCAGACTGTGCCCGCACGACCATGGCCGTCTGGGCGGTCGGCGGCAGGTGGATCAAGACGGTGCGTGTCGTCATCGGGCGGGGCCGAGCGGTTCATGGCGAGCGTGGCCTCGACGTTGAGCCCCGGAGCCACCCAACTCGCCTCTCGCCGCTCGGCGATCGTCACATCGAGCCGATCGATCGGCCCTATGAACCGCCAGGTCTCCGCGGTGTCGCCCTGCGTGCAGAGGGCGTCGGCCGTGCCCTTCACGATGATCTTGGTGGCCACTCCATCCACAGCACCGGTGACCGTGCCCGAGATGGCGAGCGACGCCATTGTCTGGTTGGCCTCGAGGAGCGTCATCTCGATACCCCCATCCGATACGGTGTCGATGGCAAGCAGGCCAGCGACAACATCAGGGGCAACCTTCCATGATTCGCCCGTTGCCACCGCTCCCTCAGGCATGAGCCTCGGAAGCAGGATCGGATCACAGGGGATGTCGAGCAGATCGGCCTCCTGTCGTGAAAGGAATCCCTCCGCCAGGCTCGGCGTCGGCGTTGTGCCAACGAGCGAGACGATTGTCTCCCGGGCGTCTCCGGCGAGCGTGGTGCGGTGGGAGTGATCGCCGACGCGAACAGCCGCCGTGGCCCGGCGGTAGCGGCGGCCCACAGCGCTTCTGTCGCCTGGTGCTTCTGTGAAATCAAACACCGCCCTCACATCGATCGCTTCCTTCAGGGGCTCCGAGCCCTTGCTTGCGGGCGCGAACACCTCCCCGCTCACCGACAGGCTGATCTCAATGCGGGCGGGGCTGAGACCGTCCTCGGCGGCCCAAGTGACTATGAGGAAGGGGCTCGCGAAAACGACCAGGCTGAGGCAGGAGGCGGTGTGAAAAAGTCGCATGGTTCTGGCGGGCTCGCAGGGATCTGTGGGTACACCCAGTTGATTTCGGCGAGCGACGACGATCACCAACGGTTTTTCATGCCATGGCTCAGGCGGCAAGCACGCCTGTGCCAAGTGTCTTCATAAGAACTGCTTATGTACCAAGTGTCCGTTTTTAGCTTTTGGCTATTTTTCGTTTGGAAATGGGGTCTTATGCGGTCTGCGGTGAGAAGGCAGGCTCCCCGTTCCGCAAACGCCTGCGACGAAACGAAAGTTTCTTTTTTCCATGATTTCTCGGGAAAAACAAGGGCCGAATGTGCCGGTGTGAGAAAAAATCCTCAAGTTCGCCAAAGTGTCGCGAACCCTTTTGCAGAGTCGGCCGTATAACTCCGTGTCCACGACACCGGAACGGCACGGACCAGGATGGCTCCGGACACGTGGAAGGACAGTTGGCCGAGGGCTTCGGGAAGAGCGGCTGAGCGGGCGCGTCAGGGGCGCTTGCTCAGATGGCTTCCCGGCAACTGCCGGCATGGATTGCCGGCGAGGAGAAAGTGCTATGCGTTCCGATACGAGTGGTTTTCTGAGGCTCTTCATGGATGAAGCCAAGCCTGTCGACGGCGTTTCGCCAAGTGTTCCTGTGGGCGAGCAGGTGCTCACGCTCGAGGAGTTGGCTCGCCGGTTCAATGTCTCCACCAAGACGATCTCGCGGTGGCGTGAGCACGGGCTGGTCGCCCAGCGATACTCCGTCGATGGACGTCGCCGGGTCGGCTTCCTCGCCAGCACGGTGGAGCGGTTTATCCGCGCCAACAGTTCGCGGATCGAGCGGGGCCGGCGGTTCAGCCAGCTCTCGACCGAGGAGCATGATCGCATCATCGCCTGGGCACGGCGGTTGGCTGCTGCCGGCGCGAGCCCAGCCGATGCCCATCGCCGGATCGCCAAGCGGCTTGACCGAAGCGTCGAGACCATCCGCTACACGGTGAAGCGGTATGACCAAGAGCACCCGCTCGAGGCTGTCTTTGGCCTCGACGATGGCCGTCTCCGGCCCGAGACCTGCTCTCGTATCTACCAGCACCACCTCCGCGGTGAGGCAGTTGATTCGATCGCCCGTCGCTACCACCGGTCGAAGGCGAGCATCTATCGCGTGATCCTGTCGCAGCGGGCCGAGCATGTTCGGCAGTTGCCGCTCGACTTCATGCCCAATGCGCTCTTCGGTCGCTCGAGCGCCGAGAAGGTGGTCAACGAGCCGTATCCCGGCGCCAACGACGCGGCCAAGCGGGTGCGTCGACCGGCTGGCCTGCCCGCGTATCTCGGAAGCCTTTATGAGGTTCAGCTCCTGACCCGCGAGCAGGAGGTGTGGCTCTTCAGGAAGTTCAACTACCTGAAGTTCAAGGCCTGCAAGCTTCGGGATCAGCTTGACCCCGAGCGGCCGAGTGCTCGACTCATGGATCAGGTCGAGAAGCTCTACAGCGAGATCGTGGACCTCAAGAACCGGATCGTGCGAGCAAATCTCCGGCTCGTGGTTTCGATCGCGAAGAAGCGGGTGTCGGCGAGCGACAGCTTCTTCGATCTGGTGAGCGATGGAAACATGTCGCTGCTTCGAGCGGTCGAGAAGTTCGACTATGCCCGAGGCAACAAGTTCAGCACCTACGCCTCGTGGGCGATCATGAAGAACTACGCCCGCACGATTCCCGATGAGCACAAGCGTCGTGATCGTTTCCGTCCGGCCGACATGGATCTCCTCCATGCCGCTGCCGATCGTGGCGAGGACGAGGCACAGCAGCGGATCGCCGCAAGAGATCGGCTCGCGCAGGTAGAGCGGTTTCTCGACCAGCTCGACTCGCGGGAGCAAACGATCATCGTCCGCCGCTACGGCCTCGACCCCGACCGCAAGCCGGAGACCCTCAAGGAAGTCGGCTCGGCCCTCGGCGTGACCAAAGAGCGGGTGCGTCAAATCGAGGCGAAGGCCCTCGAGAAGCTCCGCGATGCCGCCGCGGCCGACGCCCTCGTGCCGGAGTTGTGATCGGGCAGAGCCTCCATGGCATTGGAGTCTTGGACCTCCGGGACAGGGCATCGCCTTGCGAGTGCAACGCGGCTTTATTTACCCGGTCTTGGCGATCCGGGGCTCTCCGGGAGCCGTGGCAGGCCAGGGTTGTGGCCCGGCGGACGGTCGCGAAGTATTCTCGGAGTCATGATGTACTCATGCGCTCGATTTCGCCTCATCGCTGCCGTGGCGTTGGGTGGGTCTTTTTTTCTTTGTCCCGACATCTCCTCGGCCTTTGATGGCTGGCAGGGAATGCGGGTCATCTCGCTCGACGGTCGAGCTGATCGACTCTCGGTGGCCGATCTTGAAGGGGACGGGCGGGACGATGTGATCGTGGTCAATCCACGCCAGGCGAGGATCGATCTCTACCGCTGGCTCGACCCGGCCGCGCGCACGCGTGCCGATGCGGCTGACCCAGATCGCCCAAACGAGTTGCCGATGGCGCCGGAATGGACGCGAGGTGAGATTGCCATCGATGAGATGCCGCGAGACGCCGTGGCCCACGACACCGATGGCGACGGCCAGCCCGAGGTGCTCGTACTCACGAGCCCGTCCAATCGCATCGCCATCTATTCACGAAACCCTGACGTGGCTGTCGATGCTCGCGGCGCGTGGAAGAAGACCGGAGAATGGAACCTGCTCACAGGTTCGCCATCCAGCCGCGGCGGTTTGCTTCTGGTGCGTGACCTTCCCGATGGCAGCCATGAGCTGCTCGTGAGCTTCGACGAAGGCATCCAGCGACTGCCGCTCGAAAAGAACGCGCGGGCTGAGTGGCTCGCACCTCGCGAAATACGAAGCCGGCTCGACTGGGCACTGGCCGATCTCGACGGCGATGGCCGCCAGGACCTCGTTGAGTGGTCGAATGTCTCGCGGCAGGTCATCCGCTGGCATCCCTGTGCGGCCGACGGCAGTTTGCTCCCGGCCCAGACACTCCATGATCGAACGATTGACTCCTTCGCGACGGCGTCAGGCCCGCGCGGCCCCGCGGAAGTGTTTCTGCTTGGCGGCAGTGACAAGGGTGTGCTGCGTCAGTATCGGCTGGTCCGTGGAGCGGCGTCTGACATTGGGCGGCATGACTCGCTGCCGATGGGATCGTCTGCACGCCGTGGCTGGTGCGGAATCATGCTCGAGGGCGGGCCCGCGATCGTCGCTGTCGATTCCACCCAGCCTCGCTTGCGAGTCCATCGCCTCTCACCCGCGGGCTGGTCGAGCGAGCAAACGTTCCCCGCCGTGAGCGGCATCAAAGCGGTGGTCGCACCGCGGGCGGCCTCCGGAGACGGCCTGCTCTTGGTGTGGGCGAAGGACGCCGCCGACCTGCACCGCAGCCGATGGGAAAACGGACGGCTCACCTATCCCCAGCCATGGGTTCAAGAGGGAAAGAACCGAAAGATTCTCGCGGTCGATAGCGTGGGCGATACCACCTGGTGGGCGCAGCGGATCGGCGAGGATGTCGATCTCTTTGTATGGCCAGCCGACGCCGCCGAGCCCGAGAAGACACGATTTGCCGGGCTCGGAGCCAAAGTAGACAAGGTCGTCTGGCTCGGGAACGACACGCTCCTCGTGCAGGACGCGTATGCCCCCGCCGGGAAGCTCGTGAAACTCATGGACGGCAAGCCCGTCGTGACGACGCCCTCCCTTCTCGCGAAGGCGGACCTCGATGAGTATCGGCTCCTTCATGTAGACGGCGTGCTCCGCAAGGCGCGGCTCACCGATGGCGTGCTCCAGTGGCTCGGTGATGATCTCCATCCCGTCGATCAGGTCATGCTCGGCGAAGGACAGAAGATTGTTTCATTCCTCCCATCGCCCCCGATCCCGGGCGCTCCTGGGCCGGCGTGGGCGCTCGAAAAGGGGGGGGCTTTTCTTCACAAGCTCCAAGCTGACGAGGCGGGGGTGATGCGGTCTGTTGAGGCGATCAAGCCGCCCACTGGCACGTCGCTCGAAGGCGATCCTGTGCTCGGCATCATGCTGGTGGATCAGGAGCGGATCGTGCGGCTTTCGCGCGGTGAGCCCTGGGAGCTCCAACTCATCGAGAGCATCGATGGCCGTGTGGGCCGCCGCAGCGGGGTGCGGGAATCGACGATCCATCGCGTGCTCACGACCGACATCGACGGCGATGGCGGCGACGATCTCTTGCTCTGCGACGACCGCCGCCACCAGCTCACGGCGATGCTGCGAAAGCCGAGTGACGAGGGCAAGGCCGCGTCGCTCGAACGGTCGGTCACGTGGCGGGTGTTCGACGACCGCAAGTATCCCTACGATGGCGGCGACTCCTCTGAGATGGTCTCGGAGCCGCGCCGCGGCATTGGCCTCGACGCCGACGGCGACGGGGTTCGCGATCTCGTGCTCGTGAGCCAGGACCGCTTGGTCATCTATATGGGGCGTGATACCACCACCGCCGCCGCACCGCAGACCGCTGCCAAGGAGGCGCCATGAACAGATATAGAAGCTGGATTTTTGGATGGCTTGTGGCACTTGCGGCCGGAGGAACCCTCGCCGCAGCAGCCGACATGGTGACGGTGACGCTCGTGGGCGGTGGCCGCGTGACGGCGCCTCTGCTTCGCCAGTCAGACGAAGGGGTCGTGCTCGACCTCGGCCACGACGTGCTTCAGCTTCCGGCCAAGCGGGTGCTCGACCTGAGCCGCGACGACGGCGCCACGGACGAGCCAGCGAAGGCGAGCATCGACCGCGGTCTCTTTCGCACCGGCCGGCTCGAGGCTCGCGAGGTGCCAGCGCTCGTGAAGCGGTTTGGCGAGGCGGTGGTGATGGTCCGCACGCCGGGTGGCCTCGGCACTGGATTTCTTACGAGCCGCGAGGGGCATATCGTCACGAACTTTCACGTCGTTGAGAAGGAGACGCAGCTTCGCGTGACGATGTTTCGCGAGGTGGCGGGCAAACGAGCCGGCGGCACTGCCGCCAAGGGGGCCGCGGCCGGTGGCCAGGCTGCTGGATTTGAGAAGATCGAGTTTCGGAAGGTGAAGATCATCGCACTCCAACCACTGCGGGATCTGGCGCTGCTCCAGGTCGATGCCGACGAGATCGATGGCCGGCTTCCTGAGCCGGTGGTCATCAACGATCGCAACGATCTCCGCGTGGGCGACATGGTCTTCGCGATCGGCAACCCGCTTGGCATGGAGCGAAGCGTGACCCAGGGGATCGTGTCGAGCACGACGCGAACAATCGATACGGTGCGGCTTATCCAGACCGACGCAGCGATCAATCCGGGCAACAGCGGCGGCCCGATCTTCAACGCGCGTGGCGAGGTGGTGGCGGTGGCCTGTGCGGGAGCGTCCATATTCGACGGCCTCGCATTTGGCATCCCGTCGTCGGACCTCGTCGATTTTCTTGTTCATCGCGACACCTATCTCTTCGACGAAACGCAACCGCAAAACGGGGTGACGTACCTGCCGCCCCCCTATCGCGTGGATGAGGCGAAAGACATGCCGGTGACCGAGTAGCCGGGCTGGCCAAGGGATCGAAGGCTTCAGGGATCGAACACTTTTCCGAAGGGGCGACATCAATGGTCCGACTGGGTGCAATTGTCTGTGCGGCAGCGGCGTGGACAGGCGTGCTTGCCGCCGCGGCCGACGTGCGACCCTCGTGGGAATGCCTGCCGGCCGAGACCGCGGTCATGGTGCGGGTGCCAGCCGTTCGTGAATTCTGGGAGACGCTCCAGAAGCAGACGAAATTTGGCAGCGTGGCCCTGCGACCGGAGCGGCTTGAACGGCTCTGGCAGGTCTTGCTCGATGCGGCCAAGGACCAAGGCGATGAGTCGTTCGAGGAGTTTCAAGAATCGCTCCGCAAGGATGGCCTCGAACTGACCGACCTCGCGACGATGTTCAATGCCGAGATGGGGATGGGGCTCTTGGCGCTGCCCCGCGAAGGAGAGACCCCGGTGCCGCTGTTCCTCGTCTGGATGGAGCCTGGCGAGGAGACGGCCGGCAAGATTCTGGCGGCCATTCGTCGGCGGATGGAGGAGGAAGACGATGGTGATGAGTTTGGTGTCAAGCGAATCGACCTCGAGCTGGCTGGCCATTCGGTGACGACGTTCGTCGAGCCGGTGGTGGAAGTGGATGTCGAAGATTTCGAGTTTGAGACGGAAGACGGCGCGGATCTTGATGAGGCCGCAATCGAAGCCCAGCTCGATGCGCATCTCGAACGGGTCAAGAATGCTCCGGTTCGCCAGACCGGAGAACTCACGATGTATATGACGAGTATCGGGGGGCGGCTCCTCTTTGGCATTTCGAAATGGAGTATGCCTGCGGCGGGCGAGGAAGGCATGTCGGAGGAAGTGCGACGCATCTTCGCCACCTTTCTCGAGGCCCATGCCCGCGATGGCGAGCCGGCGATGGCGGCGGTCGTGCGCGAACCCGCCCTTGTTGCCGCGACCCTTCCGGGGCTGTCCCTCATGGAGGTTCTCGTGGTGCCAACCGCATTCATGACGGCGGCCGGTGATGCAGGGGGGGTGGCCTATGCCGCCCTTGCGAAGGTTGGCCTTGATGACCTCGGATCGCTCATGGTTCGGGCCTCGCTCGACGGGGATCGAATGCGTTCTGCTGTTGCCCTCACGCTTCCAGCCCCTCGCCACGGCGTGTTTCAACTGCTCGATCAGCCGTGTGATTCCTCCGAGGTGCCGGCGTTCGTGACGAGCGAGGTGTCTGAGTTTGCCCAGCTCTCGATCGACCTCGGAGTCGCGTACCGGTCGATCCGGCAGTTTGTGCTGGCCCAGGCCGAGGGCGAGCAGGCGGCCAATATGTTCAATGTGGCCGATACCCAGTCGCAGGCATGGCTCAATGCGGACGTCGCCAGCGTGCTCTCCGGGCTCGGCAGCCGCCACTGGTTTCTCACGTTTCCGCCGCAGGTCGCTGAGGCGATGGCCCGTGCCCGCGCGGCCGAGGAAAACGGTGGAGACACGACGCCGCTCGCAGATCGCATGGCGATCGTGTGGCAGGTGGCCGATGACGCTCCGTATCGCAAGCTCGTGGGGCGGCTCGCGCAGCTTGCTGGCGGTCAGCTCGAGGAGGAGCAGGGCTTCGAGGGGGTGCGTATTCCGGGAGCCGCGGCGTTTTATGTCGGCCGCGGCCATCTTGTGATCGCGATCGGCGAGGGCACGGTTGAGAAGACACTCACCGCGATTCGCACGCCACCGAAGGGAGAGACATCGCTTCGAGAAAGTAATGTGCCGAGGCGAGCGGCGGAACTCGTGCCGGCTCGGCCGGCCCGCATGTACAGCGTGAGTGACGCCAGTCGCACCGGAGGCAGCCTCGGCGTTCTTCGCGACCTCGCAGCGGCTCTCGAACCCGATGATATGGACGAGCAATATCGAGGCGTGTTTGCTGCGTTCAAGGAACTGCTCCCTTCTGCCCGCGAGATGGAGGGCATGTTTGGCGTTGGCACATCCCTCATGCGGATGACCGACGATGGCCTCCTGTTGGAATCCGCATGGGAAATGCCGGCGCCCTGACATGGGCGGCGACAGGGGAACGTTGCATGGATCGATCGTTTTCCCTCGTTCGCACGGTGACTGTGACGTTGATGGTTGCCTCCGGGCTTCTCGAGCTTGTGGCGGTTGCCGGGGCAGGCGAGCTGTCGTTTGACCGCGATGTTCGTCCGATCCTGGCGGAGCATTGTTTCGCGTGTCATGGCCCCGATGCTGCTGCGCGGGAGGCCGACCTGCGGCTCGACACTCGCGAGGGGGCGATGGCCGATCACACCGGGACGCGGGCCGTCGTGCCGGGAAACCCATCGGCCAGCGAGCTTGTGACGCGGATTCGCTCGACCGATCTCGATGTGATCATGCCGCCGCCGTCGCTCAACAAGCCGCTCTCTGACGAGCAGCGAAAGAAGCTCGAGGCGTGGATCGAAGCAGGCGCCGAATATGAGGGGCATTGGGCATATCGGCCCCTCGAGCGACCACCCCTGCCCGACGGCGCGACGGCCGGTGACAATCCCGTCGATGTGTTTGTCGATGCTGCCCTCGCTGCCCGCGGCATCGAGCCTGCTCCCGAAGCCGATCACGTGACGCTCATTCGTCGGCTTTCATTCGACCTCACAGGCCTCCCGCCGAGCCCGGAAGAGATCGACGCTTTCGTCAACGACACCCGGCCCGATAAGTACGTGTTTTTGATAGACCGGCTCCTTGCCAGCCCGCACCATGCCGAGCGGCTCACGGCCTGGTGGCTCGATCTCGTTCGCTATGCCGACAGCGTGGGCTATCACGGCGATCAATCGATCACCATGTGGCCCTATCGCGACTGGGTGATCGAGGCTTTCGCCACGAACATGCCCTTTGATCGCTTCACGAGAGAGCAGCTCGCGGGTGATCTCCTGCCTGATGCGAGTCGCGAGCAACGAATCGCCGCCGCGTTCAACCGACTCAACATGATGAGCGCCGAAGGGGGCGGCCAAGACAAGGAGTACCACGCCCGCTACGCCGCCGACCGCGTGCGGGCAACCGCAGGTGCCTGGCTCGGCTCGACCGTTGGCTGCGCGGAGTGCCATGACCACAAGTACGACCCGTTCACCACGCGTGATTTTTATTCCCTTGCCGCCTTCTTCGCCGACGTGGCAGAGCGGGGTATCTACCAGGGGGCCAGTAACAACAGCACGTGGGGCGAAATGATGCGGCTCCCGACCCCCGAGCAGGAGGCGCGTGAGCGCGAGATCGAGGCCAAGCTCGTGGCACTTTCGCCAGCCCCCGAGTCGCAAGACGCCGCGGCCGCCGAACGTGCCAAGCTCGAGGCTGAGCTCCGTGCCCTTCACAGATCCCAGCCGATGATGCCGGCTACGGTCGCGGCCATACCACGGGTGGTCAGAATTCTTCCCCGTGGCAACTGGATGGACGACTCGGGCGAGGTGGTCTCGCCGGCAACGCCCGCGTTTCTGCCGGAGGAACCTGGGGGTGAGAAGGACCGTCGCACGCGACTCGATCTCGCGGCCTGGATGACCTCCCACGACAACCCACTCATTTCGCGAGTGCTCGCCAATCGACTTTGGGCGATCGCGTTTGGCGAGGGGCTCTCGCGGCGGCTCGATGATCACGGGGCGCAGGGTGAGCCGCCGAGCCACCCGGCGCTGCTCGACTGGCTCGCCTGTGAGCTTCGTGATGAGGGCTGGGATATCCGCCGTGTCCTGCGGACGCTCGTCACCAGCCGTGCGTATCGGCGTTCGAGCACACCCACGGCGGGTCACATCGAGGCCGATCCTGAGAACAGATTCCTTGCGAGACAGAACCGTCATCGCGTGGACGCGGAGAACATTCGTGACGTGGCGCTGGCCGCCTCAGACCTGCTCGAGCGGGCGATCGGTGGCCCAAGCGTGAAGCCCGCGCAGCCCGAAGGCTACTGGGACTATCTCAACTTCCCGAAGCGCACCTACCAGGCCGACACCGGCCCGGCCCGCTACCGCCGAGGGTTGTATGTCCACTGGCAACGACAGTATCTCCATCCCGCGCTCATGGTCTTCGACGCACCGAGTCGCGAGGAATGCACGGCCAGGCGGTCACGCTCCAACACGCCGCTCCAGGCTCTCGTGCTCCTCAATGATCCGCAGTTTGTCGAGGCGGCGAAGGCGCTTGCCCTGCTGACGCTCGCCGACGCGCCGTCCGATCCACTCGCCCGCGCGGGCTTCATGCTCCGCCGTGCGATCGGTCGTGTGCCGAGCGATGCAGAGGTGGGCGTGGTTGCCGATATCGCTGAGCGAGAGCGAGAATTTTTTACGGGTGATCCTGCGGCGGCGACAAAGCTTCTGGGCGTGGGGGCCGCGGCCCAGCCGTCCGAACATGACCCGATTGACCTGGCCGCCTGGATGACCGCGGCCCGTGTCGTGCTCAACCTGGGTGAGGCCTACACCAGGAACTGATGTCGAAAGCGGAAAGCCGAAAGCTAGGGAGAATCGAAACATGCGCGAGCCTGCTGATCCCGTGTCGCTCGTCTTCGCCCGTCGGGCCTTTCTTACACGGGCGGCTGGCGGACTTGGCAGTCTCGCTGCGGGATCATTGCTCTCGAGCACGGCGCTCGGCGATACCGCCGCTGCGGCTGGTGCGTGGCCCGGCGTGGTTCGTCCCGTACACGTGCCGCCCAAGGCCAAGCGGGTGATCTGGCTTTACATGGCCGGCGGCATGAGCCATCTCGACTCGTTTGACCACAAGCCGAAGCTCGCCGAGATGGATGGGCAGGCGATGCCCGAGAGCTTTACGGCGGGGCAGCAGCTCGCCCAGCTTCAGGGCAAGACCCTTCGGTGCATGGCCCCGCAGTATCCCTTTGCCCACGCGGGTTCGAGCGGCCAGCACATCTCCTCGATCTTCCCCGAGGTCGCCGGCCGGATCGCTGACAAGATCGCGATCGTTCGCAGCATGCACACCGAGGCGATCAATCACGACCCAGCTCACACATTCATGAACACCGGCTCGATGATCGCGGGCCGCCCGGCCGCGGGGAGTTGGCTCTGGTATGGCCTCGGGAGTGATGCCGACGATCTGCCGGGCTTCGTCGTCATGGTGAGCACTGGAAAATTTGGCCAGAGCCAGCCGATCGCCGCGCGGCAATGGCATTCTGGTTTTCTGCCGGGACGCTTCCAGGGCGTCGAGTTTCGCTCGAAGGGCGATCCGGTGCTCTACGTCAACAACCCGCCCGGTGTCACGACAGCGGGACAGCGAGACGTGATCGATGCGGTGGCGCGGCTCGACGCGCTGCGGGGCGACATGGTGAGCGACCCCGACGTGGCCGCTCGGCTCGCGCAGTACGAGCTCGCCTTCCAAATGCAGACCAGCGTGCCTGAGCTGGTGGACCTGTCGAATGAATCGGAAAGCACATTTGAGCTCTACGGCACACGCGGCGGCGACGGCTCGTTTGCGGCCAACTGCCTGCTGGCCCGCCGCCTGGCCGAGCGGGGCGTGCGGTTCATCCAGCTCTATCACCGCGACTGGGACCATCACAGCAAGGTCAAGAAAGACATCCTGGGCACGGCTGGCGAGGTCGATCGCGGCGCCGCGGCACTCGTGGAGGATCTTGCCAGCCGCGGCATGCTCGACGACACGCTTGTGGTCTTCGCAACGGAGTTTGGCCGCACGCCCATGGCCCAGGGCAACGGCCGCGACCACCACATGAAGGCGTTTTCAATCTGGCTCGCCGGCGGCGGTGTCCGCCCGGGGATCACCTACGGTGCGACCGACGAGCTGGGCTACGATGTCGTAGAGAATCCCGTGAGCGTCCACGACCTCCACGCCACGCTCCTCCATCTCCTGGGCATCGACCACACGAAACTCACGATCCGCGCCCAAGGCCGCGATTTCCGGCTCACCGACATCGCCGGCCACGTCGTGAAGGGCCTCATCACGTAAGGCATTTGCCGCATCGCGCCGTGATCGTGAGGTCGGCCAACTGCCGTGCGATCGCCATCGTCTGCTTGTTGCCCGTGACGTGTCGCGTGACGTAGGCGCCTTCCATGATGAGGCAGAGCTCGCGGGCCAGCTCCCGCGGATCATCGGCCGTCGCCTCGCTCGCCAGGGCGTAGACGATCTCCTCGATCGCATCTTTGCTTTTGGCCGCCGCGACATGAGCCGGTTCGTGCGGCAGCGGAAACTCGATCGCGGCATTGACGAAGATGCAGCCCTGAAAGCCGTCCTCTTCGATGATCGCCTCGACCACATCCATGAGGGCCCGGAGCTGACCGACGGGCGTCGGGCCCCCAAGCTCCGCGGCTCGGGTGCGAAACATCTCCTGCATCTGGACATCATGGAGCTCGAGGGCCGCCAGCATCAGGTCTTCCTTGCACTCGAAGTGCTTGTAGAAGGCGGTCTTGCTGATGCCGACATCAGAGAGGATCTGGTCGATTCCGACGTTGCGAAAGCCATCGCGATAGAACCGTCGCGTGGCGGCATCGACGAGTTTCTCACGGGTTTTTCCGGCCATTGTCTCGTTTCCTCCCGTGGGTGTACCGGAAGTCAACCTCCAGGTGTACTGCAAGTGAACTAGCCGGCGGCCCGCATCACTCGATACTTCAAGCGTGGTCGAAGCGACATCTGCCACCATGGCTCACGACGAAAAAGTTTACCCGAGGGCAAGACGATGAAACGCTGGCTTTTCTTTGCGTATGGGGTGGGCTGCCACATGCTGTTTCTGGGCACGTACGCCTGGATGGTTGGGTTCGTGGGCAATCTTGGGGTGCCAAAATCGATCGACTCGAGCACAGGCGACAGCCCTGCCGTGGCGACGACCATCAATCTTGCGCTGCTGGCCCTGTTTGCGGTCCAACACTCGGTGATGGCCAGGCCCGGATTCAAACAGGTCTGGACACGCTTTGTGCCGCAGCCGATCGAGCGGAGCACCTACGTGCTTGCCTCGTGCCTCGTGACGATCCTTGTCATGTGGCAGTGGCGGGGCATGAGCGCCGTGGTGTGGGACGTCCAGGGCCCGGTGGCACGATCGGCGATGTGGGCTCTCTTTGCCGCCGGCTGGCTCGCGGTTCCGGCGGTCACGCTGTTGCTGAATCACTTCGACCTGTTCGGCACGCGGCAGGTGTGGCTCTTCCTTCGTGGTCGTCCTTCTTCGCCGCTGCCGTTCCGGGTGCCGATGGTCTACAAGCGGGTTCGCCATCCGCTCTACCTCGGCTGGATGGCTGCGTTTTGGTTTACCCCCACGATGACGGTTGGGCACCTGCTCTTCGCCAGCGTGTTGACGGGGTACATGCTGGCCGCCGCCCTCATCGAAGAGCGGGACCTCGTGGCCCACTTCGGCCGCACCTACCGCGAGTATCAAAGCCGGGTGCCGATGTTTGTTCCACGCCTGGGCGGGTTGGCTCGGTAAGGCCTCATCCACGGGGAGAGTGGATTCTGCACCCGCGGGAACTTACCGCGGGCCTCGGGTGCAGGGTGAAGCGGGGCAATGGCGTCGCGTTTGACTGCGGTGCCACGAGCGACGAGGCCCTCGGCGGCGCGGCAGTGGGTGATCTCCGTGCCCAAGCGATTGCGCGGCATGCTCGCCGATTGACCCGCGGCCGTCGCCGCCCTCACGAAGATCTTCCTTGACGAGATCGAGCGGTCGCTGTGCGCCGCAGCCGGCGTCACGAACGCCACCGACTCTCCCGCCACCACCCTCCCGAGGCTCGGCGCCGTCTCCTTCCCGCACCGCTTTGGCTCAGCGCTCAACCATCGTGTGCACCTCCATGCCTGCGTGACTGACGGTGTCTTCGTGCTGGCCGTTGCCGAAGCAGGCTGCGACGCCCCGCCGGCGTTCCTGCCCGCCCACCGACTGGGGCGAGCTCGTTTAGGCCCATCAGGTGGTGAGGGGCGCTTCGGGGAACCGCCTCCGGACGCCGAGGCCGCTCTCCCCCAAGGCTCACAAGTCGCTGCCCAGCCCGAAGACGGTTGCGGAAGTGCCATTGACCGGCCTCGCAGGAGCGGGGGCGCACTCGGAAATCTTTTCAGGACGTTCGTTGGTTCAGTCCAACTGAATCGTCACACCGTCAAGCTTCCCCGTAAACGCAAACGGCATGTCGTAGCCGTCGGCGACGGGCGTCCCCGTGTCGAACCCAATGTCGAACGTCTCGTCGAGGGTGACACGGTTGGGAATGCTTTTTCCGATGCGGCCCTTGGCAACCTGCTTGCCATTCACAAGCAGCGTCATCGTCGCGGCCGCGAAGGGCTTGTCGGCGTCGGTCTTGTAAACCGCCTGGAGGGTCACCTCGCCCGTGGGGATTCGCTCCGCGGATTCGATCTCAAACCGCTCCACGCCCGCGAGGTTGTAGTGATAGACGAGTTTGCCATCGCGCACGAAGAAGCCGAAGCCGGCAAAACGCCCCCCCTGCGTGAGGAGCATGCCCTCGCCCCCGACCTCCGGGAGCGTGGCCTTGGCGGTGATCGTGTGGCTCTTGTGCTTGAGATCCGGGGCAGCCCCCTCCGGCAGACGGAGCCGGTTTGGATACGTGAACGTCGTTCGGCCCTCGGTGAGGCTCGGACGGTTCGCCACCGCAAGCCGTGCCGTTTTGCGACCATCGAGCGGCAGCACGTCATACTTCGCAGCCTCGGCGAAGAAAAGCTTCGTCAACTCGGCGACCTTCGCGGGATGCTCCTTGGCGAGATTCTTGGCCTGCGAAAAATCTTCTTCGACGTGGCAGAGCTCCCACGGCATGTTGAGCAGGTCGATCGGTGGCGGTTCGCTCACCCACGGCTCGCCACGGATCGCACTGAGCATCCAGCCCTCGTGGTAGATGCCCTGGTTGCCGAGCATCTCGAAGTATTGCGTCGTGCGACGGTCCTCCGCATTGGCGTCGTTGAAGGAGTAACGCATGCTGACGCCCTCGATCGGCTTTTGCGCGACCCCGTTGAACGATGCCGGAAACGGAACGCCGACCACGTCGAGGATGGTCGGGGCGATGTCGATCACGTGGTGAAACTGATGGCGGATCTCGCCGCGGGCCTTGATGCCTGCAGGCCAGGAAATGGCGAGGCCGTTCCGCGTGCCGCCGAAGTGGCTGGCCATCTGCTTCGTCCACTGAAACGGCGTGTCCATCGCATGCGCCCAGGCGGCCGGAAAGTGGTTGTAGTGTTGGTCGCTGCCAAGGGTGTCGATGGCGGCAACTTTCGCGTCGAGCGGCTCAGGAATGCCGTTGAAGAACGTCATCTCGTTGAGCAGCCCGGAAAACCCTCCCTCGGCGCTCGAGCCGTTGTCGCCTGCCATGTAGATGATCAGCGTGTTGTCGAGCTCTCCGAGCTTGTCGATCGCATCGACAACACGGCCCACTTCGTGGTCCGTGTGCGCGGTGAAGCCGGCGAACACCTCCATCATGCGGGCGTAGACCTTCTTTTCGTTTTCGGGGAGCGACTTCCATGACGGGAGCGCATCCGGCCGCTTCGTGAGTTGCGCGTCCTGCGGAACCACACCCAGTTTCTTTTGCCGCTCGATCGTCTTTTCGCGATAGGCGTCCCATCCGTCGTCGAACTGTCCCTTGAATCGGTCGATCCATTCCTGCGGCACCTGATGGGGTGCATGGGTCGCACCGGTCGAAAAGTAGACAAAGAAGGGCCTCTGAGGCGCCACCGCGTGCGCCGCGCGAATCGTGCGAATGGCCTTGTCGGCGATGTCGGTCGTGAAGTGATAGGGACTGCCGTCCTCATTCGTGGCGGGCGGCTCGATGCGCTTGTGGCCTTCGACGAGCGCCGGATGCCACTGGTCGGTATCGCCGCCGACGAAGCCGTAGAAGTAATCGAAGCCGAGTCCTTCGGCCCAGCGGTCGAAAGGCCCGACGAGGCTCGTCTCCCAGTCCGGAATGTTGTGGTTCTTCCCGAACCATGCGTTGGCATAGCCGTATTCACGCAGCACCTCGGCGAACGTCGCCGCCGAGGCGGGGATGATCCCTGAGTAGCCGGGGAACCCGGTGCCCGCCTCACCGATGACACCGCTGGCGACGGAGTGGTGATTTCTTCCCGTGAGGAGCGCGGCCCGCGTGGGGCTACAGAGAGCCGTCGTATGGAATCGCGTGTACCGCAAGCCATTGGCGGCGATGCGGTCGAGCGTGGGGGTCGGAATGCCTCCACCAAAGGTTCCCATCTGTCCGTAGCCGCAGTCGTCGATCAGGACCAATAGGACGTTCGGGGGATCCTTGAGACCGAACGTCGCCGGCACCTTCAACTGCGGCTTGACCGCCTCGGAGTCTTCGTAGGTCAAGCCGATGCGTCCGGCAAACGGTGCCTCCGGCCGCGGAAGACTCTCCTGAGCCAAGGTCGGCGTCGCGAGCAGGATGGCTACAACAAGGACTCGGAATGCATGCCGCATGACGTCTCGACCCTTTTTCGTGGCGACAGGAACCAGCAATTGCTGAAACACCCTCTCGCGAAGAGCCTACCAGGAAGCGAACTGCCAAGGTCGTAGGCTCGTTCTCCCGTATTTCGACACAACGGTCCATGGCTTCCGGCACCAGCGTCGCGAGTCACTCCCGCTCGGCGAACACGATCCGTCCGCGAGCGCGGTCAATCCCGACGAGGCCGCCGGCGGGATCGGCGGCGATGCCCTGCCCTGGGAACGGGCAGCCGAGCGCCTCGACCAACCGCAGCTCCGCACCGCTTGCCGGCACAGCGAGCCGGTAGAGCACGGGAAAGTGGTGGTGCGAGACGAGCAGCGTGTCACCGTCCCAGATCCCGCCGGAGGCACTCATGCCGTCCCAGTCGGCAACAACCTCGGAGGGAAACGTGAACCGCCGGGCCTCCCGCGCAAGACCGCCGTCTGCGTACTCGACCAGGACGGTGCGGACATTCTCGGCACGGTACCAGGCGAAGCAGCACCACCAGTTGCCCCCGCGCCGCACGCACCACACGAGGCTTCCGGGCGGATCCTCGAAGCGGTGGAAGAGCGAGAGCGTGCCGGTGGCGGGATCGAAGACGCGGATCTCGCTCTCGGGCGGCTCGGCGGGGTAGTTGGAATGGGCGCAAAAGACCCGCCCTTCGTGGACGAAACCGCTGTTGAGGTGCTCCGCGTCGGCCGCGGTACCGACCTGGATGAGCCGGCCGGTCGCGCGGTCGTACTGGGCCACGGTGGTGTTGGAAATGGCGTAGGCATGCCGCTCGTCGGCGGCGGCGCGGCGGCAAGCTGCGACGTGAGCGCGAGCCAGCCCAAGACCAGCACGCTGCGATCCAGATGGTAGATCATGCCGTGCACTCCTTGAACGAGCGGTCCTTGCGTCCGATCCTCACCGCGACCACGATCATGAGGTCTACGAGCGGGCCGAAAGGAAGCGTCGGCCAACGTGAGGATAGGGGGGCCGGCCCAACCATACCACCATGAAAATGAAGACAAGCCTGGCTTTCGCGAGCCTCAGAAACCGGCGGGCCGCCCGGAACGACATCGCCGCCCGCATGCAGACCGACTGGATCGGAACCAGCCACAGTCGGTTGGCGCAGGCGGACTGTCGTTCATTGCCACGACGCCGGCGTCAGACGATGGCGAGGGGGTCGCGTTTGGTTTCCAGCGTGCCGCGGGTCACGCCGACGCGGTTCATGGCGCCGAGTTGCTTCCAGACGTCGTGGCCCCGGGCCTTGCCGGCGAGGAGATCGCGGTAGGCCCGGATGACGCGAGCGATGTCGGCGGCGGTCTCGTCCAAAAACTCGATCCGGAACTGCCTGACGCCGGCGGTCAGCAGGCTCGGCACAACCTCGGCGCCGCTTTGGGGCGTCGCGTTCCAGAGCGTGTTGCGGCAGCCGACGTCGGCCGTGAGGGGGTGCGAGCTACCGACACGATCCCGAAGCTGCACGACGTGCTCGTCGCACGGCCGGCCGCAGTTTGTCTTGTCAGTGCCCGGCGAGAGCACACTACAAAAGACGCAGTGCTCCATGTGGAAGAGTGGCATGTGCTGGTGGATGACCACTTCGAGCCACTCAGGCGGCACGGCCGCGACGAGTGCCATGAGCTGCTCGCGGTTGAGATCATAGGACGCCGTGACGCGCTCGCATCCGGCATTCTTGAAGAACCCGGCCGTGACGTGATTGGCCACGTTGAGCGAAAAATCGCCGACGACCGGGATGCCCCGCTCGCGAAAATAGACGAGCCCCGACCAGTTGCGGACGAGCACGCCATCCGGCTGATGTTTTTCAAGCAGCCCAAAAATGCCGAGCTCGCCCTGCTTCTGGATCCGTGGTGTGGCCAGGAAAATCGTGGCACCGACGGCCCGGCAACGCATGACGGTATCGCGATACTGTCGGATGTCGGCAAAGTCGGCGTACACCGACCGCTCGCCGAGATCGAGCGCGGCATCGAGCTGCGGCAGTGAACGGACGACGATATGGAGCGACGGCAGGCCCAAAGAAGGCGACTCGCGCCGCAGCACCGCGGCGGGCCGCAAAGCATCGTGCTGCACCGGTACGGGTCCGGGCTCCTGGAGGACCTTCTCGAGCGCCGCCACAAGCTCCTTTCGCAACCTTCCAAGCAGGCTCAGCGGAAGCATCGGGTTCCCTGTGATCGTTGCGGTGAGCCCGCGAAGCTCAAAGGGCGTGGCACCGAGCCGACCGAGCTGCTCCCGCAGGATGGTCTCATCGAGCGGATGCCGCGTCGCGACTTGGGCCGGCTCCTCAGAATGCACGGTCACCGAACGGCCTGAGGCCAGGGTCGCTGCAACACGCATCGGCTCCCCCGCCGTGGCAACAACCTCGAGGTCGACCGGCTGTCGACGACGAAGCTCGCCGCTGAACGATTTGCGCAGCCGCGATGTCACGACCGGATCATCGGTTTTCCAGACCGCTTGGCCCGGAGCGAGCGTTGTCACATCGAGCCCGTCATGGGCAAAGGCGAGGTCGACGCGGCCCTGCGTGACCGCATCGGTCCGGGAAACGCCGTCGGCAAATACTTCGTACACCCGACCGCCGACTGCCTCGTCGCTCGTCGCGCCGCAGTCGAACGCAACGCCATCGCCTCGCTTCACGCCACCAGCCACGCCTGGCGCGAGGTCGATCGTTACGCGTCCGTGGCCCGTAGCCACGACCGTGCCGAGTCGCACGCCCCGTTTGGCACTGCTCGTCGCCGGCACGAGCATTTTGTGGTCAATGCCCGCGAGCCACCCCGGCGAAAACCCACGTGAGAAGGTCAGTTCCATCTCCTCGACGTCGTCCGGCGAGAAGTTCACTGGCTGCCCGGCCACCGCCGTGTCGATCGCTCGGCGGTAGTGGCTCGTGATCGCAGCGACATACTCCGGCGTCTTGAGCCGGCCTTCGATCTTGAAGGAACTGACACCGGCGGCGATGAGCTCGGGCGACAGGGCGTAGGCCGCGAGGTCCTGGGGCGAGAGCAGATACCGCTGGTCGCCGAGATCCACATCCTTGCCGTCACAGACAAGTTCGTATGGGAGCCGACACGCCTGGGCGCATTGCCCACGGTTGGCGCTGCGGCCGCCAAACGATTCGCTTGTGAGGCACTGCCCTGAGTAGGCCACGCACAGCGCCCCATGCACAAAGACTTCGAGCGGCATCGACGTCTCATTGCGGATCGCGACGATTTCGTCGATCGACGCCTCGCGGGCGAGCACGACCCGCTCCATGCCGAGGCGCTCGGCCAGGCCAATCGTCTCGGCGCTCGTGAGCGTCATTTGCGTCGAGGCGTGGATTGCGAGCCCGGGCGCCACCTCGCGAATCACCATCGCCGCGCCGATATCCTGCACGAGCACCGCATCAACACCGGCGCCGGCCACCGCCCGCACGATTTCACCGAACGCAGCCAGCTCGTCATCGAAGACAAGCGTGTTGAGCGTGGCGTAGCCCTTGAGTCCGTGGCGATGCACGAGCCGCATCACCTCGGGTAAATCGGCCACTCCAAAATTCGTCGCACGAGCCCGGGCGTTGAATCCGGTATCGAGCCCGAAATAGACCGCATCTGCCCCATTGGCGATGGCCGCAGCGAGGCACTCCCGATCCCCCGCAGGGGCAAGTAATTCAGGAGCGACTCTCGGAGACACAATCATGTTCCGAGTATAGGTGCGGAGGTCACCAGAAAAGCCTTGCCAGGTGTACTGCCAGTGAACGAGCCGGCGGCCCGCATCACTCGATACTTCGAGCGTGGTCGAAGCGACATTTGCCACCATGGCTCACGACGAAACAGTTTACCCGAGGGCAAGACGATGAAACGCTGGCTTTTCTTTGCGTATGGGGTGGGCTGCCACATGCTGTTTCTGGGCACGTACGCCTGGATGGTTGGGTTCGTGGGCAGCCTTGGGGTGCCACAATCGATCGACTCGAGCACAGGCGACAGCCCTTCCGTGGCGGGGCATGAGCGCCGTGGTGTGGGACGTCCAGGGCCCGGTGCCACGAGCGACGAGGCCCTCGGCGGGCGGGTGTACGAGGTTTTTGTCGGCGGCGTTTCGCGAACAGATGCTGTTACTCGCGGCCAAGTAGCCCTTGCCTTTGCCCACGACGGTCTTGATGTGGTCGCGAAGATCGGGTGGAGCTCCGTGACCGCGTGGGCGTCACGCGGGGCACTCTCGAAAGCCGCCGCGATCCGCTTGCAATTGTGTGAGGCTGCGGCAGACTCGCCTTCAACTCCTTGGCAGAATATGCCGATAATGCCGGTTGTGCCGGGGCGGCGGACTGTCCGCGGTATGCCAGGGTATGACCAGGAGGCGTGATGACCACAACCAAACTGCCAGCCGGAATTCGTGATGACATCACCCAGTGCATCGGCCACACGCCGCTGGTGCGATTGCGGCGGGTGACCGAGGGCTGCGTCGCGACGGTCGCCGGCAAGATCGAAAACATGAATCCGCTCTGGAGCGTGAAGGACCGCATCGCCTGCGCGATGATCGACGCCGCCGAACGCGACGGCCTTCTCGGGCCTGACACGATCGTGATCGAGCCCACGAGTGGGAATACCGGGATCGGTCTGGCGTATGTCTGCGCGGCCCGCGGCTACAAGCTCCGCGTGACGATGCCCGAGAGCATGAGCCTTGAGCGACGTCGGATGCTCAAGGCCCTCGGCGCCGAGCTCGTGCTCACGCCCGCCGCCGAAGGCATGCCGGGCGCCGTGCGCCATGCCGAGGAGATTGTTGCGTCAGGCAGTCACTTCTTCATGCCCCAGCAGTTCAAAAATCCGGCCAACCCCGAGGTGCATCGCCGCACCACCGCCGAGGAGATCTGGAAGGATACCGAGGGCCAGGTAGATATTGTCGTCTGTGGTGTCGGCACTGGCGGCACGATCACCGGCGTCGGCGAAGCCCTCAAAAGCAAAAAGCCTGGTGTGAAAATCGTGGCGGTCGAGCCGACCAATAGTCCGGTGATCTCGCAGAAACTTGCCGGTGAGCCGATCAAGCCGGGCCGTCATACCATCCAAGGAATCGGCGCGGGCTTCATTCCCGACATTCTGAATCTCGACATCATCGATGATGTGGTAAAGGTAGACGACGAGGATGCGATGGAGACGGCCCGTCAGCTTGCCAAGCTCGAGGGTCTCATGTGCGGCATCAGTTGCGGCGCCGCGGCGTCGGCAGCGATTACGGTCGCGAAGCGGCCCGAGAACGCCGGCAAGCTCGTTGTCGTGGTGCTCCCCGACCTCGGCGAACGCTACCTCTCCACGCGGCTCTTTCCGGAATAAGGGGACGCCGACGGAACCCTGCTTTACGACCGGCGGGCCATCCATGGCCCCGGCTGTCTTGCCGCCCCTCCTGGCGGCGGTCGCACCTCCGGGCTCCCGTGCTCGTAGCCGCTACGGTGTGGTGCGCCGAACATCCGGGGCGCTGTCGATACACCCGGAGTCCTGAACCTCCGGGGCTTTGACAATGCGGTACGAATGCCGCGAGGACTCACCCAGTCCCGGAGGTCCTGGGCTCCGGGAAAGCGTGCCTCCTCAGGCGAGCTCGCGATGACACGTCAGCCGAGCTCAAGCTTCACGCGGCGGGGCATCCCCATGCGGGCAAACATCCCGACGGAACCCTTGGGAAGCCCGAGGAATTCAAGCTGCTCAAACCAGCCCGGAATTTCTGACGCGAGCTTTCCGACCTGCGTGCCACGCAGATCGAGGTGCCTGAGACTCGAAAGCCCCTTGAGTTGAAGCAGGCCTTCGTCGGTGAGGCTGCCGCCGGCGAGGTCGAGCACAGCAAGGTCTTTGAGCGACGCCGCGCGGAAGCCGAGCAAAATGCAGAAGACATCGTCGGCTCGCTCGTTTCGCAGTCGCACGGCCACGAGCTTGTCGGCCACGTGGCCAAAGTCGTCCCCAAAGGATTTGCGGAGCCAGTCGGTTTCCTCCATGTCGGTGCTGCCGCCTCGTTCGATCGTCTCCGTGACCACCTCCTGTTGTTCGGCGTAGGCGTCGATCTTCGAGGCAAGCCACTCGAGTTTGTTGGCCTTGAACTTCACAAACTCGTTGGCCTCGTCAAACGCTCGTTGCACGCGAACAAACAGCTCCTGGCTGCCACCGCGGTCGGGATGGGCCTCACGGGCCCGCACGAGATAGGCCTGCTTCACATCCTCGAGGGTTACCGGTGGCATAAGGCCGAGCACCTCGAGACATTCAGGTCGCAGGCTGGCAGACTGGGGTGACGGGGCGGGCTGGGTCATCGGCGAATCCATGGATCGGTGTCGTGAGTTGAGAAAACAACCGCCAGCAACGTACCAGGCCGCGCGGCCGGTCGCAGCGGCCTTGCCCGATGTCAGCGGATTCCCTATCTAACCTTCCTGACTTCAAGGAGGGCAACCATGGATCGCGAGTCAAGTTGGTACGGTCGATACGGACGAGAGCTTGTGGCCGCAGGGCTTGTGGTGGGCATTGCCGTTGCCTTCCGCGTCTGGACCGGTGGTCCTGGAGCCGGCGCCGAGCCTCCTGCCCCTGCGCCGGCGGGGCCAACGGCTCCCAAGCCGATGGCGCTCGTCAACGGCGCCGAGATTACGGCCGATGCGCTTGGGGCGGAATGCCTTGCTCGGCATGGGGCCAGCGTGCTCGAGGCGCTCGTCAATCGAAGCATCATTGAACAGGCCTGCCGAGCTGGTGGTATCTCGATCACGCGACAGCATGTGGATGCCGAGATCGATGCCCTCTCCAAGCGATTCAGTGTCCCACGCGACAAGTGGCTCGAACTCATCGAGAAGGAGCGTGGCATCTCGGCCGAGCAATACGCCAACGATATTCTCTGGCCGATGCTCGCCTTGCGGGCGCTGGCCCGTGGTGCTGGCGAGCCGACCGGCGCGGAGCTCAATGAGGCCTTCGAGAAGCAGTATGGGCCAGCCGTCAAGGCGAGGATCATCGTGTCCCGCACCCGCGATGAGGCCGAGAGCCTGCGGACTCGGGCGGTTGCCGCCCCAGACGAGTTTGGTGGCCTTGCCCGCCAGCATTCCATCGACGTTGGCAGTGCCAGCGCCAATGGTTGGGTGCAGCCAATTCGTCTGCACTCTGGCGACCCTGCCTTCGACCGGGCCGCCTTTGCCCTCGAGCAGGGAGATATCTCGGAGGTCGTGCAGGTCGCCGACCAGTTCATCGTGATCAAGTGCGAGGGCCGGATGCCCGCGGCCGATGTGAGCTTCGATGTTGCCAGGCCTCGTCTCGCGGAGGAGATTCGTGAACGCAAGAGCCGCGAGGCGGCCAACGGCGTGTTCCGCAGCCTCCAGGAAAAGAGCCGGATCGAGAACGTCATGAACGATCAAGCGCGGTCTGCGGCCCAGCCGGGCGTCGCGGCGCTCGTGAATGGCCAGCCGATTTCCATCGACGAGGTTCGCCACGAGTCGCTCGAACGCTACGGCCACGACGTGCTCGAGATCCTCATCACGCGAACCCTCGTGCGGCAGGCCCTCGAGAAGCAGGGGATCGTCATCACGCAGGTCGACCTCGATGCCGAGGTGGCTCGGGCGGCCGTCTCGCTGGGCTTCAAGAAAGCCGATGGTTCGCCCGACGTTGCCGCCTGGCTCGAACGCATGACCCGTGAGGAGAAGGTACCGCTCAAGCATTACATGGAAGACATCGTCTGGCCGACAGTCGCGCTCAAGAAGCTCGTCGGGGGCGTGCCCGTGCTCCAGGAAGATCTCGACAAGGCGTTTGAAGCCACGTTTGGGCCGCGGGCCAAGTGCCGGGTGATTGTGCTCGACACGCAGCGGCGGGCCCAGGAAGTGTGGCAGCTTGCACGCAAGAACCCGACGCCCGAAGCGTTTGGGGCGCTTGCCGAGACGTACTCCGTCGACCCCACAACGAGGGCGCTTCGTGGCGAGGTGCCGCCGCTCCAGAGGCATGGCGGTCAGCCAACACTCGAACGAGAGGTGTTCTCGCTCGCGCCGGGCGAGCTTTCAGGTGTCGTGCAAATCGCGGATCGCTTCATGGTCATCCTCTGTGAGAGCTTCACTGAGCCGGCGTCCGTTTCGTTTGAAGAAGTTCGCGACGAGCTCTATGACGACATCTTCGAAAAGAAGCAGCGCATCGAGATGGCCCGCCACTTCTCGCATCTGCGGGAATCGGCGGCGATTGACAATTTTCTGGCAGGTACGAGCCAGTCTCCGCCACGAGCGGGTGTTTCTGGAAAGGACGGCCACATCGCTGGCCGCTCGCTCCCCGCCGTCGAGGCCGCCGAGCTGGCGAAGCCACGGGCCGGGAGTCGTCTTGCGACACCGGGCGTCGTCCCCGCCACACACGCCGCACCGATGAAACGGTAAGGCACGAGCCTCGCATGCGGTGCCGGATTTTCGTGCTCCTACTCCTCGTTGCCGCGGAGCTTGGCGAGCACCGTGAAATCCTCGAGTGTCGTCGTGTCACCAACCGTTTCGCGGCCGGCGGCGACGTCCCGAAGAAGCCGTCGCATGATCTTGCCGCTGCGGGTCTTGGGGAGCGTTGCCGTGAAGTGGATATCGTCTGGCACAGCGAGCGCCCCGATCTGATGACGTACATGCTTGCGGAGCGCATCCTTGAGCGCGTCGTTCGGCTCGCCGTCACGAAGTGTCACGAACACGGCGATGGCCTCGCCCTTCACGTCGTGTGGCCTGCCCACTGCAGCCGCCTCGGCGACCGACGGATGGCTTACCAGCGCACTTTCCACCTCGATCGTCGAAAGCCGGTGGCCCGCGACGTTGAGAACGTCGTCGATGCGTCCCATGATCCAGTAGTAGCCGTCTGAATCCTGTCTCGCGTTGTCGCCGGCGAGATACTTACCGGGCACCCGCGACCAATAGGTCTCGACAAACCTGGCATCGTCGCCCCAGATGCCGCGGAGCATGCCAGGCCACGGCTTCTGCATGACGAGCCAGCCGCCTTCACCCTGCTGCACCGGGTGACCAGCCGCATCGACGATCTCAGGCAGCACGCCTGGCAGCGGCAGCGTGCAGCTCCCTGGTTTCGTGGGCGTGCAGCCGGGCAGCGGGCTCATCATGATCCCACCGGTTTCGGTCTGCCACCAGGTATCGACGATCGGGCACCGCTTGCCGCCGATCACCTCGTGGTACCACATCCACGCCTCGGGATTGATTCCCTCGCCGACGCTCCCCAAGAGCCGCAGACTCGAGAGATCGCGACCCTCCACGTGCTGCATACCCCACTTCATGAACGAGCGAATCGCCGTCGGGGCCGTGTAGAAGATCGTCGGTTTCTCCTGCTCGATGATCTCCCAGAAACGGCCTTCGTGCGGGGCGTTTGGCGCACCCTCGTAGATGAGGATCGACGTGCCCGCAGCCAGCGGCCCATAGGTCACATAGCTATGGCCCGTGATCCAGCCGCAGTCGGCCGTACACCAGAAGAGGTCGTCGTCTTGCAGGTCAAACACCCACTCGGCCGTCGCCTTGGCCCAGACGAGATAGCCAGCCGTCGTGTGCTTGATGCCTTTGGGTTTTCCGGTGGAGCCGCTCGTGTAGAGGATGAAGAGCGGGGCTTCGGAATCCATGGGTTCAGGCGGCGTGTCGGTGGGCATGGCGTCCACGAGGTCATGCCACCAGACATCACGGCCCGGCTGCATGGTGACAGCCTGGCCCGTGCGTTTCAGCACGATCACATGCTTCACGGTCGTCGGCGGATGTTTTGGTGACGTCAGCGCCTCGTCCACATTTTGCTTGAGGGGGAGCTGCGCACCCCGCCGCCATCCACCGTCGGCTGTGATGACCGCCACGGCGGAAGCATCCTCATTGCGGTCGGCAATCGCCTCGCTTGAAAACCCACCAAAGATCACTGAGTGAACCGCGCCCACCCGGGCGCAGCCGAGCATCGCGATCACGAGCTCGGGCGTCATCGGCATATAGATCGAGACGACATCCCCTGGCTTGATCCCGAGCTTCTTGAGACCGGCGGCAAATTGGCACACCTCGGCAAGCAGTTGGCGATACGTCAGCTCTCGCCGTTCGCCCATCGGCTCGCCCACCCACACGAGTGCCCGCTCATCGCCGCGGCCTGCGGCAATATGGGCGTCGAGGCATACCGCCGACGCATTGACCTGCCCGTCCACAAACCACTTCGCGTGGGGTGGCTGCCAGTCGAGCACCTTCGAGTAGGGCGTGATCCACGGCAGGGCCCTACCTCGCTCGTCCCAAAATGCGTCGGAGTCGCTCGCCGCAGCGTCATAGAGTCGTCGGTAGTCTTCGAGGGAGCCGATCCGGGCCCGTTCAGAAAACGCTGCCGGCGGCGGGAAGACCCGCACCTCGTTCATCACGCTGGCAACCCGCCCGGCTGCCGTTTGTTCGCCCGTTGTCCTTTGCATCTCCGCCATCGATGCACGCTCTCCCTGAAGATGAATTCTTGAATGACCCCCAGCGGGTGATTCCCCCCGAGCCTTTCTCTTGAGCACGCCGCCAGAACGACGTGGCCACAATAAGAACATGCCGGTCGCTCTCAGGCAACGGTCGTGCCGTGCGCCGCTGAGCCAGCGAAAGGTTCGCGACTATCGGCCTCGTCACCGAAACCGACGCCCAGCGCCCGGGCCGCCTGCACAGCCGATCCCTTTGGATCGACGGTCGATAGTGTCTTGATCGCCTCAGCGATCGGCACGCTCGTGATATCGGGTGGACGGTAGCAGGCCATTTCGCCAAAGCGGCCCTGGTGGACGAGCCGCACCGCGTGGGCTCCGAATTCGGTGGCAAGCATGCGGTCAAACGCCGTCGGCGCACCGCCCCGCTGGAGATGGCCGAGCACAACCGCCCGGGCCTCGCGGCCAAGCCGAGTCTTCACCTCGCGGGCCACGACCTCGCCGATGCCGCCGAGTCGCACCTGTCGTTGCTCGTCGGGCGTGTCGGTCGCACACACCAGGCCACCTCCCGGAAGGGCGGCCCCCTCCGCGGCCACGATGAGCGTCGACCGTTTTCCCTCGGACTCCCGCTCGAGAATCTTCCGGCAGACGTTCTCAAACGTCCACGGGATCTCAGGCAGGAGGATCACATCGCCCCCACCGGCGATGCCTGCGTGGAGCGCGATCCAGCCGGCATGGCGGCCCATCACCTCGAGCACCATCACCCGCTCGTGGCTCGCGGCCGTCGTATGAAGCCGATCGAGCGCGTCGGTCGCTGCGGCCACGGCCGAATCAAAACCAAACGTGAAGGCCGTGGCCCCGAGATCGTTGTCAATGGTTTTGGGCACCCCAACAACGGGGATACCGTTTTCGAAAAGCTGCTGCGCGATCGCGAGTGACCCATCGCCGCCGACACAAACAAGCCCTGCGATTCCGAGCTGACGCACCGTCGTGGCCACCTGGTCGAGAAGCCCTTGATCGATCCGCACGCGGTCTCCATCGCCGACAATCGCGGTAAATCGCCCCTTGTTGGTTGACCCGAGAATCGTGCCCCCCTTGAGCAGGATGTCGGCCGTCACCCGGGCGTCGAGCGGCATGTAGCTCACGGGCTCCACGAGGCCTTCGTAGCCCTTGAGAAACCCGACGCAGTCGTAGCCGAGGCGGCAGGCGGTCTTTGTTGCGGCGCGGATCACGGCATTGAGACCGGGGCAGTCACCGCCACCAGTGAGGATGCCGATCGTGGGTTTGCGGTGTGCCATGCGGCGGATTGTACCGCGTGTGCATGGCGTTGGGGTACGGTCCGGAGCCTTACCAGACCTTCTCGGGAGGCGTGGCGTCTGTGGGCGTTTTCATCGGCAGGCGGTAGACGGCCTTGCCCTGGTTGTCGGTGAAGTAGAGCGACGAGCCGCTCGGCTTGAAGGCGTTGCCGTCGGCCCACAAGGCGGCAAAGTCTGGGTGGGCATTCAGCGGCCGCCGCGCGTAGGAATGGTTTCGCGTTGTGTCGTGGGTGAGTTGCTTGACGCGATTCCAGGTCTGTCCCCGGTCGCTACTCGTCCAGAGCACCATCTGGCCACCGGTGCCGAAGGGCTGCGGGCCGGGATCGGTCGGGGCGATGACTTTCCACGTGCCGTCGGCTTCGATGATGAGCGAGCCGTGGTCGTAGTTGTGATCGGACGTGGTCATGGGGCGAAACTCCCACGCGGTGCCGGTCCAGCAGGCCGTGTGCCACTGGTAGGGGCCGTTCTCCGGGCCGGGGTTCGCGCCGGTGCTCGTGAGAAAGAGGATCACCGGATGGCCCTCGGGCGTGGAATTGAGATCCTTCAAATAGACGAGCTTGCCTTCGGCCTGGTAGTCGCGAACGAGCGCGGGGTTTTTGGGCTTCGTGAGCGGAGGCTCGACCAACTCGCCCCTGATCGTGGTCCACCGGCCGCCCAGGCCACGGGTTTCGAGGTAGTAGATGTTTGTTCGGGCATCGAGGCCGAGCGGCTCGGGGTGATAATCAAAAGCTGTGGCCACCCGGTCGCCGCGCACCCAGCTCACCTGGTAGTCGCCCTTCGCGATATGCGCGACCTTCCGCGTGTCGCTCCAGGTGCGGCCATCCGCGCTCGTGCTCCAACTCAGGCCGCGGCCATTGGCATACTTCGTGTGCAGAAAGAGGAACCCCTCGCCTGAAAGATGCCAGGGCTGGGCATAGGAAAAATTGGATTCCTGCACACGTTCGAACTCGGTGATGTCGTAGGGGCGAACGCTTCGGTGGATGAAAGACGGCCGCTGGACGCCATGCGACGCCGAGAAGATCCAGAGGTGCCCGTCGTCGTCGATCGAAAGCACAGGGTTGTCGTGGGCGTCGTCGGTCTGCTTGTCGAGGAGAATGCGGGGTTTTGAGAACGTGCCCGAGGCATGGTCGAAGAAACCGACCATGTGGAGCAGGCTTTTTCGTTCCTCAGCCACGCCGCCGTAGACGAAAAACGTCTTATCGACCTTCGGGGCGTAGATCGCGATCGGGGCATGCTGCTGTGGGTAGGTCGCCATGCCGCCGCTGTATTTATAGGGCTGGCCGACGTCTTTGCCCTTGGCTTTGATCATGTACCAGATGCCGCGGTAGCCCGAATCGGTCGGAAGCAGCGCGGTGGTTTTTGGCGGATCATTCGGGGCATAGCCTCGCAGCGTGGCGAGGCGGTCTTGGTGTTCGGGCTTGCCAGCGAGGTTCGTCCATTCATAGGGATCCTCCGGCGTGTGGTAGAGCTCTTCCTCACCGTCTGCGTAATGGATAAGCCGCCAGTCCTCGGTGCTCACGGCATACGTGCCCGGCTTGTCCAAATACGTCACGGCGACATGCTCCCACGCGGCGTTTGGATCGCGAAGGAGCGGCACGAGGCTCGGCCCCTCATGGGCCGAGCTGGCCGGCAAACCGGCAACGTCAAGGAGGGTGGGGGCGAGGCTCACGAGGTTCACGGGCTTGGTGCAGACGGCCCCGGCGCTCGTGCCCGCGGCAAGACCGGGGGTCTTCTCGGGTACGCGCATGATCAGTGGCACTCGGGTGCAGGTCCGCCAGCCTGTGAACTTTTGCCAGTGCTCTTTTTCTCCCAGGTGCCAGCCGTGATCACTCCAGAGAACGACGACGGTGTTGTCTCGATTGGGGCCGTCGTCGAGGGCTTGCAGGACGCGGCCAAGCATGGCGTCGGCAAACGCGATGGACGCGAGATAGCTCTGGATCGCCTGCTTCCACTGATCGTGCTTGCGGATGTGGGCGAAGTAGCGATTGCGGCCGAGCTTCTGGCCTGCCGGGGGCACGTCCGCCAAGTCGTCCTCGCGATACCCCGGCGGCAGTTGGATCTCGTCGAGCGGAAACGCTTCGAAATATTTTCGAGGCACAAACCAGGGCTCGTGTGGCCGGTAGATGCCGCAGGCCAGGAAAAACGGCTCGTCGTGCTCGCGGCTCAACTGCTCGCCGACCCACTTGGACACGAGCCAGTCGCCACCGAACTCCTCGTCGGTGACATCGAGCGGTGCCCAATCGGTTTCGATGTATTGCCAGGGGCCGCCCACCGGGAGGCTCACCGGCCGCTTCTCAGGGTACCGGGTGAACGGCAACGGGTTCTCTGATTCCTTCGCCGGAAAGTAGTCGTCCCATGATGGCGCATCGATGACGTAATGGAGCATCTTCCCCGCGCCGGCCGACCAGTAGCCATGCCGTGAAAACGATCGTGGCAAGAGCTCGGCATCGGGGAGCACCTCCCGCATCTTCTGGCGGTTGGTGAGAAGTCCTGATGTATTCGGCGAAATGCCGGTGAGGATGGCGGTTCGGGAGGGATTGCACGAGGGTGCCGGACAGTGGGCATTGGTGAAGAGCATGCCGCTGGCGGCCAGCCGATCGAGGTTCGGCGTTTTGGCTTGTGGATGCCCTCCCATGCATCCGGTCCAATCATTGAGATCGTCCATCGCGATGAAGAGCACATTCGGCTTCGCCGTCGGTGGGTTTGCGAAGGCGGCCGAGGGCAGCAAGGCGGCGATCACGATCGTGATGCCGGTGACGTGATTCAGCAAAGCCATCGACGTTGATTCCAGCGGTGCCCCACGATCCTACTTCGCGAGCTCATACACCTTGTAGCCGCAGTGCCAGGTGCCTTCGCCGTCATCTTCTCCACCACCGCCGTCTTCGCCGTCATCCGATTTCGGGGAATCGTCTTCCGCGAAGCCCCCCTTCTCGACGAGCAGATATGTCTTGTCGTTGATCGTGTGAAGCTTCATGCGGCGGGCCTCGCCGAGGCCGTTGTCGATAAGCATGTCGTCGGTCCAGAAGAGCAGCTTGCTCCCGCCGACCGCGCCACTGCTGAGCAGTTCGAGATAGCTGTCAACGAGCTCCCGTCCGAGCGTGCCTGTCCCGACCTTTTTCTTTTTCTTGGTGTTGCCGGCGGCCGCCGCGGCCCGCTTGGCCAAATGCTTGATGATGTAGGCCCGACGGCCTTCCCGCTTCTTGACAGCCGCCTCGATACCGTCCAGATCGGCCGCGTCGGTCAGGTATTTCCATTTGCCGACGAACTGGTCATTGGGTTTGAACGTGCCCGAGTAGATGTAGAGATCCTTGTCGTCGCCGCTGGTGCTCCAGGCAAGCGTCATCTTCGGGTCAGTCCGGCCGAGCTCCGCCCCGCCGGGGAGCTTCGTGACGATGCCCGTAATCGTGTTGCGGGCATACGTGGCACCCCCCGGCATCACATAGCCGGTGTGGTCATCGACGAACTGCTGGGGCAGGCCGACACTCGCCTCTCTGAAATATGGAGCGGCAAATTTCTGCACCTCAGGCGGGGCCTTGGGCAGAGCCTTCGCGAGATCCTTGCCGACTTGGATCACCCGCAGGATTCTTGATGTGCCGAGCATCTCGGCCATGGCCGGGATCACCTCCTTATAGTGTTCGGGCGTGGTGGCGATGAGCATGAGGGCGTGCGAGGCATTGCTCTGAAACCACCACTCATCGCTTGTGAGAAACCCGAGCAGCGTCGCCTTGTGCTTGGCCACAAGGTCTGGTCCGCCGCGTTTGAGGGCATGGATCGCGCCAAGCTTTACCCACCAGGATTCTTCCGGGTTTTCAACCATGCGTTCCACGAGGGCGAGCATCTCAGGCGTCACTTTGCTGTCGGGCAGAGCGGGGGTCTTGAACACGCCGTTGAGCGCCACAAGCCCATTGTTCCGCAGGCGGGGATCAGGGGACTTGAGCATCGCGAGGACGATGTCGCCGCGGCCTCGTTTCACCACCTGGCTGACCATCGAGATGCGGTAGTCGTATTCCGGGTGGTGGAGGTATTTGAGAATCTCCTCGTCGCTCAGGTCACGCTTGCCCCAGCGGCTCATGACAGATGCCGACGTGTCGGTGGGGGCCTTTTCCTCGAGCAGCGTGGACATCGTCATGGACGAGCCTGGCACCGGCTCTGGCGACTGAAAGAGATCGTCGGCCTCATTGCCCCACGGGCGGACAGGCAACTCAAAAGTCTTGGCAAATTTGCTGTGCGGGGCGCCGTAGAGCTGGAGGTGTTTGCGGGGAATCGTGTAGGTGAGGGCGAAGTAGTTGCCCCATGCGATCTGTTCTTCGGAGACCGACGCGTCGTAGCGGTCTGCCAGGCCGGCGATGCCGATGCTGCCGTCGTGGCGGCGGGAGAGCTCCATGACCCAGCGGCGGCTGTCGAGAAACGATCGATAGGCGGTGGGCCGCTTCTCGCGCATCATGCTAACGGTGGTGTTGTGCCAGATCTCGCCGATGCCGCCGCCGGTGTGGGCGGAGTGGAACCAGTTGTTGGCATAGAAACCTTTCATCGCGGTGTTGTCACGGGCTTGGGCGTACACAGATTGCTCACCGTTTGGCGTGAGCATCGCCGCGGCGGCCATCGCGACGGCGAGCCCACCCGTCTTGCCGTTGTCGCGGAATCCGTTTTCGGGAAGGCTGTCGCCGTAGGGCACGGAGCCGCGGCCGGCGTAGCGATAAAAATGCCTGAGCGATGACTGGAGCATCTGCTCATCGACTTCGACGCCGCACATCTTCGCCATGAGCACGAACGAGAGACAGTGCACGCCAGCGGCGTTGAGTTGGCCGTAGGAATACGACGCGGTGCCGCGGCCGCTCCAGCCGTCGTTGTACATGAAGCTCTTGATCGACTCGGCGTCTTGCTTGATCACCGGCAGGATGCTCGCGTCGCCGGTGCGGAGGTAATACTCGCAGAGCTCGACACCGACGTAGCCCTTGTGCCAGGGGTATGGCCCCGACGTCTTGATGGCTTTCATCCAGCCCTTCACCACGTCGAGGTCTTTCTCCTCGCCGGTGGAGAGGAGAAAGACGATCGATCCCCAGCGAGGCTCTTTCTGGCGAGCGATCGCATCGGCGAGGCCGCGCACAATTCTTTCTGACTTCGGGCAGTTCACCGGCCAGGTGTCGGCGTAGCGGCCGAGTACGGGGATCTGCACGACCACCTCGCCGAGATCCTTGATCTGGAGGGTGATCTTGCCGTCGGTGGCTTCGGCCTCGGTGATCCAGTCGCCGAGGATTTCCCGCGGGTCGCGGTCTTTGAGCACCTGGCCGTTGACGCTCTCGATGATCTGGCCCGCTTTGAGTTTCCCGGTCTTCTCGGCCGGCGAGCCGGGTTCGAGCCTGGAGATCTTCATCGTCATGCCGGGTCGCACGAGGTCGATGCCGATGCCGACCGGGCCGAAGTTGGGAACCTTCCAGGTTGGTCCGCGGGCGTCAGGCCGCGGGAAGAAGAACGTCGGCTGCGTGTAGTAAGGGTCAGGGCCGTCAGCGGCCCGCGTTGATGCAAGCCCCGTGGCGAGGAAGACTCCGGCAAGGCTCGCAGAGGCCAACCAAACGACTCTTCGGGCAGTGCCGATGCTATTCATGGCCGTCGTGAACGAAGACGACGGGCGGCGACGCCGCCAACGGCTCCTGCCGCCAGAAGCAGAAGCCCTGACGGTTCCGGCACCGGAACAAGGTCGTACGTGACTTCGAGTTGGAAGCCGGGACTTCCGCTATCGAGAGAGAGAAAGCGGGTGAAAGTGTTGGAGTCAATAAACGTGTTTCGTGTGAGCAAAAGGTTGACGGTGTCGTCACCGAGAACGGCTGACTCGACCGCTGTTGCGAAAGCAGTGGAAGAGACAAACGCGTTGGTATCGTTCGCGCCCGTGGTGACCGAGGCAGAAGTGAAAAGGGTGCCCAGCGCGCCTCCGGCAGATGGATCGTCTCCATTGCCAGCAGGATCGTTCCAGGTTGCCGTCGTTTCAGCGAAATCAAAACCATACTCGTAGACATTGATCGTCAGGGATGATCCACCACCTGCAGTGTTCCGATTCAAGGTGGACAGGATCACGCTCGTGACATCGATTGTCTGCCCGATGGGAACCACGACCGATGAAGTGTCGAAACGAATGAGGCCATGGTAGGCTTGGCCCGAACCCGAAGCCGTGTTCCCGACGATGACTTCGTCATCGGGATCGTTGTATTGGGGCGTGTCTGGGGCGGCAGTCGTGAGGTACGTGTCTGCCACTACGTCGAGCGTGATCACGGCTGCGTGGCTGACCGAACTGAAAAGCGCCAATGCCGCTACGAGAGCGGCTGCCAAGACGGGGCGGGGCTGGGGCATCGTTGTCCTCATTGTTCAAGCCTCCGGACTTCTCTCGTCCTCACCACGGGGCGTTGCCGCGACGGAGATGTTCCAGCTTCATCGCAGATCACCATCTGCCTCGCCCTACGGCGGCAAAGCCAGGCCGCTGCGCCGAAACCGCCAAGCAGGGCGACGCCGGTCGATGGCTCGGGGACGACCGCGAACTGGACGTTGGAGAGAGTCAGTTGGTCGAGGTCGGATTGGCCGGTTGTTAGGATGCCCACGGCGGTGTACGTGAAGTTGCCGGTCGTCACGTTATTTGCGGTCATCGTTTGGCTGAAACTCGATGGGCCGCCGACGAAGCTGCTGACGATGTCTACCGTTGTTCCCGAATCACGGGTGATCGCCATCGTCCATGTGTAGGGCGTCGCGGAATCGCCGGAGAACGTGCCGCTCGTGGAGTTGCCTGCACCCAGTTCCGAGGCGGTGCCCCCTGTGCTCATGTAGTTGCCCGTCGTGTTTGTTTCATAGATCGCGGGATTCGCCCCATCGCTCAATCCGAGCGTGTGCATCCACCCGCCCAACCAGTTTTCTGAGCTATTCGCCGCGAACTGCACGCCATCGTTTTGAATCGAAAAACGATACGCCGAGTTGGAGCCTGCTATGCCTCCGGTGAGGGTCACGCCCGCGGTCACCGTCAGGGTCTCGCCAACGGCCAGCGTGACCGATTCGGGAGAGATCGAGGTGCCGAAACGCCCCGCAACTCCAATGCCGTCCATCTGGCCTGCGGTCCCGTCGCCGAACTGGGGACTGTTCGTGGTCAGGCCTGAGTTGACTGGCGTAGGCCCTGCCGTAAAGAGCACCTTCCAGTCAGCAATCGGCGTGGCCTGAACAGTGCAAGTAGCAAGAGCAACGATGGTCGCCGTGAACACGGTGCGGAAAATGATCATCATGGCTCTCGTCCTCCCGTTCCTCGGTAAGCGCTCCAAGAACACTCACAGGTTCTGGCATCACGCTGCCAGCCAGTATGACCGGTCGCCACGTACCCACAAACTTCGAGAAAGACTACCAGGCAAAAGTTTCCATATCCGGCAAAAATGTTTTGCGTGGCGGCACTTTGCGTGCCACTTTCATACGCTAGTTTCGTGGAAGTTGTGCATCGGAATGCTGTGATGCCGACGACCCATTCGTGGCCCGCTGCCAACCAGCCGCGATGATTCACCTCATCGGGGTGAATCCAAGCGGCGCCGACGCCGGCTCGCGGCATAAGCCAGCCCGGCAAGGCCGATCGCCGCCGGGGCGCGCATGCCAGGCTCGGGCACGGCGGTAATCGTGACGAAGGCCGTACCGTTGGCGTTGGCGTCGCTACTGAAGTTTGATCCAGACGACGTGTCGTTGTAGTTGATGAGCCAGTCCGTTCCCGAGAAGGAGAAGGTCGAGTCGTCGGGCAGTCCTGCGAACTCTCCAAGATTCCACGCACCGTCGTACGAGATCAGGGTGAATTTCGTGTTGAGCGGCACCGTACCGGCGCCCAGCTCACTCAAGCTCAGCGTTGGCGACCCGGTCAGCGTGAGCGTGCTCCCGGCGTCGCCATAGAGCAGGTCGGCGTTCACCGCGGTCGAGTCAATCTCGTAGGCATACGTTCCGGCATCGATGGAGACCGATCCCACGCCGAGCGATTCGACGCTCGTTCCCGGCGCGATCGTGCCGCCTGCCAACACCAGCAAATCGCCATTGGTGGCACCCGAACCCATCAGTGTCGCGGCACTGGCCACGGTGTAGTCTCCTGCGCCACCGCCCGGCGTGTGGGTGCCGTTTACCTGGAGCGTGCCGGCGCTGACCAGTGTCGGCCCCGTGTAGGTGTTGGTGCCGGAGAGCAGGAGCGCACCGGTGCCGAGCTTCGTGAGACCGCGGGCTCCACCGGACGCACCGGTCGTGTTTGTAATCGCGTCGCTGATCGTGAACGATCCTCCAGCGTTCGTCGTGTCAAAGCCAAGGCTCGAGCCGGCATTCATGCCGTTGGTGGCACTCGAGCTGGCGGCGAGGTTGGTGAGGAGAGTCGTCACGTTGCCCGTCGTGAACTCACTTGTGCCACCAACATTGAACGCGAGCGTGGTTCCATTTTTCGCGTTGATGTTGGCGGCAGTCCAGTTGGCGGAGGTGTCGTTGTACAGCGCGCCTGTAATTGCGAACCGAAGTGTGCCCCCATCGATTAGTGTGGCACCCGAATACGTGTTGTTGTTGATGCCGGCCTCGCGGCCCAGCACAAGCGTGCCGGCCCCGACCTTGGTGAGGCTATTGCTCCCCGAAATGCCTTTGCCGAGCGTCAAGGTGTCTGCATCGACACCGATGCTGGAGGCAGCGCTCAAGACAATGGTGCCCGTCGAACTCGCCGCGGGGCTGATGCTGTTGTTGCCGCTGATGTTGCGGAGGGCACCGGTGGCACCGATCCCAGTGCCGTTGAGCGTGATGTTGCCGGCGGTAATGCCCTGACTGAAGCCACCTGAAAGTTCGAGGGCAGCGGGCTCAGCAATCACGAAATTGTTGCCCGAATTACCGGACGCATTGGAATTCGCAAGGCGCACCACGCCCTGAGTGACACTGAACGAGTTGGCGCCATTCATTTGCCACGCACCGCTGCCCCCGTTCTGCCCCGATAGGATCAGTGTGCCATTTCCAGACTTGGTCACGGATCGGTTTGTCTGAGAGGTTGGGCCATTCGTATTGGCAACGCGACCTTGGATATCAAGGCTCGCACTGCCAGCGATCGAGATCGTTTGGTTGGTGCCTTGAAGTCCAAAGTCCCACGCAGTGCCACTGCTGCCCGTGCCGTTGCCGGTGATGACATGATTGCCAGCATCGACGACGATGGCGGCCGTGCTCGTCACTCGCAAAGTGTTCGTGGTTGTAGCGTTGATCGTCACCGTTGACGTCTGCCCCGACGTATACGTCAGCGACTCCACCGTACGCGCCGCGTTTGTCGTGGTGTTGAGATTCGTGCCAGTGCCGTCAAACACCACGGGATTGGTAGTTGTGGGCGTGCCGCTCGGGCTCCAGTTTGCCGAGGTGCCCCAACTGCCGTTTGTGGGTGTGCGCCCACCACAGCCACCCTTGACGATCGGGATAGCCTCACGGGTTGACCTTGTTCACCCCGTATTCGAGGAGGCTTTTCATGGGCAGGCAGGCGAATCAGGCGAAGGCACTGGAGTGGCAGGAGCGACTGCGGCGTTTTGAGGAGTCCGACCTGACGGTGTCCCGGTTCTGCTCGCGGGAGCGAGTGACGGAGCCGACGTTTTGGTACTGGCGGCGGAAGTGTGCCGATAACGGCGTTCCTCTCGAGCCATCGGCGCCGGTGTTCGCGCCGGTCGACATCATCGGCGGGCGGTCGATGCCGCTCCGCTTCCCGGCAGGAGCGGTGCTCGAGATACCCGAGGACCGCCCCGATCTTATGCGGGTTGCGATCGAGGCGCTGTCAGGAGTGTCACAGCCATGCTGAGCATCGCCCCACCACCGACGATCTATCTCCACACCGGCACCACCGACATGCGGAAGAGTTTTGATGGGCTCTCCGGAATCATCCGCGGCACCTTTGGTGCTGACCCCTCTGATGGCAGTCTCTTTCTGTTCGTGAACAAGCGACAGGACCGCATCAAGGCGCTCTGGTGGGACGGCGACGGCTACGTCCTCTGGTACAAGCGACTCGAAGAGGGAACGTTCGAGACGGTTGCATCGCGGAATGGTGAAGCACGCGTGCGCATCGACTCGACCCAGCTCGCGATGATCCTCGGCGGCGTTCGTCTCGAGAGCGTGCGCCGACGCAAGCGGATGCAACGCGTGAGCTGACAGAACTCATCGCGCATTTGGCACGCGATTATTTTTTGTGTGCGAGTGAATCTGGTCTTGCAAAGACTGAATCACTTTGCATGATGCGTGCATGCCATCTGCAAGTGCGTATCCGAGTGACCTCGCGGCCTGCCACAGGCTGCTCCGCGAGCGCGATGCGCGACTCGTGAAGAAGGATGCCGCGATCACGAATCGCGACACGATCATTGCTGCACACGCAGCGCTCGTTGAGCAGCAGAACCAGCAGCTCGAAGAGCAGAAGGCCGCTCTTGCAAAAGCCATCGCCGAGCGAGACCTCGCGCTCCAACTCGCGTTCCGCAAGAAGATGGAGCGGTACCTGCCGGATCCGAGGCAGTTCGTACTGGACTTCGGCAACACTCCCGATGTCGTTGATGCTGCGGAAGGTATCGCCGATGCAGCGATCGAAGCGATCGCTGGCTACGAGCGCCAAAAGAAGAAGGCTCGCAAGTCCCGCAACGAACAGTTCCCCGATCACCTGCCACGGCGTGAGGTGATCCTCGATGTTCCTGAGGATCAGAAGACCTGCCCTGAGCACGGAGAGCGACAGTTCATCGGATATGACGAGCAGGAGAAGCTTGTCGTCATTCCACCGCAGATGATCATCGAGCGAACGCTCATTCCAAAGTACGCCTGCACGAAGGCACCAGAGTGTGGCGTCGTAGCAGCACCGCGACCGAAGGGGCTCGTCGAAGGCAACAAGTACGACACGAGCGTCGCGGCCGAGATCATGGTCGCGAAGTACGCCTACCACATGCCGGTCTATCGCCAGCAAGACCTTTTTGCGTCGTGTGGCTGGACTCCTGCCAGGAGCACGCTCCTGAACATCTTGAAGTCCGCAGCCCACCTCATTCGACCACTGGTCGCGCACCTCCGGGAGGTGGTGCGGGCCGGACCGATCATCGGCACCGATGATACGACGGTCACACTCGTCGTGAACGACGCTTCGTTTCCCTCCGATTCCGAGAACCCGAAGACTGCCCGCGCCCGCGAAGTGATCGCGGAAGCGCAGGCAGAAGATCGTGGCAGCATCACGGCACGGATGTGGGCGTACCGGAGCCTCACGCAACCGATCAATGTCTTTGACTTCACGGTCAGCCGACATCGAGACGGTCCGGAGCTGTTCCTGGATGGCTTCACCGGCAGCCTCATGGCCGACTGCTACTCGGGCTATGAAGCAGTCCGTACGAGGAGCGATGGGCGGATCATCCGTGCCGCGTGTGTGGCGCACGCCAGAAGGAAGATCTTTCATGCGAGAGACAACGATCCGGTTCGTTCGGCCGTGCTGCTTGCCATGTTCCTCGAACTTTACGACATCGAAGACCGTGCAAAGCCCATGACAGCAGACGAGCGGCGAGCGCTTCGGAACGCCGAGGCGAGACCGATCTGGGAACGCATCGGAGAGTACCTGGCGAGCGATGCAGTCGCGGGCGTGATGCCGAAAGAGTCATTCGGCAAGGCGCTGACCTACGTGCGGAATCAGTTCGAGCACCTCATGGTCTATCTCGACGACGGTCTCATGCCGATCGACAACAACGAGACCGAGCAGCTCATGAAGCAGGTGGCCTTGGGCCGCAAAAACTGGCTCTTCATCGGCAGTGTGGATGCGGGCTATCGCGCTGCCGATCTCATGACGCTCGTGAGTAGCGCGGTTCGCAACGACCTCGATGTGTTCGCCTACGTCAAGGACGTGCTCGATCGGCTGCTGGCTGGTGACACTGACTACGCCTCGCTGCGGCCCGATGGCTGGAAGCAATCGCACCCCGAAGCCATCCGCCAGTACCGCGTCGAGGAACGACTCGCGCGGGCCGATGCCAAGATGACCAAGCGAGCCAAGCGGCGGGCTGCCGCGAAACGCTGAACTGCCCCGCCGAAGCGAAAATCGCCCCGCGAAGCATATGGGCGTGGTGGGCGCTCAC
>JBGTGN010000112.1:0-53217 GCA_041746715.1 Pirellulales bacterium | reverse complement strand
GCCTCGAGCAGCTTGATGAGCCAGCCAGCGACAACCCGCTTGGTGCCGGCCCGGCTCCCAACGGCCACGTGCTTCCGGTCGTAGACCGTCACCGCGGTTTCCGTCCCTTCCATCGCCGTCAGATCGTTGACGACGATGAGGTCGCACCGCTTGGCCTCAATCTTTTCAAACGCCCGTCGCGGGTCGGCGCCCGGTTCGAGGGCGAAGGCGACGAACCACCGGTCTCGCGGGGCCTTGCGGGCTAGTGTCGCGATCACATCCGGCGTGGGTCGAAGCTCGAGTGTGAGGCCATCGCCAACGCGAGGGATCTTGCCCCGCACCCGCTCGACCGGCTCGAAGTCGCAGGGGGCCGCAGCGGCGATCACGCCATCGCAGCGAGGTAGCTCGGCGAGCGACGCCGCCAGCATTTCAGACGTGGTGACAACCGGCACGACACGGGCTCGCGCTGGATACCGCACATGCACCGGACCGCTCACGATCGTCACCTCGTGGCCACGGGCGATTGCCGCCGAGGCCAAGGCCGCAGCCATCCGGCCGCTCGACGCGTTCGTGAGATAGCGGACGTCATCAAGATGGGCCCGCGTGGGCCCAGCCGTGAGCAGGATGCGGGCCATCGTGGTGTTTGAAGGCTCCTCGCGTGGGCTCAGACGCTGGTGCTCGGCGGGGCCGCCGCCAGCGTCGCTTCAATGGCCCCCGCGATCTCATCGGGCTCGGCCATTCGCCCAGCTCCCTGCTGACGGCAGGACAGCCAGCCGTTGCCCGGCGGAATGATCTGGGCCCCATCGGCCACAAGACGCTCCACGTTTCGCTGCACGGATGCCTTTGCCCACATCGCTGCATTCATGGCGGGCGCGACAAGCAGCGGGCACTCAGCACAGAGAATGAGCGTGGTCAACAAATCGTCTGCGGCACCAATCGCTGCTTTGGCGAGGAAGTCGGCAGTCGCTGGGGCCACGATCACCAGATCGGCCCTCCCAGCCAGTTCGATATGGGCCCCGAGCGGATAGCGGCCCGCATCAAAACCTCGCATGGCCACGGGCCGCCCGGTAAGTGCCGCAAACGTGGCCTCGCCGACAAACCGGCGCGCATTGCGCGTGAGCACGGCCGTGACACCAGCACCACGCTGCACGAGCATGCTCGCGAGCGCTGCCGCCTTGAACGCCGCGACTCCGCCGCTCACCCCCAGCACGATCTCACGACCAGTGATACTCATGAAATGCCGTACGGCGATCAAATCATTCACTTATCACGGAGTGACCGGCAAACCCAACGGTAGTCCCCGTCTGTCCCAACCACAACCCACGACGACGCATTCGACAAATAGGAGCCGGGAGGGCTCCCAGCCAGCCGGAGGGCTGGCAAGGCCGCCGGGGCCATGGATGGCACGCCGGCCGGTTTAGAGGATGGTGGGGTCGAAATCGAGTGGACCACCAGCTTCGGGCGACTCGCCGGTGATGCGGAGGTTCATCGACGTGTCGAGATAGATCTTGTCTTGCTTGATCTCGTCGATGACGATCTGCATCTTGTCTGGGCTCGGGGAATCGACAAGCGGACGGCTGCCCGCATTGAGTGCGACCATCCGCTTCTGGATAAGCGTCGAGAGCTTGAACCGCCCTCCCACCTTGTTGACAATTTCTTCTTCTCTCAGGTCGTCGATCATGCGCTGACTCCAGGGTTGGACGTAAAAGGTGCGGGTTGATTCGTGTCGTCGGCCGTTCGATGGGCCGCCGGTGCAAAGCCTTCCGCCTCAAGGATGCCCTGGACGCCATCGAGCGCCTCGTCAACATTCTCGTTGACGACGCGGTATCGGTAGCGGTGGGCCTCCAGAAGCTCCCGACGGGCCACTTCGAGCCGACGGGCCATCGCCTCCGGCGACTCGGTGCCACGGCCTTGGAGCCGTTCGAGCAACTGGTCGGGGTGGGATGGCTCGACGAAAATCGTGATCGCCTCAGGGTATTTCGTGAGCACCGATAGTGTACCCTCCACGTCGATTTCGAGCACGACCCACTGGCCAGAAGCCATTCGGGGGGCTACTTCGGCCACGAGAGTACCGTACCAATGCTGCCGACCGTAGACCTGACAGCACTCCAAAAACTCCCCTGCGGCCCGACGTCGCTCGAAATCCTCAAGGGAGATGAAGTGGTAGTCGAGGCCGTCTCGTTCCCCTGCACGGGGGGGGCGGGTCGTGGCCGACACGCTCGGCACGAGGGCTGGGAGCCGCGCGAGGAGCCGTCGCAGGAGCGTGGTTTTCCCCACGCCGGAAGGACCGGAGACGACGACGAGTTTGCCAAGGCTGGTTGCCATCACGCTGTTGTACCGTCTTTTCGCAATCGGTTCTGCACCCGCCCGTTGGGCCCGTCCTGTACTGAACGTTCAGAGCGTCTGAATGGCTTCCTCACTCAAGGTTCTGCACCTGCTCGCGGAGCCTCTCGATGAGTGTCTTGACCTCGACAACCGCGTGGGCAATTTCCACATCCGAGCTCTTGGACCCGGTCGTGTTGGCCTCACGGGCAAGTTCCTGCGAGAGAAAGTCGAGCTGACGTCCCGGTGAATCTTCGCCGAGGAGCCGCTCGAACTGGTCGAGGTGGCTCTCGAGCCGCACGATTTCCTCGGCAATGTCGGACCGATCCGAAAGCAGGACGATCTCGCGGGTAATATCGGCCTCGGAAAGCTTGACGCCGCGTTCGGCCAGGAGGCTACCGATCCGTTCGATGAGCCGTTCGCGTTGCCGCTCGACGGCTGCGGGGCCTCGGGCCTGGATGACCCCGACAAGCCGTCGGATGTCGGCGATGATGATCCGCATGTCGGCCGCAAGGGCCGCCCCTTCCGCGAGCCGCATCGCGTCGCACCCATCGAGAGCCTTGCCAAGGGCTTCGGCAGCGATTGGCCAGGTCTGCTCCACCGCATCGCTCGACGGCGTCGCATCGGTGACCACGCCAGACAGGCTAAGGATGCCATCCACGCGTTGCGGGAGCGGCAGGTTTCGAGCCACCGCGAATCGCTCGAGGTCATCGAGATAGGCGGCTAGCTGGTCGTAGTCGAGCCGTCGGGTGGCCGAGGCAGCGCCACCGCGCACCTCGAGGACGACCGAAATGGTGCCGCGGTGCATCCGCTCACGCACGACCGCTTCAATTCGCGACTCAAGGCCAAAAAAATTCTCACGGGCGCGGACCGACAGCTTGAAGCCGCGGTTGTTCACCGTTCGAACTTCAACCCGACACGCGCTGCCATCCGCTGCCGCACTCCCTGCGCCACACCCCGTCATGCTCTTCGGCATGATCACTCGGCCGCCGGGGCGGCAGGCTCAGGGGCAGGTTTTTCAGTCACCGGCTCTGGATCAACGGCAGGAGGCTCTGCCGGCGGGCTTGGTGCAGGTGCCTCCGCCTCTGGAGCATCGGGGGCCGATGCAGGCTCGTCGGTCTTGCCGGGCTGGTCATTGGTCTCGGCAGCGGGCGAGACCTGAGGAGCTCCTTCGGCCGATGCAGCAGGCGCTGTCTCCGTTGCCTTGGCTTCTGGCTTGGACTCTTCCGTCTTTTCGGCGCCGGTGGATGCCGCTGGGATATCGCTCTCGGCGGGCTGGGCGGGGATATCCGAAGGGACCGCCTGCTGGGCCGCACCGCCAAGGTTTGGCGAGATTCTGGATGTCGGCTTGCCAAGCACATTGATCGCGAGGATGCACAGCAGAATCCAGCAGGAGGCCACAATGACCGTCACCCGCGTGAACACATCCCCAGCTTTCGTGCCAAACGCGCTCTGCCCGCCTGCTCCACCAAACGCACCTGCCAGACCGCCTCCCCTGCCCCGTTGGATAAGGACCAGCGCAATCATGAAGAGCGACATGAACACAAGGAGGAAGCCGAGCAGAAAACGGATGAAATACTCCATCGAAAAAGAAGCTCCTAAAGCAAAGCAGGTTTGGCGGAGGGCAAAATCATAGCCGCTGACGGAGGGCGGCGTGAATCCCGAGTCGTTCCAGGGCCGATTATTGACGAGCTGCGAAGGCCTTGGCGATCGCCAGGAAGGCATCGGCCTCAAGGCTCGCGCCCCCCACGAGGGCCCCGTCGATATCAGGGCAGGCCGCGAGATCCCCCGCGTTGTCGGCCTTCACGCTGCCTCCATATTGGATGCGCATCGCGGCCGCTGTCGCTGGTGAGGCGAGGCCAGCCAGGAGGCCACGGATGGTCGCGTGAACTTCCTGGGCCTGCTCGGGTGTGGCGACCTTGCCTGTGCCTATGGCCCACACGGGCTCATAGGCGACGACAATTTTCTCGAGGTCGGCTGCGGAGAGTCCGGCGAGCGAGCCATTTACCTGCTCGGTCACCACCGCCTCCGTGCGGTCCGCTTCCCGCTCGGCAAGCGTCTCCCCGACGCACACGATCGGGATGAGCCCCGCCGCGAGTGCCGCCTTGGTCTTCGCATTGACTGACGCATCAGTCTCCCCATAAAGGGTTCGCCGCTCGGAGTGGCCGAGGATAACGTATTGGCAGCCGATATCGACGAGCATCCCAGGGGCTACCTCGCCCGTATAGGCACCGCTCGGCTTGTCAGAGGCGTTCTGGCCACCCACTCCGACACGGCCACCGGCGCTGGCCACGGCGTCGATGACCGGCACGAGGTACACCGATGGTGGGCAGAGCACGATGTCGGCACCGGTCGCCTCGCCTCGCCGGCTGGCCACGGCAGCCGCCAATGCCACGCCTTTCACGCGGTCAAGGTTCATCTTCCAATTCCCAGCAACGATCGGCGTACGGCGGGCGGTTTGACCAGACATGGGGGGCTCCTTGGTGAGGGCCACATCCTAACAAACCCTGGAAAACCCCTGCGTGGTCGGGGATTGCCGCAAGGCCTTCGATGGCAATCTCTGCAAATTGGCCTACGGAAACCCAGGAGAATCCCCTATCCTCCGCGGTCAATCGTCCCCGCTCGTCGCGTGCTCGATGGCACACGTGGCGTTGGCGCAAGCCTCTCCTTGAGGAACCGGAGAACATCGCCTGCATGGTGACCCTACCCATTGTGGATGACGTTGTTGTCGATTCGGCTCAGCGTCGGACGCTCTCCATCTGCCTCATCAACCCGCGTTTCGAGCCGTCGTACTGGGGCTTCGAATACGCGCTGCCGCTCTATCCAGGCGGCAAACGCAGCACCATGATTTCCGGGGCGCTCTCCTCGGTGGCGGGCCTCTGCGGCGACCACAACGTCTACCTCCTCGATGAGAATGTCGAGGAGATCGATTGGGATTTTGTCGCCACGTTCGACATCGTCGGCGTGACAGGAATGACGGTCCAAAAGGAACGCATCCGCCAGATTTTGGAGCGTCTCGGCAGCATCGATGTCTTCACCGTCGTGGGCGGCCCGCTTGCGAGTGTCAACGAAGCCTTCTTTGATGGCCTCTGCGACGCGGTGTTCGTGGGCGAAGCGGAAACCACGTGGCCTCGGTTTCTCGATGCCTATGCCAGCGGAGAACAGACCGACGCGCGATACGAACAGTCACAGCCGACTGACATGACGACCGTGCCTCGGCCCCGCTACGACCATCTCAAAGTCAGCCGCTATGCGACGGGAGCATTGCAGTACTCGCGAGGCTGCCCTTTCGAGTGCGAGTTCTGCGACATCATCGTGATTTTCGGACGCAAACCCCGCGTCAAAGACGCGGATCAGTTCGTGCTCGAACTCGATGACATGCGAAAGGCCGGCTTTCACTCCGTGTTCATCGTGGACGACAACTTCATCGGCAACAAAAAAAAGGCCAAGATTCTCCTCGAGAAACTCGTTGTGTGGATGGAAGAACACAACTACCCGCTGCGTCTGACGACCGAGGCCAGCATCAATCTTGCCGACGATGAAGAGCTTTTGGATCTGATGTATCGGGCCAACTTCCGCAGCGTGTTCATCGGCATCGAGACACCGCGGGTCGAGTCGCTCAACGAGACGAAGAAGTTCCAAAATGTGCGAGGAGACTCTCTCGAGGCCAAGCTGGCACGGATCCAGAATGCCGGCCTCGACATCAACGCCGGCTTTATCGTCGGCTTTGACAGCGATGACCTGGCGATCTTCGAGGACCAGTTCCAATTCATCCAACAAAACGGGATCACGCTTGCGATGGTCGGGATGCTCCAGGCGATTCCGACAACGCCCCTTTACAAGCGGCTCGAGGCTGAGGGCCGTCTTTTTGAGGAAGACGCCAACTGCAATTTTCTCCCGAAGCAGATGACCCGAGATCAATTGCGGGACGGCTACTGGGACCTGGTCAAGCGGCTGTATTCCCCGGAGGCGTTCTTCGACCGGTATTTCAAGGTCTATGAGTATCCGGAGTACCTCGAGCGCCGGGCCGCCATGTGCAAGAAGGCCGGCGAAGGCCGCCGCGTTCCGACCCTGCTCTACGGCCTTTCCCTGCTGTGGTCACTGTTTCGGGCACTTTGTCGCGATGGGTCACTTTCGACAGTCGGGAGGGCCTATGTGACGTACTTTTTCACGCGGAACCTGAAGTACCGCCGAGACATCATCGGGTTTGCCCAATACATGAATCGCTGCGTGACCCACTGGCACTTCTACAAGTTCACACGCGAAGCAACCGCCGGCCGCCTGCGGACATACAACACCGGCTGATGATCTGCGCGGGGCTACGGAGCCTTGGGCGGTATGAGCGCCTCGGTGTCGGTGAGCACGAAGAGGTGGCCGTGGTCGCTTGTCACGATCACGGCGGCGTCTTCCCAGGCGTCGTGCTTCTCGATCCAGTCGAAGATCACACGGACGGCCGCGTCGCCACTCTGCACGGCGCCGATCGCGGTATCGATGTTGTTGGCATGGCTGGCCCAGTCAACATCACCGGCCTCGACCATGAGCCAGAACCGCTCACGGGTGCCGAGCACGTCGAGCGCCGCGCGGGTCATGTCAGCGAGCGTTGGATTCTCCTCGACGTCTGCCTTGGAATAGTGAATGTGGGAGCCGTACTTCTTGCGGAGCCGATCGCCGTCGGGATCATCCGGGGCTTCTGGATTGCCCTGCCCGGGATCAAAATCGCCATTGGCCGTGCGAAACGGAAGATTTCCTTCAGCGGTGCCGAAGAAACCGAAGAGCCGGAGACCGCGATCGGCGGCATCGCGAGCAGCCTCCGCGAGGACCTCGGTGCCGGAGCAGTCCGCGGTTCGCATGGCCACGCGGTATCGCCCGCCCGCGGCCACATCGATCACCGCGAGGGTCGAGTCGGCCACATACTTATTGCCCGGCTCGAAGTTTCGCCCCTGCTGCTTCGAGTCGTCGTCGGCCGTGACCCCGAATCCCGCACCGATCACGACGTCGAGACCGGACAGCGGCACAGGATGGGCCACCGATGGCTCACCGAGAAGGTCGCGCGAGATATCTTGGTAGTCGTCCCGGGAAACATTGTTGGCATACGCACAGCCTGGTGTCGCATGAGGCACAGGCACACTCGATACCGCGCCGACCGCATAGTCTCGCTTCTGGAGCAGCCGAGCCACGGGCTCGAGCTGCTTGCCGTCGGGGCCAACGTTGATGGCGTCGTTATATGTCTTGTGGCCGGTACACAGCGACGTCGCCGACGCCGCTGAATCGGTGTAGGCGTGGGGCCTCTCGCGGTCGCGGCCGATCAGGTAGGTGAGGTTGGGCCGCGCCGCCCACGGCGTTGCTCCACCACGAGCTGGGTCGTAGCCCCCCTGCTTCGTGCCGCCAGGGTTTTTGAGAGCCTGGGCATCCACATCAACCATCGTGCCGTCGTTCGCGGGGCTCGTGACAAAATATCCAAAATCGGTTGGGCAGCCGGGATAGTCCTGAAAGGCGAAGCCGGTGCCACGGCCGTCGGAGTATGCGACACGACCGGTCGTCGCGATCGCCGCGGTCTTGGTCATCATCCAGTCGAGGCCGTCGAAGACCACGAGCACGATGTACTTCTTGCCGGCGTCAGCAGCCGCCACCTGAAGCCGGTATACGTCGGTTTGGTCGAAATAGTCGGCATCGGTGTTCAGCGTGTGGTCGGGAAGGTAGCCGTAGAGTTCGCGGAGGCGACCCTCGTCGCGGTAGACGCTCTTCGAGCCCGAAACCGATTTGAGGCCGATGCCGAAGGTGTAGACCGGGATCAATCGATTTGCGTGGTTTGACCAGGTGACGTAGCGGTCCGGATTGTCGCCCCAATGCCCCCACGAGGCCTTTCCTGACTCCTCGGCTTCGCGCTGAAGGCGTCGGATGAGGTCCGCGCCATGGGGATCAGCGAGGAGCGACGAGAGCCCGGAGAGCGCGGCGATGGCAAACGCGACGGATACAAGGAAACGAGTCATGCGAGCGAGCATACGCGACCATGCGCCGAACCTGAAGATTTGCCTACCAGCGCGGCAGCGTGGTGCCGGGATTCCAGCCCGTCTGGCATCCATTTGCTCGGCGAGAGCGGGGATATTTGGAATCCATGAGGCGTGCCGACGGTTGGCGCGGGATTTGCTCGCCCTATGCTGGGGTCTCTGCCAGTACCCCACCTCGAAAGGTTTTGCCGTGGTCGATGACGAGCTCCTGCGGCGTGATGTCCGCTTCTTGGCCGACATGCTCGGTGAGGTGATTCGTGAGTTGGAGGGACAGGAGGCGATCGATCTTGTGGAGGAGGTTCGCGGGCTCGCTCGCGCCCGACGCTCAGGCGACCATGCCGCCGAGGCCGCGCTTGACGAGAAAATCGCCGCTATCGACGAACGGCAGGCCACGATTGTTACCCGGGCATTCAGCGTGTTCTTTGATTTGGTCAACATCGCGGAGGACCGGCAACGAGTTCGCGTCCTCCGCGACCGAGAACGGTCTCGCGATCCCAAGCCCCTTGTCGAATCGCTCGCAGGAGGTGTCGCCGCGTTCCGAGACACTGGCCTCACGGCTGACGCCCTTCAGGCGGCGCTCGATCGCCTCTCTGTGGAGCTCGTCTTCACCGCGCACCCGAGTGAGGCGAAGCGACGAAACATTCGAGCGAAGCTCCGACGGATGCGATCGAGCCTCGAGGCGCTCGACCACCCCGACATCCTGCCCCGCGAGCGACGCCGCCTCGAGGCGGGGCTGCGGGCCGAACTCGTGGTGCTCTGGCAAAGCGAATTTCTCAGGCCCACGCGGCCGTCGGTGCTCGACGAGGTGGATCGCGGGCTCTCGGTTATGCCCCGTATATGGAAGGCCGTACCGGAGGTCTATGCATCCCTCCGGCAGTCCCTGGCCGACGCCTACCCAGGCTGTGCGTTTCATATCCCAACCGTGCTCAGCTTCGGCTCGTGGATGGGGGGAGACCGCGACGGCAACCCGTTCGTGACAGCCGACGTGACGGCAGCGGCGCTCGAGCGACTCAGGCACGCGGCCATCGACCAGCACCTTGAGTGGTGCGACAGCCTCTCCGAGATGCTCACGATTTCGCTGCGGTCGGCGGCCGGTGGTCGGCCACTCGCCGAGCGGCTCGACGTATTTGTCGCTACCCATCCAGACATGGCGGCGGCGCTCGAGCCGTTTGATACCAACGTGGTCTATCGCCGGTGGCTCGCGATGATCCGTCTCAGGCTGGCGGCCTCCCGATGCGTCACGCTTGCCGACGACGGCGTGCCGCCGCTCGCCTATCAATCGGGCGCCGACTTCGTTGCCGACGTGGCCCTCCTCGTCGAATGCCTCCGCGAAGATCACGGTCTCTCGCTCGACTCGCCCCCCCAGGCATGGCTTGACTTGGCCCGCACATTTGGCCTCCACATGACCCGGCTTGACGTCCGCCAAGACGCCCGTGCCTACGCCGACATCATGGGAGCCGTGCTGGCAGAGGCGGGCCTTCTGGAGAATCCGGAGGCCTATAAGAAGCTCGAGGCCCAGGAGCGGGCCCGACTGCTGGTGACATCGCTCGGCACTGTGGGCGAGGTGCCAACCGAATCGCTTCCACCGCTTGCCGCTGACACGCTTGCGCTTTTCACGCTCCTCCACAACACCGCAGTGCGGTTCGGCCAGGAATGTCTCGGCGGCGCGATCGTGAGTCTCACGCAGTGCCCCGCCGACGTCCTCTGCGTGCTCTGGCTCTGGCGGTGGGCGCAGGGACGAGCCGCGGCGGCTGGCAGGCCAATAGCCGATCATGACATCGCCATCGTGCCGCTCTTCGAGAAGATCGACGACCTGGCCCATGCCGATACGACGCTCGGTGCGATGCTTGATGAACCTGCCTACCGAGAGCACCTTGTCGCACGCGGCGACCGTCAGATGGTGATGGTCGGCTACTCCGATAGCACAAAGGATGGCGGTTACCTCGCCGCGTGCTGTGGGCTTCAATCGGCCCAAGAGCGGCTGCACCGCGCTGCCACGGCCCGCGGTGTATCGATCACGTTCTTCCATGGTCGCGGTGGCTCGCTCGGTCGCGGTGGTGGCCCGGCTGCCCGCGGCATTCTGTCGCTGCCGCCCGAAACCCTCGATGGGAGTCTTCGTCTGACGGAGCAAGGCGAGGTGCTTGCGGAGCGATACGACGACGTCGAGATCGCCCGTCGTCATCTCGACCAGGTGGCATGGGCCACGCTCGTCGCATCGACGTCACCGCCTGAGCCGCCGCCGCCAGAGTGGCCGGAGATCGCGGAGGGCATGGCCAAGCGATCGCTGGCCGCGTATCGGGATCTTGTCGACCAGCCCGGCTTCATTGGCTACTTCTCGAAGGCCACGCCGATCGACGACATCGAAAACCTTCCGATCGGCTCGCGGCCGGCGCGTCGCCGCGGCGAACGCACGCTCGACGACCTGCGAGCGATCCCATGGGTATTCGCCTGGACCCAGAGCCGCTGCATGATTCCCGCGTGGTATGGCCTCGGCGCGGCGCTCACCGAGGTGAAGTATGAAGACCGCCGAGCCTGGCAGCAGGTCTGCGAGATGTACCGACGTTGGCCTTTCTTCCAGGCCACGATCGACAACGCCACGCTGGCGCTCGCGAAGGCCGACATGGTGGTCGCCGCCCACTATTCCGAGCTCGATGACGACACCGACGCCCGTCGCCGGATATGGCAGCGGATTGCCGCCGAATACGACCGGGCACGCCAGGCCATCCTCGACATCGTCGGCGGAAAGGATCTCCTCGGAGGCACGCCCTGGTTCCAACGTTCGATCGAGGCGAGGAATCCATCCGTCGATCCGCTGAACCTCATTCAGGTGGAGTTCATGCGGCGCAGGCGGCGGGCCTTGGAGGCTGATCCGTCTGCCAACGATTGCCATCGCGACCTCCTGCGGCTGTGTGTTCAAGGCATCGCCGCCGGTATGCGGACAACCGGCTAAACCCACGGAGCGCATCCGATGAATGCCGCCGATCTCGCCATCACGACTCTCGGCCCCTGTCGGATCGACTCGCCCCTCAAGGCCGCGATCGAGCAGCGAAAGACGACCGAGCACTCCGTGGGTGAGAACGACCACGTGCTCTTCCACGACACGCTCGCTGACATGGTTGCCAGCGGCCTGGCCTCCGCCGACCTCCCCGGCTTCGAGCCAGCCGGTCCGCGCCAGAAGATCTTCTTTGATCCGGCAAAGCTTCGGGTCGGAATCGTTACCTGTGGTGGCCTCTGCCCCGGCATCAACAACGTGATTCGCGGCATCGTGATGGAGATGTCGTTTCACTACGGCGTACAGCGAATCTACGGCTTTCGCAACGGCTACCAGGGATTCATTCCTCGATTTGGGCATGATTGTGTTGACCTCACACCCGATCTCGTCGCGAGAATCTCCGAAGACGGTGGCACGCTCCTCGGCACCTCCCGCGGGGCCCAAGACCCCGACGAGATCGTGGACTGCCTCGAGCGACTCAACATCGGCGTGCTCTTTGTGATCGGCGGTGATGGTACTCTCCGCGGTGCGATGCAGGTTGCAAAAAAGGTGGCCGATCGTGGTGGCCGCACGGCTGTCGTGGGTATCCCGAAGACGATCGACAACGACGTCCCCTACATCGATCAGTCGTTCGGATTTCAGACCGCGTTCGCCGAAGCAACCAAAAGCATCCGCTCGGCACACGTCGAGGCGAAGGCCTCCCCGAATGGCGTCGGCCTCGTGAAACTCATGGGGCGTCACTCGGGCTTCATCGCGTGCTATGCGGCGCTTGCCCAGCCCGATGCCAACTATGTCTTGATCCCCGAGGTTCCGTTTGCCATCGAAGGCGGCCACGGGTTCCTAGCTCACCTCACGCGGCGGGTCCGCGACCGCGGCCATGCCGTGATCGTGGCGGCCGAGGGAGCCGGGCAGAACCTCGTGCTGGCGGAGGAAACGGGTGCCGATGCGTCCGGCAATAAAAAGCTCCACGATATCGGGCTCTTTCTACGCACGCGGATCGCCGACCATTTTTCGAGCGAGGGGCTCGAGCTCAACCTCAAGTACATCGATCCAAGCTATGCGATCCGCAGCGTCGAGGCCAACCCGTTCGACAGCGTGTATTGCATCCGGCTCGCCCAAAACGCCGTGCACGCCGCAATGGCCGGCCGCACGGAGATGGTGGTGGGCCGCTGGCGTGGCCGCTACGTCCATATTCCAATGGCCCTCGCGGTGAGTCGCCGCAACGAAGTCTGCCCCGACGGCGACCTCTGGCTCTCGGTCCTCGAGGCGACCGGCCAGCCAGCGACCTTCGGCTGACGCAATTCCGAGAAACCAACGATGCCAACCGTCGCCTTCTTCGACACGAAGCCCTACGACCGTGAATACATTCTCGCCGCCGACGGCGCTGGTGAAATCGGCTGGGAGTTCCGCGACTTCCGGCTTTCGTCGGAGACGGCCGCTACTGCGGCAGGCGCGTCGGCAGTGTGCGTCTTCGTAAACGATCGTCTCGACCGCGACTGTCTCGAGCGACTTGCCGACTCAGGCGTCCGTCATATTGCCCTACGATGCGCGGGGTTCAACAATGTAGACCTCGCGGCGGCCCACGACGCGGGTCTCATGGTCACCCGTGTGCCGGCCTATTCGCCCTACGCCGTTGCCGAACACACTGTGGCTCTTGTGCTCACGCTCAACCGTCGGATTCACCGGGCGTTCAACCGCGTTCGCGAGTTGAACTTTTCACTCGCTGGTCTCGTGGGGTTTGATCTCCACGGCAAGACTTGCGGCATTGTGGGCACGGGGAAGATTGGCCGCATCGCGGCCGAGATTTTTCGAGGCTTTGGAATGAAGGTTGTCGCCCACGACCCGTTTCCCTCGACCGACTGGGCAGAGGCCCACGGCGTCACCTACGCGACGCTGCCGGATGTCCTCGCTGTGAGCGACATCGTGTCACTCCACCTGCCGCTCTCGCCCGAGACCCACCACCTCATCGACGCGACAACGGTTACGCTCATGAAGCCGGGCTCGATGCTCGTGAACACGAGCCGCGGCAAACTCATCGACACGACGGCCGTGATCCGCGGCCTCAAGAGTGGCCGCCTGGGGGGGCTCGCCATCGACGTCTACGAGGAAGAGGAAGGCGTCTTTTTTGAAGACCTCTCCGGCACGGTGCTTCAAGACGACGAGCTCGCCCGGCTCCTGACGTTCCCCAACGTCCTCATCACCGCCCACCAGGCCTTCCTCACCCGCGAAGCCCTGGGCGAGATCGCCCGCGTCACCGTCACGAATCTCCTCCGCGTGAGCCGCGGCGACATCCCGCTCGCCGACACGACCGTGTAGCCTGGTGGGCCCGAGCTTTCCCCGCCAGGCCACCACGATGCCCCTTGTCAGTGTCCGCAATGTGTCGATTCGATTTCGCGGACCGCCGCTCCTTGACGACGTGACCTGCCACGTGGAAGCGGGGCAGCGGATCGGCCTCCTCGGCCGCAACGGCGCCGGCAAGACCACGCTCATGCGGCTCCTCGCCGGCACCGTGGAGCCCGACGCGGGAGCAATCGTCTTTGCACCGGGCGCGACCGTTGCCCTGCTCCGTCAAGACGTACCGGCTGACATGACCGGGCTGGTTCGCGACATTGTTGCGGTGGGCCTCGCGGCCTGCGATAGCGAGGAGGCGTCGTGGAAAAACGACCATGCCGTCGACCAAATCCTCTCGCGAACAGGGCTCGACGGGAGCGTGGCTTTTGAGACGCTCTCCTCGGGAATGAAACGACGGGTGTTGCTCGCCCGCGCGATCGTCGCAGAGCCTGACCTCCTCCTGCTCGATGAGCCGACCAATCATCTCGACATCGAGGCCATCGAATGGCTCGAGGGGTTTCTGGGCCGCTGGCGGGGCACGCTCATGTTCGTCACCCACGATCGCGCCTTCCTCCGCCGCATCGCCGATCGCATCCTTGAGATCGACCGCGGCCGCATGTTCGATTGGTCGTGCGATTACGACACGTTTCTCATTCGCAAGGAACAAGCCCTCGCTGCCGAGGAGCAGGAGAACGCCCACTTCGATAAGAAGCTTGCTCAGGAAGAGGTGTGGATTCGCACCGGTATCAAGGCCCGTCGCACCCGAAACGAGGGCCGTGTGCGGGCGCTCGAGGCGATGCGGCGGCAGCGCGGTCAAAGGCGGGATACGGTCGGAAAGGTCAAGCTCGAAATTCAGGATGCCGAGCGGAGCGGAGCCCTCGTCGCGGCACTCGATGGCGTGTCGTTCCTACGAGACACCCGACCGATCATCCGTGATCTCTCGGCCACGGTGATGCGAGGCGACCGCATCGGCATCATCGGCCCCAATGGGGCCGGCAAGACCACGCTCCTACGGCTCATGTTAGGCCAGCTCGCACCCACGACGGGATCGGTGAAGCTCGGCACCAATCTTCAGATTGCCTTTTTCGACCAGCTCCGTGACCAGCTCGATGACGAGAAGACTGTGGCTGACAACGTGGCAGACGGCTATGAAACCGTGCAGATCGGCGGGCAGGCCCGTCACGTCATCGGGTATCTCCAAGACTTTCTGTTCACGCCGGAGCGGACCCGCACCCAGGTCAAGTTTCTGTCGGGTGGTGAGCGAAACCGCGTGCTTTTGGCCCGCCTGTTCGCCAAGCCAGCCAATCTGATCGTGCTCGACGAGCCGACCAACGACCTCGACGCCGAGACGCTCGAGATGCTCGAGGAACGGCTCGTGGAGTTTGCGGGCACGGTGCTCGTCGTGAGCCACGACCGGTCGTTCCTCGACAACGTGGTCACGAGCACCTTCGTGTTTGAGCATACGGAAGGCGATCCGTCCGTCACGGTGAAGGAGTATGTCGGGGGCTATGCCGATTGGCTGCGGCAGCGGGCTCGATCCGCCACCGAGTCGGTTCGCCCGCCGTCTGCCGGCCCGAAGTCAAAGCCAGAATCACAGCCTGCCACAGCCGCGGTGACCGCAAACAGGGCACCAAGCAGTTCACCAAAACGCTCGTTCAAAGAGCAGCGGGAGCTCGAATCGCTCCCGGATATCATTGAGAAGCTCGAGATTGAAATCGCTGCCGTCCACGCCGCGATGGTCCAGCCCGACTATTTTCGCCGGCCGGGCGACGTGCTGGCTCATGATCAGGGGCGCCTCCGCGACCTCGAAGCCCGCCTCCGCGATGCCTTCACCCGCTGGGAAGCCCTCGAAGGGGGCGCTGCATAGCCCCGAATACCGTGATGGTCTCGGCGGTCGAATGATGCGATCTGGACGTTGTGAACAGGGCGTCACTTGACCACTTCGTTGAGGATCTTGCCGTGGTCGTCGCGATGGGTGATCCGGAGCGTGGCCTGGCCGTTGTCTCGTGGCTCAATCGCCACATGGATAAAGCCGCCGGTCGGTTCGTCGTAGATGTATTTCTGATCGATGAGCCCATCGGGATCGGAGCTCTTTTTGGCACCAGGACGGGTGCCTCGGATGGAGTTTTCATCGTTGAGCGCGCCGCATCCAAACTCCTCAAAACCGGTGGGGTGAACGGAGTGATATTGCCAATGGCGGTCGCCCGCGAATGTCATGACGTTCTTGATGCGGTGCTTCTCGAGGAAGGCAAAGAAAGCGTCAGCCTCATGGCGAAAGCCTCGCGGGTTGACGTGGTTGTCTCTCTTGCCCGGACGGTCTGGCCCCACCATCGGCGTGGGCGTGACGATGATCTTCCACGTTGCATCGCTTTCGGCGAGCGTGCGCGTAAGCCACTGCCGCTGCTCCTTGCCCCAGAGCGTTTTCTCCGGGCCATCTTCCATAGAGTTGAGTGAGCGATAGTCTCGGCCTTCCACGAACCACAACTGAAGATGCTTGTGAACACGATGGGTTCGATAGGTCGGCGATACCTGATCGTCTGCCTCGAGAATCGGCACCTGCTCGCGGAAGAGCTCGATGCCGGTGGAGGGCGAGGGGAGTTGCTCGCCCGCCTGATCCGCGTCATTGAAGCGAAAGTCGTGGTCGTCTTTCGAGAAGTAGGCAGGGGTGCGACCGAAGAAATCGACCAGCCGCGGAAAGCGAAACTGCTCATGCCATTTCTTCCGCAACTCGGGGAGTGTCCTCGCGGGTGTGGTGTAGGGATAGTCGTAATACACGATGTCACCGGTGCCGATGAAAAAGTCGGGCTCGAGCGCGGCCATCGCCGCGAAGGAAGGGTAGCCGAGCTTCTTGTCCTCATCCGTGGCGGTGACCGGCCCTCCGCCGTTGGGCTTGCCGCTCATGAACGCGGCGTAGTTCATGCAACTGCCCATGACGAACGTCATCGGCTCATTCGCCTTCGCAGGGGGCAGCGTCTTGAACTGCCGCGTCGGGCCAGTCTGTGTGTTCTTCTCATCGGGGCCGAAGATCAGGCGGCAGTGATAGAGATGGCCGGGCGAGAGGCCCGTAAGCCTTGCCCGCACGATGAAGTCTCCGGTGTTTACCGCCCTCATCCACGCGGTGCGATGGCTGTTGGAAAAGTCGGCGTTGTCGCTCCATTCAAAGCAGGCCACACCGGCAGCGCCGGGCACGTCACCAGTTTCATCGAGCACTGGGCCAGCGATGGCCGTGAGTCTCGATTGAAGCAGCACGCTGGTCTCGGTCACTTCGCCAGCCAGCTCGCCTTGGGCGTGATGCACGTCCTGCGCCATCGCGGGTGATGGAACGCTGAGCATGGCCAGCATGACGAGCGGTATGAGCGGGAGACGTGTGTGTCGGCTTGTCATTGCGAGCTTCCTTCGTGGCGTGCGTGAGAGAAGGTTATCTCATCGCTTCCCGACAAAAATCCAGTTCCAGCTTCCGCCGGTCGGATACGTTCGGGCCTTCACGGATTCCACGGAAAAGCCAGCCTCCTCCATGCGGGCCGCGAATCGTGGATCATTGTCGGCCGACCAAACAGCGAGCCGTCCACCTGGCTTCAGCGCCGCCCTGGCTGTGCCCAGGCCACTCTCCATGTAGAGCGCGTCATTGCCCGCTTTCGTCAGGCCGCTCGCGCCGTTGTCAACGTCGAGCATGATCGCGTCGAATCGCCCCCGGCTCTCCGTAAGCACATCAGCCACGTCACGTGCGACGATCTCAACCCGCTGATCGTCGATCACATCGGCTGCTAACCGATAGGCCGGGTTACGGTTCCAGGCGATCACGGCCGGCACAAGCTCGGCCACCACGACCGTGGCATCAGATCCGACTGACTTCAGCGTCTCGCGGAGCGTAAAACCGAGCCCGAGGCCGCCGATCAGCACCGCTGCATGGTCCCGATCGCGGAGGCCATCGCAGGCCAATTCGGCCAGCCGTTCCTCCGAATGGTGCTGCCGCGACGACATGAGCTCGAAGCTGCCGGCGCGGATCGACATCGCACCGTCATGCTCATGGAGCGTGATCGGAGTGCCGTCTGGCGTGGTGGCGTGATCAAGGAGACGCGTGGGTTTCATCGTGACCATCCGACGGTGCAGGCGCTGTCGGCCGACACCATTGATCGGCAATCCTGTGTTTTTCTTTTGCGTATCGTTTCCATCAAACATACAGTCAAGGGCTTCGCCGCGTTGCTCAACGTCACTACGGCTCCGGGCGATGGCGGTATTTACGATTCCGCTTCCAACGGTCGTCAAGCTCCTCCGTCCGCGATAACAGACACCAGGCTCGATCACGGGCAACGGTCGGCGTCGCGAGCTTGGAGGATCTCTGCAACCACACTGATGGCGATCTCGCCGGGCTGGTTGCCTCCGAGCGGCAGGCCGATTGGACAGCGGAGCATGTCGATCGCAGCCGGTGCGATGCCCGCGGCCTCCAGCTCCCGCACCAGCACCGATCGCTTCGCCTTGCTGCCAATCACGCCTAGGTAGCCCGGCGGGAGCCCCCGCCGAAAGATGGCCTCCAAGACCGGGAGGTCACTGCGGTGCCCCATCGTCATGCACAGAAGAAAATCATCCGGCCGCAGATTCGCCACCCAGTGCCGCGGCTCTGCGAGCTCGACACGCTCCACCTGCGACGACTCGGGGAGCCGGGCGAGCCACTCAGGCCTCGGGTCGATGCACACGACCCGGCAGTCGAGCAGGAGTAGACAACGAACCACCGCCTGGGCAACGTGACCGGCACCAAAAATGACGACCCGCCACGGCCGCACGTGGTAGGCCTCGAAGAGGAGTTTGACCGTGCCACCACAGGTCATCCCGACGTCACGCTTGAGATTCCACTCCACAAGCCTGCACGTCAGCGCAGTGCGATCGGCCAGGAGCTCCTGCGCGGCTGCAATCGCCTGCTGCTCCACGCGGCCGCCCCCGACCGTGCCACACCGCAGGCCGCCGGCGTCTACGAGCATCTTCGTGCCCACATCCTGCGGGGCGCTGCCGACGACGTCGACGAGCGTCACAAGCACGAAGGGGATGCCTTCGGCAGACAGTTCGGCCAGCCGTTCGATGAGGCCGTGGGGGGCGGGCATGCGGTCGAGCCTCTCGTAACGTGACAAGTCTCAGGTGCGGTCTCTCGTGGCCGCGACACGTGCCGCCGAGTGACCCCAGGGCTCCATCGGATCAAAAGGCTCGCCCGCAGACTCGATCGCGCGAAGAATTTCCTCGCCCGTGGCCGGCAGGCAGAGCCGCGCCGCCGCAGCAGGAGACACACAGGAAACCGCGTGCTTCACCGCCGTCCACACCGCGAGCGCATGCATGAGCGGCGGCTCGCCCACGGCCTTGCTACGAGCCACTGTCTCGACATTGTCGTCGTTTTGGAAAAACTCCGCCTTGAAGATGGCCGGCACGTCTGAGGCCGCCGGAATTTTGTAGGTCGTCGGGGACCGCGAGAGGAGCCCACCCGCGGCGTCGTACATGAGGCACTCGGCCGTCACCCAGCCCATGCCCTGAACAAACCCTCCGATGACCTGGCCCATATCGACGCCCGGATTGATCGAACGGCCGATATCGATGAGGAGATCGACGCGAGGCACTGTGAGTTCGCCGGTGAATCGGTCGATTCGAACCTCCGCTACGGCGGCGCCTTGGGTGTAGTAGAGAAACGGATTGCCTCGGCCGGTCTCACGGTTGTAGTCCACACCGGGAGTGGCATAGAAGCCGCGGGCCCCGAGATCGATTCGGTCGCGTCGGGCCGCTGTGCAGGCGGCAGCAAAGGGGATGCGTCGCTCCGGGGCACGTCGGTCAATGATCATGCCATTCTCGAAGGCGACGTGATGGATCGACTCGGTGAGCCCGATGTCCGCCGCGGCAAACTGTCGTGCGGCCCAGGCGGTGAGCCGCTCTCGAATCTGGCTGCAGGCCACGAGCGCCGCCGCACCGTTTAAGTCGGTGCCAGCCGAGGCAGCCGTAGGCGAGGTATTGGCGTTCTTCTCCGTCGAGGTCGGCATCACCACGACTCGTTCGAACGGCAATGAAAATGCATCGGCAACGAGCTGCCGAATCTTGGTGTTAAGCCCCTGGCCCATCTCCGTGCCACCAGTCGACACCTGGACGGTGCCATCGGTGTAGACGTTCACTATCGCATTGCCCTGATTCAGAAACCGCGTGGTGAACGAGATGCCGAACTTCACCGGGGCCAGCGAGATCCCTCGCAACCAGAGCCGATCCGTGCGATTGGCCTCCTCAATCGCCGCGAGACGCGCCGCGTAGTCACTTCTGGCCAGAAGCGTCTCGACAATCTCAGGGAGATGATTGCGGACCACGATCTGGCCGTAGGGCGTCACATTGCGATCGATCGTGCCATAGAGATTCCTGCGGCGGACATCGGCTGACGTGACCTTTTTGCCCAGGCCGCGGAGATGGGTCGCGATCTCCTCCATCGAGTTCTCGATCACGGCCATCCCTTGCGGGCCGCCAAACCCACGAAACGCGGTCGCGGGCGCATGGTGCGTAAAGCAGACGCGGCCGGTTATGTCGGCATGTTCGAGGAAGTAAGCGTTGTCGGCATGGAGCATCGACCGCTCCATGACCGAGGTGGAGAGGTCGGCGGCAGCTCCGCCATCCGAATGAAACCGCACGATGAAGGCGACGATCCTGCCATCGTCATCAAAACCCACCTCCCAGACGCTGCGGTAGGCATGCCGCTTGCCCGTACTTCGCATGTCGTCGTCTCGGCCGTAGACGATCCTGGCAGCGCGACCCGTCGCACGTGCCACGAGGGCCGCCATGACTGCGGGGAGCGAGGCCTGTGTTTCCTTGCCTCCAAATCCCCCTCCCATCCGCTTGCAGATGCAGACGACCTCATGCATTCCGACACCGAGCGCCTCGGCAACGACATGCTGCGTCTCCGTCGGCCCCTGCGTCGAGGAGTGGATGACCATCTCCTTCCCCTCGCCGGGGATAGCGAGTGCCGCTTGCGACTCGAGGTAGAAATGCTCCTGGCCAAGGTTGTGGAACACACCAGCGAGCCGATTCGGAGCGGACGCGAGTGCGGTCTCGGGATCACCACGACGGATCCGCCGCTCGGGCCCAATGAATCGCCCGAGCTCGACGGCGCGTTCGATCGTGAGGATCGGCTCGGTTGGCTCGATGTCGATACGGACGAGCCGCCGAGCAGCGGCCATCGCTTCCGGGCTTTCGGCAGCGAGGATCACCACCGGCTGGCCAACATAGAGCACCTCGCCGTCAGCAAGGATTGGCTCGTCCTGGAACAATGGTCCAAACCGGCGGGCCGCGGGAAGGTCGGCCGCGGTGATCACGGCGACGACACCGGGCACCGCCGCGGCAGCAGTCGTGTCGATGCCGCGAAGGCGACCTGCCGCGCGTGGGCTCGGCACGAAACCGACAACGACTTCGTCTTCCCGCCGAGGCATGTCCTCGATGTAGTGTGCTGCCCCGGTGACATGCCCTCGCCCCGAGTCATGCGGGGTCGTGCGGCCCACGACGGGACCGGTGACGGGATCGGTAGTCTCGCGAAGCATCGTGTTACGGCGTGGTCAATGAAGGGGATGCATGCTCGTGAAAAAACTTCACGAGCACATTGCGGGCGAGTGAAAGCCGGTAGTCGCGACTCCCCCGAACGTCGGAGATCGGCGAGACTTCCGCCTGGGCGATGCGGCCCGCCTCGCGAAACGACGCCTCGGTGAACCGACGCCCGATGAGACTCGCCTCGGTCTTCGGCAGTCGCTCCACGGTCGGCCCGACGCCGCCGTAGGCAATCGCCGCGGTGCGGATCGTGTCGCCATCAAGGGCCACGCGGATGGCCGCTGTGAATGTGGAGATATCGAGATCGCGACGTCGTGAGATCTTGAAGCAACGGACAAGCTCGTCAGCCGCCGGAAGCGGCATCCGCACGCTCGCCAGCAGTTCGTCGGCTGCAAGAACGGTCTTGCGGTAGCCTGTGAAGAAGGCCGTGATCGGCACCGTCCGCGAACCCTGCACCGACACGAGCTCGAGCTCGGCGCCCGTCACAAAGAGCATCGGGAGGGAGTCGGCGATGGGCGATCCATTGACGATGTTGCCGCCGAGGGTGCCGACGTGCCGAATCTGCGGGCCGCCAAAAACTTCGAGCACGGGCACGAGCGCGTGGCAAGAAAGGCGACATGCATCGAGGTAGTCGGTCCACGAGCAAGTGCCGCCGGCCACGAGCACGGGACCGGCCGGCGTGCTCTCGACCGCGATGCGGTCGAGGCCATCCACACGACCGACGTCGAGCCACGCCTCGATATCGAGGAGCCCCTTGTTCCATTGCACCCCCAGGTCGGTGGCGCCCGCCACGATCCGCGCCTCCGGATGCTCCTTGCGGATCGCAACCGCCTCGGCAAGCGATGTCGGAGCGAAGACCTGTCTCGGGCAGGCCGTCGTTGCCGCGTGATCAGGGCGAACAGAGAAGTCATGGCCGCCATGGCCGTCGCTGCCAACGTGAATATCGAGCGGATCGACTCGGAGCCGCCGGGCTTCCTCGGCCCATGTGGCATCGGGAAACCGGTCGGCGAGGCACGTGGGCTCCACAGCCGCCCGCTCGGCTGCCTCGATGATCGGGATGTATCCCGTGCATCGACAAAGATTGCCCGCCAGCGCGCTCCGCCAGTCGCGTGGCGTCGCGCTGCTCCTGCCGTCATGGCAAGCCGCAGCAAGCGTCATCACAAATCCGGGCGTGCAAAACCCGCACTGGGAACCGTGGCAATCGATCATCGCCTGCTGCACCGGGGCCAGTTCCCCATTCTGGGCGAGGCCCTCGACGGTCACGAGGTGACAGCCATCAAGCTGAAACACAAAACGGATGCACGAGTCGATCGGCAGCCAGCACGTCCCGTCGGGCGTCGGCCGACCAACGAGCACGGTGCAGGCGCCGCAATCCCCTTCGGCACAGACGACCTTCGTGCCCACGAGGACCAGCCGACGCCTCAGATACTCACTCGTCGTGAGGAAGACATCGTCGCCACGGATTTCCCGTCGCTGGCCGTTAACCCAGAGAATGACGTGGTCGCGCATGGGTGCGGCTACTTCGAGCGTTGTGAGCGTACCGATGGAATCGTCTTGGAGCCGCCGTGACTGGTCTCTCAGTGTATCCGAGCATCAGCCATGAGACGACGTGCCCAGGGCCTGGCTGGCCTTGCAAACCGAGCTCGAGCCTGATCGGCTACGCTCAGAAGTTGATGCACAGCGGTTCGGCAACAGAAGGCCTGAGGCTGTGAGTTGGTCCCATTCATCCTTCGAGTCCAAGAAACCGTCGGGCCGGAGACCAATGGCTCCGTGACGAGACATGCCCCAGCGGCCTGACACGAACGACCAAAGCGACGATCATTTCGCGACGCAGATTCCCGATCCGCACGGAACGGTGCCTCCCGTTGATGAATTCTCACCGCTCGATTCGTCGGCCGCTGAGGCTCGATCGCGAGGCGAGCATACCGAGGCGGCTTTCGTTCCACCGAATCAAGCGGTTCGCTACGAGGCAATGGTTCGCGGCGATCAGATCGGCGCTTTTCTGATTCAACGATTGCTGGGACGAGGCAGCTTCGGCGCCGTCTATTTGGCACGTGAACTGTCACTTGATCGATTGGTCGCGCTCAAGGTTGTCTTGCCTGCCGGGCAGCCTACGTCGTCCGGCGAAGGTCGGAGTTTGGCTCGCCTGAAACATCCCAACATCGTCGGCGTGTACGGCGAAACGATCGATCCGCTGAGTGGATGTTTGTTGCTGTGGATGCAGTTTGTCGATGGCTGCAACTTGGCTAGCCTGATTGATCAACTGCATGGCAGCGCTCTTCACCCAACGTGGGGTGAACAGGACCTGCTTGGACTCATGGGTAGTCCTCACAGTGAGGTCGCCTGCGAGCGTGATTCGATTCGATCGGTGGAAAGCGTGTGCCGCATCGGCACCGCTTTGGCGGAGGCGCTCCATCATGCCCATCAATCTGGAATCACGCACCGCGACATCAAGCCGGCGAATATCCTGATGGATCGCGATGGGACGGCCTTGCTGGCGGATTTCAATTTGGCCGAAGAGACCAGTGCGTGCCAAGACAGCATGGGCGGCACGATCGCCTACATGGCGCCGGAGCAGTTGGCACAAGTGCTTGGCAAAGGAGATTCGCACCCCGTCGGCCCGCGAAGCGATCTCTACTCACTCGGCATGGTGCTGTGGGAACTGGCCAGCGGCAGACGGCCGCATGCCTTGGCCGAGCAATCGGTCTTGTCCGTCGGTCGCGAGCGATTGCACGAGTTCCTGCGTCTTCGCCAAATCGATGGAGCAGCAGATCATTCCCAGATACCGATCGGCTTGGCGATGGTGCTGCGTCGGGCGATGATGGCCGATCCCTCGCAGCGGTATCCGTCGGCATCGGCGATGGCAACGGCATTGCGAGGGCTCTCGGAGTTGCAGCAAGCGCAACGCTGCGCGACCATGGTTGCGGGCCCCCTACACTTTGTACGCCGCCACCTGTTCTGGGTCATCTTGGTCGGGGGACTGCTGCCGCATGTCGCCGCCACGGCGTTGCAGTCGTACTACAACTGGATTTGGGTCACTGAGATTGATAAATCCGCCTTCACCGTCGCGTTCATCACCTACAACGCGGTTGTCTACCCCGTCTGCGTCGGCTGGCTCGTCTGGAATTTGTATCGCTTTCGCAGCGGCTTTCGACGGGTCGTGCAATGGGAACCGATACCTCGCGGCGAGCTGAGGAGGCTACGGGGACGACTCTTGCGCTTACCGCGCCAATTCATGATTGCAGCGGCGGTGGGCTGGTTCCCCGGCGCCCTGGTGTTCCCGAAGCTATTAGACTGGTATAGCAATGCCGAGCTGCCGCCCCAGGATCGGTTTCATCTGTTTATTTCCTTTGTCATCGCCGGCTTGATTGCGACGACCTATTCGTACGCGATCGTGTTGTATATCGTTGTCTGCCACGGCTATCGTGCCTGTTGGCAGACAGCGTCCCATTACCGCGACCGCGTGCGGTACGAGTTCGGACATTCGCAAACCCGCATCCGGCGTCTCTCAATGCTGGCGGGCGTGCTGCCGCTGGCTGCGGCGGCTTTGTTATTGGCTATCGAAATACCGACGATCACCAATTTTCCCTTCCCAGCGGATCCGCACCAGTTCCGGAAAGAAGCAGCCGAGATTGCGAACCTGCTGAAGTTGGTGATCGCTTTGATCATCTTTGGCGCCATTGGGCTCTACGTGGTGGAAAAGTCTGCGGCAAGGATGATCCGTGCGGTGCGGGCGCTGACGCTTACGGACGACGAGTGAGGTGGACCCGTTGGTCTCCCAGGCATCAGTCATGTGACGATGTGCCCCGGACGACCATGCGGGCGATGCGGCCTTCGCTGCGTGCGGCCGTCGCATGAATGTCGGCTTCCAGGAGGGCAAGCTCGGAGCCTCCCTCGAGGCCGCTGTCGCGAAGCCGCGCGACTGCGCGACACCGCGGGTCGGCCCCGTCGCGCCAACCGTCGAGCTCGCCTGCCTTGAGGCCAAGGACGCCGTGAAGGATCGCCTCGGCGGCGGCGTGCCATGCGTTGGCCGCGGTCGAGCCGAACGGAGCATCGTGTGCCGGCATGATCTCGATGAACGTGCATTCGCGGCCTGGTGTGAAAGAACCAATCCGGTTGGCGAGACCAAGGGCTTGGGCAGGGGCGAGCGTGGCCCGCCACAGGGCCTCCTCTGGGGTCGCAGCGGCGTTTCCTGCAGCGTGGACTTTCAGAAACTGCACCATCTCGCAGAGGAGCGACGTCGTGGGGGAGGCGCCCACGTCGGTACAGAGACACCACGGAATGCCCGCGGCACGGACCTCGTCGAGCCGCATCACACCCGATCCGAGAAGCGTGTTGGACACCGGGCAGTGGGCAATCGTGCTCGGCGTCGCAGCCAGGAGCGCAAACTCGTCGGGCCGCATACGCACACAGTGGGCGAGGAGTGGCTCACACGCGAGCAGCCCGTCGCGGTGGTACACATCGGTGTAGCTCGTTGCGTCAGGATACAACTCTTCCTCGACGAACCGCTTCTCGGCGATCTGCTCGTTGAGGTGGGTCTGCATCCGCAGGCCATACCGTCGCGCAAGGGCAACGGCGCGACGGCGAAGTGGTGACCCAACACTCACTGCGAAGCGGTCGGTGACCAGGAGCCGCCGTCCAAAGTCGGCAGCAAGCGACTCGACGTCGGCCTCGAGTGTAGACGATTCGGTGCGGAGCGCTTCCGGACAGTGTCGCTCCATGAGAACAAGCCCCACGCTCCAGGTGTCGGGAAGCATCTCCAAGGCTATGCGGGCTGCCGCGGCATGGACCGTCATGTAGGCCGCGCCCCCGATCACACCCTGCGCTTGCGTGTCGGCCAGGAATGCTGCCACGACATCCCGCACATGGGCCGCGCCGTCACAGCGAATCTCCGCCGGAAAGACATTTCGCGCGAGGCTCGCGAGCAGCCGGCCGCCCTCCGGATCGGGCCCGATGCCCTCCGCGAAACGTCCTCGGATCGGGTGCTGAGGAATGTGGATGTGGGCGTCGAGGAGCGGCGGCATAAGAATTCCGCGGCTGGTTTCGACCGAAGCCGCATCGAGCCCGAACCGCGGCGCGATTTCGGGCCACGGCCCGGCCGCCACAAGACGGCCCTCTGGGTCGCTCACGAGCACGCCATCGGGCCACCATGCGACCCGCGGCACGGCCTCGTCGAGCGGGTTGAGAATCGGACCGCGGACTACTTGATGATCGGGCACCATCACACAGCCTCCGGTCGGACCAGGCGGCCACGGGGCGGCCCCACGGGCACACCGTCGCAGGCAATCGTGTGGCCAGCCAGGATGGTGTGTCGCACACGGCCCCGCAGCATCCTGCCGAGGTACGGAGAAAGCGGGTGGCGATATCGCAGCATCGTCACGTCGAGTGGCGCGACAGCCCCGAGATCGACCACCGCGATGTCGGCGACGAACCCTGGCTCAAGCCGGCCACGTTTGCCAAGTCGGTACCGCCTCGCCGGTGCGGCCGCGAGCAGCTCGGCGATGTGTGCGAGCGGCAATCCTCGCTGCGAAAACCCCTCTTCGAGTATGAGACCGAGCGTTGTCTGCACGCCCGCAACTCCCCCCCACGCCGAAAAGAAGTTTTCAGACGCGTTGGGATCTGTGTGTGGAGCACCCTTGAGCGACTCGGGTGCCGGTGAATGATCACTTGCCACAAATGCGATTCGGCCATCCGCGAGAGCGGCCCAGAGCGCGGCCTGCTCGGAGGCAGGCCGCAACGGCGGAGCACACTTGGCCACCGCACCAAGCCGTATGCAGTCATCATCTGTCAGCACGAGGTAGTGTGGGCAGGTCTCGCAGGTCACATCCACGCCCCGCGACCGGGCCTCGGCCACGGCAGCTACGCCCGCCCCGCAGCTCACGTGAACAATATGGAGGCTCACACCCGTGTCTTCGGCCAGGCAGATCGCCCGACCGATGGCTTCGACTTCAGCGATCATCGGTCGCGACAGAAGATAGTCACGCGGCGTCAGCCGACCCGTGGCGACTGCATCACGGGCGAGCGCAGCGGTGATCGAATCGTTCTCGGCATGCACGGCCACCGGCAGCCCGAGCGCGGCCGCCACCTTCATGCCCGCCCAGAGCGTGGCGTCGTCGGCCGCTTCGAAATCATCGATGCCGCTTCCACTCATGAACGCCTTGAAACCGATCACGCCGCACTTGGTCAACTCCTCGAGCCGCCTCACGTTGCCCGGCACCAAGCCACCCCAGAACGCGAAGTTCGTTCGGGAGACACCTTCTGCGGCCGCGAGCTTGGCAGCGAACGAGGCGGCATCGAGCGTCGGGGGCGAGGCGTTGACTGGCATGTCGCAGAAGAGTGTGCCGCCGCCCGCCGCGAGGGCCGCCGAGCCGGAGGCTATTCCCTCCCAATCGGCGCGGCCCGGATCGTTGAAATGCACGTGGCTATCGACGACGCCTGGCAGGAGGTGGCAGTCTGTCGCATCGATCTCATCGACAGCGGTGCCAGGAAGGCTAGGGCCAATCTCCACGATGACTCCATCGGCCACCGCGACATCGGCGACGACGGCGCCAGCCGGCGTGACGACCGTGCCACCGCGAACGATACAATCCCTGGGCATGGCTCGGCTTCCGATCGTGTCAACTGCCGCGGTAGGTAGCGTAGCTCCACGGCGAGACGAGGAGGGGCACATGGTAGTTCGCGGTGGCATCCGCAACGACGAACTCGACCGGCACGGTATTGAGAAAGACTCCCGCGTCCGAATTCCCAGACGCACCAAAATAATCGGCGACGTGGAACACGAGCCGGTAGGTTCCCTCGACGAGCGAGTCGCCCGCCAGGAGCGGCTCGGCGGTGCGGCCATCGGCGCTGGTGACGACCGTCTTCACCAGTCGGCTTCCGTCGGTGTCATCGAGTCGATGAAGATCGATAATCATTCCCGCAGCCGGCCGGCCGTGGGCGGTATCGAGCACGTGCGTCGAAAGTTTTCCAGGTGTCGCTGACATGATCTGGCCCCCTTTTTGATTTGCTCATTCGCTCCGGCGCAGCGTCGCACGAATGAGACCATAGGGCTCACTCGTGGTCACGAAGACTTCGTTGCGATTCGGAAGTCCGAATGCCGAAAGATCCATCGGGATGCGATGTTGATTGGGCATCTCGATCTCGATTTCCTCGATCGCCGGGCAGGCCACGAGCGCCGAGGCGGCCATGTCGTAGAGCGTCTGCTGCACGGCGAGGCTCTCGTGGTGGGCAAAGGTGTCGAGCAGGGCGTGCTGAACCGTGGCATGCGCGGCGTTGTAGTCGGCCGCCTGCCATCCAGCGATTCCGTCGGCACCGTAGCACCAACAGGCCTCGATCGATGTGCCGAAGATCCGGTCGTCTGCATCAGGAAGCGTCGTGAGCTCGTCGCGGAGAAAATTCTTGAAAGACGAGTCGGTCGTTTTCACGACTGCTAGGCCCGTGATACCTGCTTCGACAAGCATATGGTCTCGCGTGTGCCGCACACGGCATGTCCGCCGACCAACGCCCCCGGTAACGAAGGCGTGTGGATGTGGGCCGCCGGCACGACCGGCAAGGCGATGCCAATTCTCCTCCACGATTCGCACGGTTGCCGCGGTGACATGCGGGTTGCGTGCAATAAAATGCGATGCGACCGTCGCGGCAAATTCCTCGATGGTCTCGAGCGGGTGGCCGGCGGCCAACGCGTAGACGGTGTTCTTCATGGTGTCGGTGGCGACAACGAGCCGATTATCACCATCCACGTACGACGCCTCGAACTCCCCTTTGAGCACAATGTCTACCGAGATCTCAGCGAGATCGTGACGATCCGGGTGCCGCGTCACCTTCGTGAGCCGCACTCGACTCTTGCCATAGCTCTGGGCGGCGAGATGGGGTTGCATCAAGGACTCTCTGAAAAACTCTCTATTGTTCCGTGACCGCATCGCACAACCGCAGCCAGGCGATGCGGCCGATCTCGTGGAGCGCGGCGGCTCGTTCCTGTTCAGCCGACTGGGAGAGCCGCCTCGGGAATGCAGCCAGGATCGCGTCCTTCTTGTTATCCCGCGCGCATATCACGAATGGGAATCCAAACCGCTCCTGATAGGCGGCATTGTAGCGGGTGAAGGCGCCGATCTCCTCTGGCTCAAGCGCGAAGAGGCCGGCGGCAGCCTGCTCGCCTGTCGATGTGGGCGTGAGTGTCGCCTCCCACGCCGCGCGGCCGACAAGATCGGGATGCGCGCGGATGAGGGCGAGCTGCTCCGCATCCGAGGCCTCTTCGACGGCACGCTGGAGCGCTGCATGGAGCGCCTCCCGAGACACAAACGGGCGCAAGGACACAACCCGCGTGGCAACCCAGGGAGAGTGCTCGTAGCAAGGGCCGCAGACGTCGATGAACGTCTCGGCAGGGCACGTATTGAGTTCGGCAAGCGTGGCGGGCATTGGAGAAGGTCGAACCCTACGCCGACGGCGTGGACCGAATGGTTTCAGAGAGCAGCCGTGAGGCCGTGACGATGTCGGCAATTCGGCTGAACTCTTGGGGATTGTGGCTGACACCGTCTCGGCTGGCGACGAAGAGCATCACCGTCGGAAGAAACGGTGCGAGGATCGCTGCGTCGTGGAGTGCACCCGACACTGCCACGGGCAGCGGAGACATCCCGAGCCGGCGACTCGCGTCGTGGACGCGTGTCACCAGACCGCTATCGAGACCGACCGCAGGGAGTCGTTCCGTTTCGTCGATGGTGGCATCGAGTTGGCGTCGAACGGCGGCTGCACGGACAGCCTCACGCACAAGCTCGTCTGCTTGGGCAACCTCCGCGTCGCTCGGCGCCCGAAGGTCGATCGTGAACGTGGCACGCGATGGAATCACATTGACGGCATCTGGCTGCACCGCGATGCGGCCCACCGTGGCCACCACGTGCGGCCCCACCTGCCGTGCGATCGACTCGACCGCGACAATGGCCTCAGCCGCGCCGGCGAGGGCATCGCGGCGATCAGCCATTCCTGTGGAGCCAGCGTGGTTCGCCACGCCGACAAGTGTCACGGTGTACTGTCGGCGGCCAGCGATACCGGTGACAACCGAGACCTCGTCGCCACCGGCCCACAGCCCCGGCCCCTGCTCCACATGGACCTCCAGAAAGCCGAGGTAGCGAGCCGAATCGAGTCGGTCAGCCGCGAGGCTTGCCGCCGCCCCGCCATGCGGCGCCCCAGCCTCCCAATAGGTTTCTCCAGACGCGTTTCGCAAGCCCTCGAGGGTTACCGCGTCGAGCGTGCCGACCCAGCCGCGGCTGCCAAGCATGCCGAGGCCAAACGTCGTTCCCTCCTCCTCCGCGAAGATGACAACCTCAAGCGGGATCGTGAGGCGCTCGTCATGTGCCTGCCGCAGGCATTCGAGTGCCGCCACAACCCCCACCACGCCGTCGTAGTCGCCACCGTGCGGCACACTGTCGAGGTGGGAACCCGAAAGCCAGACGGGGGTGGCAGTGTCGAGCGATGCCGGCCGCAGGTGGATGTTGCCAATCGCGTCGGTCCACACGCGGCAGCCGGCAGCGACCGCCTCGGTGATCACATGGTCACAGGCCTCCCGCCAGGCCGCCGAGAAAGTGGGGCGGCTCGCCCCTTCACCGGGTGTGTGCGTACACCGAGCGATCCGCGCGATGTCGGCTTCGATTCGCGCGGCATTGGTCACGTTCCAAACTCCTCCCGCCAGCGACGGCCTGTCTGTTCCATCTCACTTTCCGCCGCGGTCCGCCGCAGACGGTGCAGCATCGGCATGCCAAGCGACCATTCCTGCATCCAATCGCGAGCAAATTCGCCAAGCTCCGTTTCTCGGAAAATCTCTCGCACGGCCTCCGCGTTAATGACCCGCGGGCCCCGCGTGCGGATGGCAAACTCCGCGGTGCGACTGCATCGACGGCTCACATACTCCTCGATGCCAACCTCATCCATCACGTCGATCACACTCCGGAGAGACCGGATCGCTTTGGCATAGGCGAAGCTCGGTGAGTAGCCGTTGTCGACCATGGTTTGGAAGCAGAGTTTCATGAGCTGGATCGCACCGCCGTAGAGAATCTGCTCCTCGAAGTTGTCCCCCTCGGTCTCGTGCTGAAACGTCATCTCCACCACACCGGCTCGCGTACTCCCTACCGCCTTCGCGATAGCAAACACGATCGCCCGAGCATCGCCGGTGGCGTCGTGGTCAACAGCCACGCAGCCATACACCCCTTCACCCGCGAGATACTTCTGCCGAACGAAGTGGCCTGGGGCATTCGGCACATAGAGCACGGTGTTCACGTTCTCGGGCGGCCGGATGGCACCGTAGAGCACGTTGAACCCGTGACAGAAACAAAGTGTCTTCCCAGCCGAGAGATTCGGCGCGATCTCCACCTGATAAATCGGCGGCTGGGCTGGGTCGGCAAGCTCGATCAAGAGGATATCGGCCCGCCATGTCGCCTCGGCGATGGAGTACGCGGCAAATCCGTCGGCCTCGGCCTGACCGCGGCTGGGCGATTCTTCTGGGGGTCGCGTGCCCACGATCACCGCGATGCCACTGTCACGGGCATTGGCTGCCTGGGCCTTGCCCTGGATGCCGTATCCGATCACGGCAACGGTCTTGCCTTCGAGCGGCGCAAGATCGACATCAGCATCACGATAAATCTTTTCCATTGCGGCGGGCTCCGGTGTGTTGCGTCAGGCAGGCGGCACGTCGCGATTGACGTTCTTGTAATAGATGTAGCGTGTTGAAACCGGACCAGCAGCGACATACGACTGCGGCACGTACGGGCCCATCCAGATGAAGTCGTTCGTATCGACCTCCATCCAGGTGTCATCGAGATAGTAGAGGCCACGGCCCTGGAGAACGAACAGGCCGTGCTCCATGACATGCGTCTCGACCACGGGCAGACCATGCCCGGACGCGAACGTGAAGATATTCATGGCCATGTCGTAGGGCATCTCGTCGGGGATGAGGGTTTTGAGCAAGGCTCCCTCGTCACCCAGGTAAACCGTGTCAGCGACATTTGCCTCGTGGCCCACCAGCGGCGGCGGAACGGGCACGCCGGCAAGCGGTTCATACGTCTTGCGAAGCGCGAGCACGCGACAGGTCGTGGTGGCCGTGAGCGTGAAGCCACTGATGGATGGAACAAGGGCGTAGCCACCGGCGCTGAGCCGCTGGCAGCTGCCGCCATCGATGACAACATCCGCCCCCCCCTCCAGAAGATAGAAAAACGTTTCGGTGTGTCCGTCGGCGGGGTAGCCGCCCGACTGGCCGGCCTCGAGGTCGAGGAGCACTTCGACAAACGCAGCCTCGAGCGCGGGTGATGCGAGCACGCGTGCTGACACACCGGGCCATGCCGGCAACCGGGAGAACGGATAGCCCTCCAAAGGAAACATGGCATACCGGGAACGGAGCCGCGCGCGGCTGGAAACCAGTTCATGCGGGGCCCGCATGCGTTCAACTCCGGGGGAGCGATATCCGAGCGAAGAGTATACGAGGGACCGAAATACCTGGCGCGGCATTGCCGCCCGACAAGCAGGCCAACCGGCATGTAGCAGGCAACCAACCTCACTGGGTATCATAGAGTTCAATGCGATTCGCCCTGTTCTTTTCCGCCGCGGTCTTGCCAGCGATCCTGCATGCCGCGCCCGTGGATTTCATGCGGCAGGTGCAGCCGATTCTGTCCGAGAACTGCTATGCCTGCCACGGCCCCGATGAGGCATCTGTCGAGGCGGGGCTGCGACTCGACCGCCGAGAACTGGCTCTCAAAGGCGGGGATAGCGGCAACGCCATCGTGCCGGGCGAGCCGGCGGCTTCGCTCATCATCGAGCGGGTGAGCCACGCCGATCCAGACACGGTCATGCCGCCGCCAGACAAGAAAAGACCGCTCACCCCAGATCAGATCGCGATCCTTCGTCAATGGATCGCCGAGGGCGCCGAGTGGGGTGAGCACTGGGCTTTTGTTTCTCCAAAGCGTCCATCGGTTCCGACGGTCAAGAACGAGGCGTGGGTACAGAACCCCGTCGATGCATTCATTTTGGCGAAGCTTGAAGCGGAGGGGCTTACGCCCTCGCCCCCGGCCGATCCAGCAACGCTCCTCCGACGGCTGTCGCTCGACATCGTTGGGCTGCCGCCGACGCTTGCCGATCTGGCCTCGATATCACACCCCGACACCGAAATCGATCGCCTGATGGCGAGCCCCCACTTCGGTGAACGCCAGGCACGCGAGTGGCTCGATGCGGCGAGGTATGCCGACTCGGCGGGCTATGAGAAGGATCTCCCTCGCTCTCACCATTTCTACCGCGACTGGGTCGTCGCGGCGATGAACGCAAACATGCCATACGACGAGTTCGTCGTGAAGCAGATCGCTGGTGACCTGCTCCCGAATGCCACGCAGGACGACCGCATCGCCACCGGCTTCCTCCGCAACACCATGACGAACGAGGAGGGAGGCGCGAAACCCGAGCAGTTCCGAATCGAAGGCATTTTTGACCGGGTTGATGCGATCGGAAAATCGATGCTCGGCCTCACGGCCCAGTGTGCCCAGTGCCACTCCCACAAGTATGACCCGCTCACACACGACGAATACTACGGCCTTTATGCCTATCTCAACGGCATCGAAGAGACATCCATCGCGGCCCGCATACCATCCGAGACTCGGGCGACCGAGGCAATCCTCGGCGCGATCGCCGCACTCGACGAGGCGGTGCGGAAATCATCTCCCGATGTGGAGGCGGCGTTTATGCGGTGGCAGCAGGAGATGCTTGCCCTTCCCCGCACAGAGTGGCACCCGCTCGAGCTCTACCAGCTTGGCGATTCCGGCCAGAAGTATCTGCCGCTACCCGACAAGTCTGCCATCAACATGGGCTACGCCGACACGCGAAGTGTCGCAAGCTTCAGGACCTCAATCGATCTTCCAGAAATCGGTGCCGCTCGTCTCGAAATCATGAATGATCCCTATCTCCCAATGAATGGTCCGGGGCGTTCGACCCGCGGAACGGGCACGCTCTCCGAGTTTGTGCTGAGGGCTGGAACCACGCCAGACAAAGCCGACAAGCTCGTCTTCAAGTCAGCCATCGCGAGCATTACTCCACCGGTCACGAAGCTCGATCCGATGCGGTTTCCGAGCACGGCCGCCCGCGAGCCAGACGATCGCACAACAGGCCCTGCCGCCTTCGCCATCGACGGCAACGACAAGACAGGCTGGACAACGGAGCGTGATCCCGCCCGCAACCACGATCCTGCTGTGATTACGTTTGAACTGGCCGAGCCATTCCGATCGGATGGCACCATCCACTTCAAGTACAACCTGGTTCAGATGCATGGTGGCTTCAACTCCGACGATACGCAGACATTCAATCTCGGACGCATACGGCTTTCGGTCGCATCGACTCCACCCAACGCCCTCGATCAGCTTCCGCCTCTCGTTGCGGCAGCGCTCAACATCGATCCTTTGAAACGCACCGCGGATCAGGAGCAACGCCTCTTCGCCCACTGGCGGGAGAACAACCCCGAATTCGTCACGGAAACCGCGGCCATCGAAGCCCTCTATGCCGAAGTGCCGCCGCCCACATGGGCGCTCGTCGCGGGCGAGACCTCGCAAACGCGGGAGACGCGGCTTTTTGAGCGCGGTGAGCAGACCCACCCCAAGCACGTTGTCCAACCTCACGTGCCGGCCTTCCTCCACCCGCTTCCGCCGGGTGATCCGACGTCGCGGCTGACGTTCGCGAAATGGCTCGTGGACCCGGCGTCGCCCGTGGCCGCTCGCGTGTTCGTGAATCGACTCTGGCAGGCCTATTTTGGAGTCGGTCTTCTCGAGACCTCAGAAGACTTTGGCCACCAGGCCGCCACGCCCTCGCATCCGGAGCTGCTCGATTGGCTGGCCTGCGAATTCATGGAGAGTGGCTGGGACATGAAGCACATCCACCGGATCATCGTGGCGAGCGCCACCTACCAGCAGTCGTCCGTCGGTTCCCCGTCGCTGTGGGAACGCGACCCAGCCAACCGTCTCCTTGCCCGCGGGCCGCGGTTCCGTGTCCCCGCGGAAACCGTCCGCGACATTCAGCTTTCGAGCGCCGGCCTCCTCGATCCCACGATCGGTGGTCGCAGCGTGTTCCCGCCCGCTCCGCGGTACCTCTTCGAGCGCCCGCTCTCGTATGGTCCAAAGACCTGGTTCGTTGAGACTGACTCGAACCGGTATCGCCGGGCCCTCTACACGTTTCGGTTTCGTTCGGTGCCCTACCCGATGCTGGTCACATTCGACGCGCCGGCCGGCACGGTCTCCTGTGTTCGCCGGAATGTTTCTACGACACCGCTTCAGGCTCTCGTCACGCTCAACGAGCAGGTTTCCCTGGAGGCCGCGGTCGGTCTCGCGCACAGCATGCTCGCAGAAACCGGCACGCTTCGTGAACGACTCGCGAGGGCCTTCGAGCGGTGCACCTCGCGGTGCCCCAATCCAGACGAAATCGATGTCCTTGTGTCTCTCTATGAGTCGCGGCTCACAGACCCGTCAGAGCAGGTGCAGGAATTTCTCGACGCGTATCGCCCCGTTACGCTCGATCTCGCTCCACACGCCCCGGCGGAGCTGTCTGCCGCTGCCGCCGTGGCCCGCGTCCTCCTGAACCTCGATGAAACCATCGTGAAGAACTGAGCCAGCCAAACCGCGGGAAGCGGAGTCCGTGCCGGAGATTACCCGCCCGCCCTCACCCTCACCGAGCCGTAGCCCTCATGCTCCCTGCCTCCACGCTTGCCGATATTCAGCGATCCTATTCTCGCCGCTGGTTCCTGAAGGATTGCGGCCTCAGCCTCGGATCCGTCGCACTCGCGTCGCTGCTCGGAAACGACGACGCCTCGGCCGCAACGGTGGATCCTCGTTCCCGCACGGCTGAAGCGCCCCATTTCCCAGCGAAAGCAAAGAACGTCATCTTTCTCTTCATGGGGGGCGCGCCGAGCCACCTCGACCTCTTCGACAACAAGCCCGTGCTCCGCAAGCTCGATGGGACAAACCCGCCCCCCGAGTTGCTCGAGGGCTATCGCTCCGCCTTCATCCGCCCAGAAAACAAACTCCTCGGCTCCAAGTTCCCGTTCACGACATACGGATCGTGCGGCATGGAGATGGCGGAGATTCTCCCGCACATCGGATCGTGCGCCGATGACATCGCGCTGATCCGTTCGATGGTGACCGATGCGTTCAATCACTCGCCGGCCCAGGTCCTCATGGCCACCGGCTCGCAGCAGTTCGGTCGGCCATCGCTCGGCTCGTGGGTTTCCTACGGCCTCGGATCGGAGAATAAGAATCTGCCGGCGTTCGTGGTGATGTCATCGGGGCTGAAGGGCCCTTCGGGCGGCAACGCCAACTGGGCGTCAGGGTTTCTGCCGAGCGTCCACGACGGCGTCAGTTTCAATTCCACGGGTGAGCCCGTTCTCTACCTCGACAACCCGAAGGGCATCACCCGCGGCCAGCAGCGGCAGACGATCGAGGCTGTCAACGCGCTCAACCACAAGCGGTTTGAGTCGATCGGCGACCCCGAAATCAGTTCGCGGATCGCAGCCTTCGAGATGGCTTTTCGCATGCAGGATGTGGCCCCCGAGGTCACCGATATATCCCTCGAGCCGCCGTCTGTCCTCGAAATGTATGGTGCCGAGCCAGGCAAGCGGTCCTTCGCCAATAACTGCCTTCTGGCCCGCCGTCTCGTCGAGCGGGGTGTTCGATTCGTCGAGCTGTTTCACGAGTCCTGGGATCAGCACGGCAACCTCACCCGCGATCTCAAGAAGAATTGCAAGGACGTCGATCAGCCCTGTGCCGCGCTGCTCAAAGACCTCAAGCAACGAGGCCTTCTGAGTGAGACGCTCGTCATCTGGGGAGGCGAGTTTGGACGTACCCCTATGGTCCAGGGTGGCAACGACGGCCGGGACCATCACCCGAACGCCTTTACGATGTGGATGGCCGGCGGCGGCACGAAGGGCGGCATCACACTCGGCACAACAGACGATCTCGGGTTCAACGCCGTGGAAGACAAGGTCCATGTTCACGACCTCAACGCCACGATTCTCCACCTCCTCGGCATCGACCACACCCGGCTCACCTACCGTGCCCAGGGCCGCGACTTCCGGCTCACCGACGTGCACGGCAACGTGGTCCACAAGATCCTGACGTAGTCTCCCGAAACGCGTGTGCCTACCGCCTCCAGAGAAGTTGGAACGAAAGGCCGAGCCCTGGATCGAATGACACGACGTCGGTACGGCCCGACGTGAAGTTCGTGCCCTGAAAGAGCTTCCGGTCGAAGAGGTACCCAGCGGTGAGTTCGAGCGAGAAGCCGCCGGCAATCACATGTTCGAAGCCGGCAGCCGCCCGTTGGTCGAACACATAGAACCGCTCGTCGTCGATGAGGCGGTCGGCCAGGAAAAATATCTGGGTGTCGGTTCTGTAGTAGGCCAACAAGGAGAGCCGCTCCGTCAGTTGGCGACGTGCCGTGGCGGCGAAGTTGACGAGTGGAAAGTAGTTCGCCGTGAACGTCCAGTCGTCGTCGGGTCGATACTCGATGGCTGCGGGCACACCGATCTTGGCCTCGAGCGTGTCATCGGGCCGCCACACATAGGCAGCGCCGGGTAATGGATAGGGAAGCTGCGATGTGGGCGAATAGAACATGCTCAAGCTCCATTCGTCACGATCGTTCTTCGCGGGATGGTTGTAGAACGCGATGGCCATGAGGGTGAGATCGCGACCGGCGTGGTAGGGTTTGTCGCTTGCGGTGCCGAAGAGAAACGTGCCGCCAAGCGTTCCTCCACTCTCCAGCGGCCGAATGTGCATGACGCCAGTCTCGACCAGCCAGAATTGATCGGGCACCGGCTCGAGTGAATCGGGAAGTATGGCATCGGTAGCGAGTTCGAGCCGGCCAAACTTTGCGATACCGATCCAGAGTGGGTTGCCTTCCTCCGGGATTCCAAGTGGCGCCGCCACTCGCGCAAACTGAGCATTCATCGAAAGCGTGGCTGGCTGGCCATCCACCTCGACCGCCGGTGCCCAGAAGCCCCCTGCGCTCACGGGCGCCGAAGAGCCGTACGGTGGCTGATCGCCACGGCGAGGCTTTGCCGCGGCGGGATCGGCATCCGAAACCGGTTCATTCGCAAAGAGGTCTTCTTCGAGATTGAAGTCGATCGGTGGCAGGGGCGTGACGCGATCCTGACCGGGAGCGGCGGCACAGCAGCACGCCACAACCGCGGCGATGAGAGAAGACGCGAGGCCTGGAAAGTGGGTATGCACGAAGCCACTCGGCTGGCCAAGGAGGGAGGGTGGGCTGGGGGGACAATACGGAGTGGCTGTTTCCGCGGCAAGACAAGGGAAACCGCACGCCGAGCATCGGATAACCAACGCCCTCTCGGAAATCGGACGACGCCCCCAATGGTGAAACGCATCGGCCTGGCTACGCTTCGTATTCCGAACACGGCCAACTGGCCGCAGTCTCCTTCGCTTCACCAGGCTCCCACTCAAGGTCTCGCTGCATGGCCAAGGTTACCGTGATTGGTGGCGGCGTTGTCGGCGCTTGTTCCGCATACTCCCTCGCTGCCGCGGGCAACACCGTCACCCTTCTCGACCGCGGCATGTTTGGCCGCGGCGCTTCCCACGCCAATTGTGGCTATGTCTGCCCGAGTCACGTTCTGCCGTTCGCTGGCCCGGGTGCGGTGTGGTCCACGCTCAAGACGCTCTTTGAGCGGAACTCGCCGCTCGCGGTTCGCGCGAGCACGGTGCTTGCCAACCTTGGCTGGTTTCGCGGTTTCCAGCAGCGTTGCAACACCCGCGATATGCTCGACGCCGGCGACGGCATTCACGCGCTCCTGCAATCATCTCGCACGCTGTTCGACGAACTCATCGAATCCGAGAGGCTGAATTGCGAATGGGACACCAAGGGCCTTCTCTTCGTCTTCCGCACGCGCAAAGCATTCGAGCACTACCGCTCCACAGACGACTTACTTCGCGAGCGTTTTTCGACGGTGGCGACCCGAATGGATGCAGACTCGCTTCTGCACCTGGAGCCGGCCCTACTGCCCGGCAATGCGGGCGGCTATCACTACACCGGCGACGCCCATCTCCGCCCGGATCGGCTGATGAGCGAGCTCAAGCGTGTGCTTCTCGGCCGCGGCGTCGAGATCATCGAGCACTGTGAAGCCACCGGCTTCGTTCGGGAGAACGGCATAGCGAAGGCGGTGCGTGTGCGCACCTCACGAAGTGTGCAGACACCGCCACCAAACCACACAAGGGACGACGAATGCCACGAAGCCGACCAGTTCGTCGTCGCGACTGGGGCGTGGACGCCTCGATTGAATCGGGAGCTCGGCTGTCGCGTGCCGATTCAACCGGGCAAGGGCTACTCGATCACGATGCCCAGGCCCGCGATTTGTCCGACGGTGCCCCTCATCTTGGAAGAGCATCGCGTGGCCGTCACGCCGTTCCAATCAGGGTACCGGCTCGGTTCAACGATGGAGTTTGCTGGGTACGACGAGACGATGAACCGATCGCGGCTCTCGCTCCTCACGGATGCGGCAAAGGTGTACCTGCGAGATCCGATCGCGGAGCCTGTCCAGGAAGAATGGTGGGGCTGGCGGCCCATGACCTACGACGGCCTCCCGGTCATCGACCGCAGCCCCATCATGAGCAACGTCCTCATTGCCGCCGGCCACAACATGCTCGGCCTGAGCATGGCCACAGCGACCGGCAAGCTCGCCAGCGAGCTCCTGGGCGACGTGCCACCGCACATCGATCCGGCGCCCTATCGACTCGACCGGCTCCGGAAATGCTGAGCCTGCTTCACCGACGCCATTTGGAAAAACTGGGGTCGGGCTGACCGCGAAATGTTCGTGGCATGAACGGATAAACCCTCGTGAGGACGTAATAGTACGTGCCCTTGGGATATTCGGGCGTGACTCCCGAACGTCCATTGCATTCGTCGAGGTCACCCGATCCAGCGATGTACTCGTAGTCTTCGACAAACATCCCGTCATACTTCCCACCGGGACCGTCTGGTGAGGTTGGACGATCCCCTTTCTTGAGCTGCCATGACGGCCGTAGGGTGACAATGGGTGACGATGCACCGTTCGCTTCTTGATGGCCCGTTTCGGCATACATGGGGAACCCGTCGGCCGCGTACGCCCAGGCACAGGCCTGAACCGCGACGAACACCATCACGACCCCAGCGTGTTGTCTCAGGACCGATGGGCGTCGCGGACGATGGGAGAACCACATGACGACGGCGTAGAAGACCGGCGTGAAAAAGATGCCAAACACGGTGACTCCTACCATACCGGAGAAGACGGCTGTGCCAAGCGCCCGGCGCATCTCGGCGCCCGCTCCCGTGCCGAGCACGAGTGGAACCACGCCAAGAATGAACGCGAGCGAGGTCATGAGAATCGGACGAAGCCGAAGTTTTGCCGCTTCCAGCACGGCCTCGGCAGCGGTCGCTCCAGCGTCCTGACGCTGCTTCGCAAACTCCACGATGAGGATCGCATTTTTCGCGGCCAGTCCGATGAGCACCACGAGGCCGATCTGCGTGAAGATGTTGTTGTCGAGACCCACGAGCCACACCCCCGTGATCGCGGCCAGGAGGCACATCGGCACGATGAGAATGATCGCCAGTGGCAGTGACCAGCTTTCATACTGGGCAGCGAGCACGAGGAACACAAACACCGTGCCAAGGGCAAACACGAATACGGCCGTGTTGCCTGCCAGGATCTGCTGAAGCGAGAGCTCGGTCCATTCAATACCCATGCCAGGCGGAATAACCCCCTGCCCTGCCGGCGGCTGCGTGGTGAGTGATTCGAGAATGGCGATCGCGTCACCCGAGCTCGTGCCAGGGTTGGTCGAGCCGGAAAGCTCGGCCGACGGATAGAGGTTGTAGTGATTCACCACGGCAGGCCCGCTCGAATCCCGCACGCTGACAAGCGTCGCAAGCGGCACCATCCCGCCCGTGGCATTCGGCACCTGGAGTCGTGCAATGTCGGGGCGATTCATCCGAAAGGGCGCGTCGGCCTGTACCGTCACCTGCCAGTTGCGGCCAAATGCCGTGAAGTCGTTCACGTAGCCGCTGCCGAGATAGAGCTGGAGGGCGTCGTTGACCGCCGCGATCGACACGCCCTGAGCACGAGCCTTCTCGCGGTCACGCTCGACGAATACCTGAGGCGCACTCGCCCGAAACGTCGTTGTGATCCCGGTGAGGCCCGGCTGCGCCTTCGCAGCGTCAGCCAGCATCTCGACCGACGCCTGGAGTGCCGCAGGCCCGGCTGCGGACTGATCCTGAAGCTGAAGCTTGTAGCCGCCGGTGCTTCCCATGCCTTCCACCGGAGGCGCCGGGAACACCGACACGATCGCCTCCGGCACGTCTGCAAACGATCGGCGGAGCCGGCGAAGAATGGCCGAAGCTGACTTCTCCGGATCGACTGTCCTGGCAGCAAATGGCTCGAGCAGCACGAACATGCCGGCGGCGTTCGGAAGGTTCGTGCTCGTGACGATTGAGTAGCCGGCCACCGAGATCACATGGTCTACGCCGGGCGTCTCGAGAGCCTCGGTCGCGAGCTGCTTTACCAGCGGTTGAGTCCGATGGAGGCTCGCGCCGTCTGGGAGTTGGCAGTTCACGACGAGATAGCCCTTGTCTTGCTCCGGAACGAACCCGACGGGCACCGTCGTGAAGCCGTAGTACGTGAGCGCCATAAGCCCGACATAGGCCGCCACCACGACGATCGCGATTCGCAAAAGCACGCCAACCACCGCGCCGTATGCGCCCGTCGTCACGTCAAAAAAAACGTTGAACACTTTAAAGAACCCCGCAAGCAGGAGGTTCACGACCGGAGCCGCGAGAAAGCCCACGGTCCCGCCGGCAGCAAACAAGAGCAGTCGAATCCCCCACACCTTCCACTCATCAGGCACGCCGGCGGCGGCAAGTCCTGCTCGCACGATCACGAGGTCTTCAAAGAGCCAGATCGCAAACAGCCCAGTCACGAGGGCGATCCCGGCTGCGGGGAGAGCGTTCTTGTGTGCAGATCCATGCGCGTCGGGGCCATGCCCAGCAAAGAGGATCGCACATGCAGCCGGCGCGAGTGTGAGTGACACAAACGCCGAGATCGCCGTGCTGGCCGCGATCGTGAGGGCAAACTGCCGATAGAACTCGCCGCTGATGCCAGCAATGAACGCGGTGGGCACAAACACCGCCGCGAGCACCAGCGCGATTGCGATCAAGGCCCCCGACACCTCCTGCATCGCCTTATGGGTCGCATCGCGGGCCGAAAGGCCCTCGCGCATCCAGCGTTCCACATTCTCGACGACCACGATCGCGTCATCGACCACGATTCCGATCGCAAGCACGAGCCCGAAGAGCGAAAGATTGTTGAGGGAGAATCCGAGAAGCCGCATGATCGCAAACGTGCCGATCAGCGACACCGGAACCGCCAGCATTGGCACGAGGGTCGCTCGCCACTGTTGGAGAAAAACCAGCACGACCACAAAGACGAGCACGACGGCCTCAAAAAGGGTCTTCGCGACCTCGTGGATCGATTCATCAACGAAGACGGTCGTGTCATAGTGAATTCGGTACTCGAGGCCCGTCGGAAACCGTGTGGCCAGTTTCTCCATCTCGTGCCGCACCCGCTGGGCCGTCGCCAGGGCGTTTGAGCCGGGGAGCTGAAAGACTGCAATGGTGACGCTCTCCTTGCCGTCGAGCCAGCTCGACATGTCATTGTTTCGGGCACCAAGCTCCACGCGGGCCACATCGGAAAGCTTCACGAGCCGGCCCGGCTGCCCGCCGACGCTCGGCGCCGACTTCACGATCACCTCGGCAAAGGCTTCCGCGTTCGGAAGCCGGCCGAGCGTCGTGACGGGAACCTGAAAATCGATTCGCCCGGATGTCGGCTCCTGGCCGAGTTGGCCCGCTGCCACCTGCACGTTCTGTTCGCGAAGCGCCCGCACGACATCAGTCGCTGCCAGGCCGCGGGTCGCCAGCGCCTCGGGGTTGAGCCATATCCGCATCGCGTAGTCGCGGGCGCCCAGAAACGAAACGTCACCAACACCCTCGATTCGGGCCAGCGCGTCCTTGACATGGATGAGCGCGTAGTTGCTCAAGTAAAGGATGTCGTACCGATCGTTGGGCGAAACCAGATTGACGCAGAGGAGAATGTTCGGTGATTTCTTCTTCGTCGTGACGCCCTGGCGTTTCACCTCTTCGGGCAGCTTGGCCATAGCCACGGCCACGCGGTTTTGGGTCAGCACCTGCGCCTGGTCGATGTCGGTGCCGAGCTTAAAGGTGACGTCGATCGTCGCCTGGCCGTCGTTCGTGCTCTTCGAGGCCATGGAGAGCATGCCCTCGACGCCGTTCACCTCCTGCTCGATCGGCGTGGTGACGGTGTCGGCCACCACCTGGGCCGACGCCCCCGGATACACCGTCTGGATCACGACCGTCGGCGGCACGACGTCGGGGTATTGGGCGATCGGCATGCCAATCGTCGCCACTCCACCAACGATCAAGATCACGATCGAGAGCACCGTCGCGAAGACCGGCCGATCGATGAAGAACGCTGCCATGAATACGATGCCGGTGTCAGGACGCGGGGTTTTGGTCAGCCGCCGACGATGCTGCCTCGACAGGCCGAACGATCGCACCATCACGGGCCTTTTGAATGCCTTCGACAACGACCCGCTCGTCGCCGTGAAGCCCGCTTCGGATCACCCGCATGTCGCCGTCCAGCGTGCCAAGCTCGACCGTGCGATGCTCCACGCGATCGTCAGCACCCACCACACAGACATAGCGGCGGCTTTGGTCGATGCCGATCGCCCGGTCGGGCACGAGGAGCGCCGGCTCCGGGTCGCCGAACGGCAGCCGCACCCGCACGAACATGCCTGGCAAGACAAGCTGATCAGCATTCGCTAGCTCGGCTCGACACCGGACCGTTCCCGTCGTGGCGGCCGCCGCGACATCAACAAAATCGAGAATCCCCCGCCTCGGAAAACCCTCGTCGGCGACAAGGGCCACATCGACAGGAATCTCGAGCTCCTTGATGTTTCGCCATTCGACTTCGGCGGTGCCATCAGCATGCCGCTTGGCCTGAGCACGCGATCGCGAGAGGAGCACGGATCGCTCATCTGCATCGAAATAGATATAAACCGGCGCGACGCTCACAACGGTCGTGAGCGGCTTGCTCCCGGTGGAATCAGCCGTAATGAGGTCACCTGGGCTGACGTTGCGGGCTGAGATGCGGCCGTCGAACGGCGAGATGAGTGTGCAGAACTCGACATCGAGCGTGGCCTTCGCGAGTGCCGCGCGGGCCTTGTCGAGCATCGCCTTCGACATGTCTCGTTTTGCCTGGAGAATCTCGAACGTTTCGCGGGTCACCACATTCTTGGGAACGAGCGGGGCGTTGCGAACGATCTCCCGCTCATACTCCTCGAGCTCGGCCGCTTGCTTGGCAACCTCAGCGGCCGCCTGATCGCGAGCGATGGTGTAGGGCCGCTCGTCGATCGTGAAGAGCGGCTGCCCCTTGGTCACCCGCTGGCCATCGGCAAAGTGAACCTTCGTCACGAAACCCGACACCCGGGCCCGCACATCCACCTCATCGATGGCCGCGGCATTCCCTGTGAAGACGACATACTCCGTGACGTCTCGAGCGACGGGCGGGGTCACCCGCACCTGGGGGGGCGGTGGCGACACAATCGGCGGCGCCGGGCGAGCGCAGCCAATGGCCACCATGCCAAGAACCCCGCCGAGGCAAGAACACAAGGGGTACGCTAGACGCATGAACATGAGTGCGAGACCGCGAAAACGCGTGTACGAGACATGACGCCGCCAGCGGCCATCCACCGTTGCCAGAGTCTACCGTCAGTTGCCTCGTGACGCTTGAATACGTGATTCAAGGCTGAAGTCCTGAAACCCCCGGAGCAGAACCAAGCCGAGCAGCATGATGCCGCGTTCGGGCATCCGCTCGGCGTCGGGTGGAGTCGAGCCAAATCGACTACGCTTTGGATTCAGTCAGACGCGGTCACCATGGAGCCGACACCATGGTACGGAAGCGACATTGGCCGTGACATTCCCTTTCATCCAATGGGTGACACGATGACGCGATTCAGGACTCTTGCGGCACTCCTCCTGTGGTTGCCGTGCTGCGTGGGGTGTTTCACGAAACCCGCTCCGCCTGCCGTCACGAAAAGCCCTGCGAAACCGGCTGTATCTAACTCCCGGCCTGCCGGCTCGGTAGCTGGCCCCGAGTTCATGCTGGTCGCCTATAACGTCGAGAACCTGTTTGACGTCGATGGCATCTCGCTGTTCGACGACTACGCGCCGGAGGCCTACGGCCCCCAGCATTTCCTGGTGAAGCTGAGAAACGTCGCCACGGTGCTGGCTCCATTGCAGGAGGGACGGGGACCAGAAATCATTCTCTTTCAAGAGATCGAGGCCGATCAGAGTCCCGGTGCCGCCCCTGTGGACTACGAAGGAATCCTAAAAACGTATGCCGGCATGTCGCTCGAGGCGATGCTGACTGAGCCAGTGACGCCCGACATCAAGGATCTGCCGGCGCAGGTGTTTCTCTTGAAAGCCCTAGCAGAAGCGGGGCTCGGTCCCTATCACGTTACCGTGTCGGAGTATCGCCCTGATCCCATGGGGCGAAGCGTTGCCCATGTGAATGCGACGTTCTCCCGGTTTCCGATCGCCCGGGCGCGCACGCTTCAATCTGCTGGAGCCCGAGGCACGCTCGAAGTCCTTCATCAGATCGGTCCCTACCAGCTCACGACGTTCAACTGCCACTGGAAGTCTGGCGCATCCAACGCCCAGAGCGAGCTCATCCGACTCGGAAATGCGAAAGCCGTTCGTGACCGGCTGAACGATGTGCTGCGTGCCGATCCAGCAGCCGATATCGTGCTCGGTGGTGATTTCAATTCGCAGTACAACCAATCGCAACGGTATCCGGGCATGGGGCGAACCGCCATCAATTCCGTCCTGGGAAGCCAGGGGAATGAGATGGCGATCCGAGCGGGTTCAAAGCCCGATCTCTACAACCTCTGGTATGAGCTGCCACCTGCCACGCGTCGCAGTGATGCCTATCAGGGCTCGTGGGGGACGCTTATGAATTTGATCATCACGCGTGGGCTCTACGATGGACGTGGGGTGCAGTACGTGGACAACAGTTTTGGCGTGGTTGGCATCGACCATGTGAATGCCCAGGCGATCACCGGGCTGCCACTGCGGTGGCGAACAATCAACGGCGACGGAGCAGGGTTTTCAGACCACCTGCCTATCGCCGCGAGGTTTCGCGTTGTGGAAGGAAACGATGCTTCATCCTTTCTCACGTTGGCCAGTGCGGGTAAGGAAGGAACATCGTCCGCCGAAACTGATGGCGTGAAAGTCGACTTCAGGATCAGAGGGGGATCGCTACCCAAGGCGACCGCACTCGGCTCCGATGAAGCAATCCAAAAGGCCTCGCTCGTGGGGCAACTGTTCCTGGTGGATGCGACGGTCACTGGCGAACGGCCGTTTCGCATCAGGCTTTTTCGCGACGACTTCAAGGTGTGGTCATTCGATGAAGAAGTGCGAAAGAAGATTTACAAAAAGTTTCCCGTGGGCTCGAAGGCAGAGTTCTACGGAGAGCTCGACTTTCACGATGGCATGTGGCAATTTCTGGTCCACGATGCCACATGGCTTGACCCGTAAGCTTACTCGACGCGTCGTTGACTCCATGAACACGCTTGCGGGTGAAGCTCATCGTCGGCAAAGGCAATAGTCCAAGGTGATTCCGAGCGCATAGTGCTGCCCGAGTCCGGAAAGGAGCGAGCGGGTGCGGTAAGCGATACAGCCCCACAGAATGGCCCCGAGGATAGCCGAGAAGGTCTCCACGCCGGGCCTGCCAAGGTGGAGCATTGAGGAGGCCATGACCTGCACCAGCAAGGCATTGGTCGAGCCCAGCGAGCCGCGGAGGCCAAACTGGAGAAACCCGCGAAAGTGGAACTCCCAGCCGAGGTAGAAAAGCAGGTAGGCGAGGGCGTGGCCGGCGAACGTCAGGCCAGACTCGCATGCCGCGGCGTTGATCGGATAGTACGCCGCCACGGCAGGAAGCCGCGAGGAGAGAAAGCCGCCCACCACGAACAAGGGGCCAAGAATCACAAAGGTGCAAAGCGTTTGAAATCGGTCACCCAACTGAACACCGTAGTCGCTCAAGCGCTCGCCGAAGCCAAACCTGACGATCAACGCCGGAACCAAGCCGAGCAGCAAGAAACAGCTTGCAAAGCAGTACACGGCCGGCGCGGCTGACGCCCCGGTTTCAGACCCAGCGATATGGTCGCGGTAGAACTCGGGTGAGCCGAAGTACCACCATGCGGCCATCAACACGGTCGAGCTGAGAAGAATGACCGTCGGCTTACGTTGCGGTTCCCGCATACTTTTGTCCAACGCCCGCGCAAGCTCAAAAATCATGACAACTCCTGCCCGGCCTAAAGAATCCACTCGTGGCGCGGAAATGATAGCCCGCAGAGCAACTCCGAGCCTCCCGTTGCGATCGCGGAGGCCGCAGGTAGGCGATTCCTATCGCTGCCGTCATTGACAGCCCTTGACGACTGTATTAGTGTTATCATACACTAGGACTTTCGCATGGCGATCTTCACGATCAATCCGCATTCAGGGGTGCCGGTCTACCGACAGATCATGGATCAGGTTCGCTATCAACTCGCCGCCGGCACGCTCGCGCCCGGCCAGCAGCTTCCGTCAATTCGCGAGCTGGCCCATACACTCGCCGTGAATCCGGCCACGATCGCCAAGGCCTACTCGGAGCTCGAGCACGACGGCGTCATCGAGCTCCAGCGCGGCCGCGGCGCTTTCATTCATGCTCATCCACCGGCCATGCCCCGCGACCAGCGCCGGCAGCGACTCCGCACACTGGCCGAACGCATGGCCGTCGAGGCCCGCCAGACCGGCGCCGACGATGCCGAAATCTGCGCGGCCCTCGACCAGGCCCTCATTCATCTTAACCGCAGGCGACCATCATGAGCGACGCCGTCGTCGAAGCCATCGACCTCTCCAAAACCTTCCGGCCCGCAGTGGTGGCCGTGAACGGCCTCGATCTCCGCGTGCCCCGCGGCGCGGTCTACGGCCTCATTGGCCGAAACGGCGCCGGCAAGTCGACGACCCTTCGGCTTCTCATGGGTCTTCTGCGGCCCGACCGTGGTCAGGCGCACGTTCTCGGCGGCGACATCAAAGACGCCCCACGAGAAATCCGTCAGCGGATCACGTATGTCTCGCAGGAACAACAGCTTCCCTGGCGGATGACTGCCGATGCGCTCCTGGTGTATTTCAGCCAGCTCTATGACCGGTGGGACGCCGCGTTTGCCAACGACCTCGTGCGACGGTGTGACCTCGATACGACTCGCCCGCTCGGCACGCTCAGCGGCGGCGATCAGCGTCGGGTCGCTGCGATTCTTGCCCTCGCGGCTCGCCCCGACGTCGTCGTCCTCGACGAGCCCGCCGCCGGGCTCGACCCCGTGTCTCGCCGCCAACTCATCGAAGCGATGATCGAGTTTCTCGGGGACGGCGGCGAGCGCACCGTCCTCTTCAGCACCCACATCCTCGCTGACCTCGAACGCGTGGCCGACCACATTGGCTTCATGGACCGCGGCCGGATGATGCTCTCGGGGCCACTCGACGCACTCCAGGGAGGCATGCGACGGCTCCAGGTGATTTTTGAGGGGGATCGTGTGCCAGCAGGTTTTGAGATTCCAGGCGAGCTTCGCAGGCGGACCGAGGGCCCAGTTCTCACCGCCGTGGTGCGGCTCACCGATCCAGAGCAAGTACCCCGACTCCAAGCCATGAGCGGCCTCCGCGTGACCGAACACTCCCTCGGCCTTGAAGACCTCTTTCTCGAGCTCATGGAACGCGAACCGCATTCTGCAGGTGATCTTCAATCCTCTCCGTGGTGGCAACACAACGCATGACCTCATGAACTCCTCGACGCTCGACACCACGATGAACCCCATCACACCGCGACCGCTCTTCGGCACCGATTCCGAAAAACGTGTGTGGACGGCCCTTGCCCTTCGGCAGTGGACCGCGGTCCGTGGGCTCCACACTGGGTTCCTTGTGGCCTGGCTCGTGGCGCTGTGGGTGCTTCAACTCGTGCCGCACCCAGGCTGGCTGATCGCTTTTGGACTGCTCTACACGATCCTCGTGACGCCGCTCATGGCCGGCACCGATATTCTCGACGGGACCGAGGAGTTTTCATTCTCGCTGCCACCGGGTCGCCGCCCGCTCTTCCTCACCCGCATGGGAATCGGACTGGCGTTCCTGCTCGTGACAACTGGCGTTGGCAGTCTGGCGATCGGGTTCGACGTGCCGCAGGCTCTGTGGTCGCTCGTGGCCACAAGCGGCATCACGGAGCCGAGCCCCACGGTCAAGCCTTCCTTCCTCTACCCACTCGCCGTGCTCGTGCCTGTCGCTGCGTTTGCCGGCACGTTTGTGATTGCCAGCCTCGCCGGCAGCCGCACGCTTGTCGGATTCTCATGGGTGCTCGCGGCCGCCGCTGTCGGCATTGGTGTTTTTGTTTCGCTCCAGGTGGAATCGCTCATCTGGGACAAGCCCATCGGCTGGATCACATGCGTGGCTCTCTTGCTCGGCAGCGTCGTGACGCTTCTGGGCGGCTCGCTCGCCTACGACCAGAAGGAAGCGGTGATCGGCGGCGGTCGCGTAGGAGGCAGGTGGGGAACGGGCGTCGTGGTTGCCATTCTCATCGTGGTCACGTTGTTCCTGCTCGCGTTCGCTATGTTCTGGGTACGCGAAGCGAAAATCGACACAGAAACTCGCAATGCCGCCGAAGCCAATTCACTTCTCATGGAGACGGCGGAACCATGAATGCGTTCGTCGTGTTCTTGCAGGCCGACTTGACAGGCGTATCAGCAGCTTTCGGAGAGGATGGAGCCATGATCACAATGAAGTTCGTTGTTGTCGCAGCAATCGGATTCCTCGCGATGATTCTCGTGGTGCCCCTGGCTCTCAACATTGGCCGCAGGGGCAAACTCTCGGATGATAGCCCGCGACCGTGGCATCCGGTCGTTCGGATCGCCTGCGGAGTGCTCGCCGCGGCGATCATGGTCGCCATTACGATCGCCACCTGGCCTGCGACTTCGCCTATGATCCCTGCCGACAGCAATCCACTCCTCCTTCTTCCGCCTGCGGTCGAGGTCGTCGCAGAGTCACCGGCTGATACCCCAGCACCAGGCAGTGACGAAAAGCCTGGGCGGCTCATCTACACGGTATTGGCGGTCGCCCGTGAGGGCGATGTCATCACGCCACTCGACGGAAAAAGCGTCGTCATCAATCTCCCTGAGGATCGGCACCGTCAGCTCGTGATCGAGGGCACGATTCCTGGCGGCAGCTTCAAGTCGGAGATCGTGGTGGCCGGCATCGAACGCGTTGGTCGCAACCGAACGTGGGTCAGTGGCCATCACGAAATCAACTACGAGACCAGCTTCGGCGGGTCTGGCTGGCATGGATCAAGCCTCTCTGGCGACGGTGAGGTGCAGGTGGACCGCGTGACATCGCGGGATGAAGCCGCCGAGCACCGGCCGCTCTCGGTGGTGCCCGACCGCGTGGGGGCCATCACCATCCTGAGCCAGCTCGTCGAGTGCCCCGCCGAGCATCCCGGTGAGGCCAGCGGCAGCGAATGGCTTCGTGCGAACACCAAAGAAATCCGCGAGGCAATCAAGGAAGGAGAGTTTCGAGCAACCTGGCGGCCACAGCCCCAGCCCAACGGCATCGAGATGATCCAGTATGTTGGCCCTGCCTCAGCCCTTCTCCTGCTTGCCGCGATCCTGGCCTCGCAGGTCTTTCGTCAGCGGGGCCTCGCTTTTGTGGCCGCAATGACCTTCGCGGTGCTCTTCGCGCTCGTGATGGACCGCGTGATGGTTGAGCGACATGCCGCCTGGCTCACGAGCCACCCAGAGGACGCCGCCGGCCGTGCCCGCGTCGTCGCCCGCATGGAGGCGAGCTACTTTCACGCCGGCCGCGTGAAGGCTATGCTCACGGCCGACTGACGGCAGCGTCACGGCCGAGCGATGATTCGCAGCGGGCCACCGGAGCCACCGGCAATCTTCATGGGGAGCGCGACGACAGTCGCTCCCTCAGCGGGGAGCGCGGAGAAATCTGCGACATTCTCAAAGACCGGAATATTCGCCGAGCAGAGCACGACGTGCGACCCAAAGAGCGTCGAGGGTCCGTGGTCGATGCTGGCCGTGTCGATGCCGACAGCCTTCACACGACGATGCTCGGCGAGCCATTTGGCCGCATCAGGGGCGAGCCCAGGAAATCGCAGGAGCGGCACCGCCTCTGGCCCGGTCTTCGCCGTGCCGAGATAGGCCTCACGGTTGCCCCATTTCTTCGCCCATCCGGTTCGTAGGAGCACGATCACGTCCACGAGCTGACGGGCGTGCCGCCGCTCCCACGCCACGAGATCGTCGGCCGTCACTTCATACACGGGATCGTTGGCACACTTCGCGGCCACATCGACGACGACCGCCTCACCCATGAGCCTGGCGAGCGGCACTTGGTCGGTCGTGTGCCTGCCCTCTGCAAAATGCCTCGGCGCGTCGAGGTGCGTACCCCCATGCTCCGCCGTCGCAAACCGATTGGCTGCGTAATAGTAGCCCTTCGCCGTGACGCCATTCTTTCCCCGCTCAAATCGAAAACCCGGTTCGGTGGGCCAATAGACAGTCGCGTCGTCGAAGGAGTGCGTGAGGTCAATCCAACCACTCGAAGCAAACGGATCGGGGAGACCCGCGTGCGGCGGATCAGCCGCCGAGGCGGTGGAAAATGCCACGCCGAGAAAAACAAGGGGGCCGAGCACATGCCGACTCAGCACGGTCGCGGTACCGCTTGAAAGGTGCCGTTCCCTCGTGTCCGGCTCCGGAGGAACCGAACTCCTGAAGTCCCGGGTCCAACTGCGAGGGGTTGCCCGTGTCATGGAGCAGGCGTTGAAAGCCGAGCGCAGCCAGGATGGCGAAGCAAAGTCTTGGAAGCGACGCCCGGAGGGCCGGGAAGCGAAGCAGGGCCATGGATGGCCTGCGCAGCGTAAAGCAGCCGTCCGGCGACATGACACGGGCAGCCACGAGCCAAGTGTGATACCGATCATGGCGCCGCGTCGGCGGCTGGCTTACCACCCGTCGATGCGGTGTCGGCAGCGGCCTGGTCGTCCACTCGCACCAAGAGAAGCTGCTCGACCTTCCCGCCGTCACGATGCACGAGGATCGTCGTCTGATCCTTCGTGAGGTTCGTGAGGCCCGCTTCATAAACCGGCGTCTTCTTGTCGCCGATCGTCCATGCGGCCTTTTGAGATTTTTTATCGACCTTCCCAGACATATTCGTCGTAGAGTCCGACACGGCGTCGTAGTATGTGCCTCGCAGAAGCCCGTCCTTGTCGATGGCCAGACTCATGAAGATGCTCGGATTGGTTTCGCCGTCGCGTGCCAATGCAAACACGCCAAGGGGTCGCCACTCGGCATCGTCAGGGACTTTTGCTGACGCACCTTCCGAAGCCAGATCCGACGCCTGCTGGGCGTACTCTTCGGGTGAGCCGACATTCTCGCCCTGCACATAGACGCCGTCGTCCTGGTAGCAGACCGTCGTGCCGTAGTCATAGGCGACGGGGTAGGCACCGTAGCCACCCCACCCGGCGAGGTCGCCCCAGGCAAGGCCCGCAACCATGCCCCACCCAAAGCCGCCCCACCATCGGCCTCCCCACCAGTTGTTGAAGTGGTGGTCGTACCATCCACGGCCGCCGTACCAGCCGCCGTGATGAAAGTTGTTGCGAATCGCATCGCCACGGTTCGCAAGCGTTGCATGCGAATAGGGCTTCACGGCATTACGGCCCGCACCAGCGCCGGCAGCGCCCCGGTTTGCAAACTTCTGGAAGTCGGCGCGAGACAAGTTGCCAGCACCTGCGAAATGCCCAGCGCCATCGAGACCACGGCCGCCGGCGCCGTCGAGCCCCCGGCCGGCCCCATCAAGGCCTCGACCACCAACTCCGTCGAGACGTCCACCGCCATCGAGCTTGCCAGC
>JBGTGN010000111.1:0-22239 GCA_041746715.1 Pirellulales bacterium | reverse complement strand
GCCGTCGATGAAGAGGGCTGGATCGAGCGCGGCCCAGAGCTGCACGTCGCCACGCGAAGCCGCCGACGCGACAAGCGCCTTGAAGACGGCTTTGCCATACTCGCCGCCACCATGAAAACCAGGCTGGCAGAAGAGCAGATCAACGAGGATGTGCGTGCGGCCATCACCCGTGAGGCTCGCGATTTCGGAAGCATCGGGCTCGAGCCATGTGCCGCGAAGGGCTGCCTCATGCCGCTCAAGCCTCGTGCGACACCTCGCCGCGGTCTCGATCACAGCGTCATACCCCATCGCGATCTTCTTCCGCTCGGGAACCCGCGCCGTACTCACGCCTTCTTCGTGGGCGATCACGATGCCGGGTTCGTAGACGGCCAAGTGCCCCGTGAGCAGGCAGTCCACCGCGAGCAGAAACTCCTCGCCGTAGAGAAAGGTTCGTTCGTCGAAGACCTTGGGATGATCGGCCACGAACACCGGCGAGAGAACATACGCCGCCCCTTGGAGCAGTGGCTCGTGGAGATCGCAAGACTTCGGGCTGCGGCGGCCAACGCGGCGAAACTCTGCCGCCCCACCCGCATTCCAGACCTCTCGCTGATGCTCGAAAAGCTCGCCAAGCGCGGCCCATTCGCCCGCGTCGTAGACCGTGTCGTTCCAAGGATTTTCATGCCGGCCGTCGGGCGTGGCGATGTCGGGGCCAAGCACCGACCATGGCCGCTCGGCAAACGAGGCAAGACACTTCTCCACAAACTCGGGGTCGTCAATGACGGTGTCGTTGTTGATCACCGCCACAAAACCGCCGCCCACCAGGTCGCGGGCATGCCGATAGCCGACATTGTTGCCGCCGGAAAACCCGAGGTTCTTCTCGGTGAAGATCAGCGTGAGGTTTTCGCGGTCTGCAAAAAGCTCCCGCGTGCGGGCAACGGCCGCCGGCTCAGACCCATTGTCCACGAGCACAATATGGATCGGCCGGTCGTCTCGATGAAGCTTCTCGAGCGACGCAACACAGCGGGCTGTCACTTCCGGCTGGTTGAACTGGAGCACCACGAAACAAAATGGACGCGAGGCATCACCCGCGGTGGCAGCAAGCGCCGCGGAGATGGCGGACGGTTGATCGAGGGAAATCGATATGCCGTCCACCTGACATACCGGGATGCCCGCGACCAGCGAGAGCATCGCGCCCCGCCTGGCGAGCGTAGCGACGGCAGCAACATGGTCAAAAAGGAACGCATGGGTCGCCTCGGGCACGTCGCCGCCCAAGAGCGCGCAAAGCCGCGCCCGACGGTGCCGGATCACCGACGGATGACGGACAGGCCGCGGTGCCGCCCGAGTGACCGGCTTCGGCACGACCGGCCGCGGTATGAGTGCGGCGGCGGTCTCCTCCAGATTGCGATAGCCATTGCGGCAGTCGGGCTCGAGATGGGCGCCCTCGGCCCATTCATTCCAGGCGTTGATGAAGACGAGTTGATGCTCCGGCGGCTGCTCCCGCTGCATCTGCTCGACGACGGCCCGAAGCCAGCGGCCATAGAGCTCCGGTGATGAGTTGATCCATGCGGTGGCACGCTCCATGCGGCGAGCCGTGTTGTCCCAGCCGGGCATGACACCGCGGTACAGCGGATACGGCGGCACGGGCCTGGCCAACGAGTGGCAGATCGCTTCACGGTAGTCGAGCACGCCGCCACGGAATTGGCGGTTCATGCCAGCGAGCCCGGTATCGCGAATATTGGATGCCGGAATCTGGAGCGGCGGAAACTGAATCGCCGCGTCGAAGCCATAGCTCCGTGGATCGTTCTGATCGAAGGAATGAACCGCCACGAGATGGAGCCCGGGCAGCCCCTCCTGCTCCACGATTCTCCGCCATCGGTCTGCAGCACCGGCGGGGTCGCCCAAGAGCCCTGGACGGTAGACCGCCAGCAGCGGCTTTCCCTCGACGGTGATATACCGTGGGTCACGCAGGGCCGGCAGGAGATCGCGGATAAATCGCTGGTCGCTGTCGGGGGAATGACGCTGTTCAAGGAGCACCTCGCGGTCGAGGCCGTCCCATGTCCGCGTCCAGTTTTCATTGGCCCAGCAGAGGCAAAACGGAATGTCGGGCTTGCTGCTGGCAAGGAACCGCTCCACCGGTTTCTCGAGGATGCGGCGGCCGTCGAACCAATAGTGATAAAAGCAGAACCCATGAATGCCGTGGCGACGGGCCATCTCCGCCTGCCGTTCGAGCACCGATTCGTCGGCGAGGTCGTAGTAGCCCACATCGGGATGCGGCACGTGCGGCTGCTGATGGCCGGCAAACATCGGCTTGGCACGACGGACGTTCGTCCACTCGGTAAAGCCCTCGCCCCACCAGGCGTCGTTTTCGGGTACGCGGTGAAACTGCGGCAGGTAGATCGCGATCGCCCGCACATCGCCTCGGTTGACCGGACCGCTCACCGTCACGGGCGCAGCATCCTGGCCCACCGGCACATACCTCGCGGCCACGGTCACGCGGTCGTCGGGTGTGCGGGCCGCGTCATACTCTGTGATCAGGAAGTGAACAAACGGATTCACACCAGGATCGAGCGGCCACTCGAGGGACGCGATGAACGCGGCCAATGAAAACTCCGGGCAAGGATCCCGGCGTTCCCGCCAACCCGATCCAATGAAATGTGTGAGCGGCTCGATGCCCGCAAGCGCGATGTCGGGATTGCGGTCGAGATACCAGGCTCCATCAAACAGGGGATGAGGCTTGTACCCCTGTTGCCAGCCGTGGTCGAGGTAGTGCCCCAGGGGTTCGATGCCCGCAGCAGCCACGTCCGGATGAGCCGCCAGATAGCCAACCGAATCGAAGGCTGGGTGTGGCGAGCGACCTTGCCGCCAGCCCTCGGTGACATAGTGCAAGAGCGGCTCGATGCCGGTGCCCGCCACATCGGTGTACCGCGAAAGATACCACGACGGGTCAAAAAGAGGATGCGGCAGGCGACCCTCTTTCCAGCCATGCCGCACATAATGCGCGAGCGGATCGAGGCCCGAGGCCTTTACATCGGGATGGCAGGAGAGATACCAGGTGGCTGCGAAGAGTCGCCGCGGTGAGTGAACTTTTTTCCACCCGCGCCGGCGATAGTATGCCCAAGGAAACTGACGGATGAGCCACTTGTGTTTGCCATACGTGGTGGCATACCAGCGGGCATCGAAGTAGGGGCGCAGATTGAGAGCAGGTGCATCAGGCATCGAACGAGTCTCTCTGGCGTGGTGGCAAGAAGGCTGAAAAAGCAGATATTCCCGACAGATTTATCGGGGGAAATACCACGCAGGATGACCGCGGGTCAAGGTCGCAGGCGACCCTGGAAGCCCTGGCACCATGGGGAGGCCAGGCTGTTTGGTAGCTCGAGGCACGCAGTGGCAATGGCGTTGACGCCCCGGGCATCGGCTGGAAGAATCTCGCCGCTCGAGAAGGATCGGAGACCGCTTCGCATGGATCGCGACCAGACACATGGACACCCGCCAGCCCTTGTCATTGGTGGCATGCACCGATCGGGCACGTCGCTGACGGCATCCCTCATCGCCGGTGCCGGCGTGCATCTCGGCGACTCGCTGATGGCCCCCGCAGAAAGTAATCCCAAGGGGCATTACGAAGACCTCGATTTTTACCACTTGCACCAGCGGATGTTGGCCGCCAACGGGCTTTCCACCGATGGCTTTACCTGTCAGGAGACGATCGATCCGCCAGCGTCGGCGCGGGTCGAAGCGGCGGAACTGGTGCGAAATCGCCGTGCGACAAACCGTCCCTGGGGCTGGAAAGACCCTCGCACGATCCTCTTTCTGGACTTCTGGGCGGCGCTCGTTCCAGAGGCCAGGTGGCTCTTCGTCGTGCGGTCGCCGGAAGAAGTCATTGACTCCCTGTTCCGTCGTGGCGACACGGCGTTCATCGTCAATCCGCGGCACGCGCTCGATGTGTGGGTGGCCTACGCCCGCCGCATCCTCGACTTCGTCCAGCGGCACACCGAACGCGCCGCCGTTGTCGATGTCACGCGGGTCGCAAACGATCCTGCAGGCATCGTGACGGTGGCTTCCACGCTCATGGGCATCGAATTGGTGTCGCCAGCGCCCACCTACGAGCCTGGTCTTCTCATGGCCGGCCAGCCTGACCATCGGACGGCCTTCGTGCTCGCGGCGCGTCCGGAGGCCCACGACCTCTATACGGAGCTCCTCCGGCTGAGTGGTATCGACACGACCTCGCTCACACCGCACGGGCCGATCCGAATGACCGATGTCGCCGAGGCCGGGATTGCGGAGTGGGCAGCAAGCTGTCGGAACCGAGCCGAACGGGCGAGCCTCGAGGCCCGTGAGGCCAAGGCACGGCATGCGCTCGAGCGGGTTTCGAGCGACCTTGAAGCGGAACGGATCGCGCGCTGCGAGGCCCTCGCCCGCGCCGACTCCCTCGACACCACCATGGCCACTTTCGCCGATGACCTGGCCCGCGAGCGAGCCGCCCGCGAGGAACTCCACCAACACTCCTCGGGGCTCACCGCGGAACGCGACCGGCTTCGAGAAGAGCTTGCTGACGCCGCGCAGCGAAGGACGGAATCCGATCAGGAGTGGTCGCACCGCATGAAGGCAGCGATCCGTGAGCGAGAGGATATCGTTGCGGATCTCCAGGCAGCGCTCGACGCAGCACGGGCGCTGGCAGCAGCAGCCCACGCCGGTCGAGACGAAATCATCCAGACCCTCAAAGCCCAGCACGATGCCCTGCGACATGAGCTCGAGGTCCAGAAGGCCGCGTTTCGCGAAGAACTTGGCCATCAGCGGACGGCGTTTCGCACCGAGCTCGAATCCCAAAAGGCCTTTTTTCGGGCAGAGATCAAGGCCCAACGCGACGCCTTCCGTGCCGAGCTCGAGGCTCAGGAGAATGACCTCCAGGTCGAACACGAGGCCAAGACGAGGGCAATTCACACCGAATGGGAAGCCCGGAAAGATGACCTCCAGCGCGAACTCGAAGCCGAGAAAAACGAGCTCGTCGCCTTGCTCGAAGTCGAACGTGACGGCCTCATCGCCCAGCTTGAGGCCGAGCGGATGATTCATGAATCACTTCGGATGGACATGACCGGCCGCATCGAAGCGGCCGTCGCCGGTACCGACCGCACGATTCTTGGTTAGGGCGATGCTGGCAATCTGGCCGCATCACCCTCGATCGCACCGTCACGGATCACTTCCCCGTGTGACAGCTCAATCATGCGATTGCATTCTCGGGCGATGAGCTCAGACGAATGTGAGGCGAGTACGAGAATGCCTGTCGAGGCCACGAGCTCGCGGATTCGTGCCTCCGCACGCTCCCGAAACTCTGCGTCCCCCACCGAGAGCCACTCATCCATAAGCAGGATGTCGGGACGAACGCAGGTCGTGACCGCGAACGCCAGTCGCATCATCATGCCGGTGGAGTAGGTATGGACCGGCATGTGGAGGTAGTCACCGAGGCCGCTAAATTCGGCGATGTCGGGAGTGAGCTGTCGGATCGTGCGACGGTTCATGCCGAGCACGAGCCCACGGATCATGATGTTTTCGTAGCCGGTGGCCTCATGCTCGATGCCGAGCATCGGGTTCACAAGGCTTGCAAGCGTGCCTTCACGACGGTAGCGGCCATGCGTGGGTGGATAGACACCAGCGAGGGTCTGGAGGAGCGTCGACTTGCCCGCGCCATTGTGGCCCATGATGCCAAGCCGGTCGCCGTCGCGAAGCTCGAATGACACGTGTCGCAGGGCCTCGATCACCGTGACGCCCGTATCGCGTCCGAAGCGGCCTCCGGTGGCGGCGCTGGTGAGGGTTTTTTTAAGCGATTCGGCATCGGCCCCGAAGATCGGGTAATCGACCGACACGTTCTCGAGAACAAGCCGCGCCATTGATTCATTACACCCAGTAGACGACCTTCCGTCGGCACGCGCGGTAGAGCAGGGCCGCGACGGCGAGATTGAGCGTCGTAAAATAGATGAGAAACCAGATCGTTCCCGGCGCTGGAAGGCCGCCCATGAGCGGGAGCCTGACGATGTCGAGAAGCTGGGCCAAGGGGTTATAGAGGATGAACCGCGCCCGCTCCGGCAGCTTCTCCGGAAACCAGAACACAGGCGTGAGAAACATGAGGAGCTGGATCGAACTCGTCACGATATTGGGCACGTCACGAAACCGAGCGGAGAGAAACCCGAGCGTGGTGGAGAGGGCGTGGAAATTGATGATCACGACGATGAGACCCGGAATGACGAGCAGCATTCGCGGGCTCCAACCCACCCCGGCCCAGATGGCAACGGGGATATAGAGGACAATGTGATGCGCCAGAAACAAGAGATGCCGCGCGAGACTCCGCCACACCAGCGCGCTGCGAGGCACGCTCCCCTGCTTGAGATACGCTGCCGCTCCGACGAAAACCTGACAGCCGTCGTTGAGCGCCGTGCTGAAAAAGTTCCAGAAGATGATGCCGAGGGCAAGATGCGGATAGAACCTCGTCAGAGGCACGCCGAAAAGACCTGCATAGAGTGGCCCGATCCCGAGCAAGAGCATTCCCATGCTGAGCGTGATCCAGAGAGGACCGAGCAGCGATCGGCGGTAGCGGAGCACGATGTCGTACCAGGCCAGCGTGCTCCAGAGATCGACCCGCAGCGTGCCAGCCAGCCAGTCGTCCCAGGCGGTCTCGGCGGGCATCGATGCCCCGCTCGCCCACGGAATGCCATCCTTCAAAGGCATGGCCGCGGCGGTCAACTCGGGTGTCGGTGGCACAGGAAACAGGTTCGCTGGGAATCAAGAGCGGACCATCGCTGCGGTGGCCCGGACACTCGTCACGCGATCGACCGTATGACCGGGGTGCGGCAGCGTCAAGCAAACAGGGTTTCGTCGCATGGATGAGCCCCGCCACACGGCACCGGTCAGTGTCGTGATCGTAAGCTTCAACAGCGGCGATCACCTGCTACGGTGCCTCCATCACCTCGCGCGGCAAACGATGCAGCCTGCGCGGATCATCGTGGTGGACAACGCCAGCAGCGACGGCTCCATCGCGGCCTGCCACGCTTTCCTACCAGCACAGCCGATGCTCGCCGACCGCACGACGATCGACGAGGTCGGTCGCAACATTGGGTTTGCGGCGGGCTGTAACCGTGGCATCGCGACGGCCGAGACGCCGCTTGTCGCCCTGCTCAATCCCGATGCGTTTCCCGAGCCCGGGTGGCTCGAGGCGCTTTTCACTGCGGCCGCGACCTACCCCGAGTGCGCCTCCTTTGGTTCACGGCAAATGCGGGACGGCGGCCCGGGCGTTGTCGATGGGCTCGGCGATCACTGGCACATCAGTGGCCTGTCGTGGCGGGAAGGACACGGCCGCACGCTCGAGACGGCCGACCTCCAGCCACGTGAGATTTTCTCGCCGTGCGCCGCCGCGGCTCTCTATCGTCGAAACGCCCTCGTCACCGTGGGCGGCTTTGATGACGACTACTTTTGTTTTGGGGAAGATGTCGATCTGGGGTATCGCTTGCGGCTTGCGGGCCACTCCGCGAGGTATGTGCCTGATGCCGTGGTCGCGCATGTGGGGGGCGGGAGCACGCCCACCGTCACGGCGACCTTCTTCGGCCATCGCAACACCCTCTGGACGCTCGTCAAAAACACGCCACGGCCCCTCCTGGCCATTTCATTGCTCGCCCACGCGGGCCAATCTATCCTGGTAGGCATCGTGCTGGTCCTCCGGGGCAGAGGCAGGGCGTTTTATCGCGGGAAGTGGGAAGCCGTTTGCGGCCTCCCAGCCGTGTTTCGTAAACGTCAAGCGGTGCAAGCCAGTCGGAAGGTGTCAGCGTGGGCAATCTGGCGGATGATCAACAAGGGATGGAGCCGGCGGCGCCGCCATCGGTCGAACGCGTCAGCGTCGTGATTGTCAACCACGATGCGGGTCGGCTCCTCGGCGAATGTCTCGAGGCCGCGCTCGCCCAGGCCGGTCAGGTGATTCTGGTTGACAATGCGTCGCGGCCCGGCCCGTTTGAGTCGGTGGCTGCTCGCTTCGCGACCAACGACCGACTCACCATCGTGCGGTCGAGGGTCAATACAGGGTTTGCCACAGGATGTAACCGCGGCGCGGCCCTCGCCACCGAAGAGGTGCTCCTATTCCTCAACCCCGACTGCATCCTCGGGCCAGGCGCGCTCGGGCAGCTTGTCAGAACCCTGCATTCCGCCGACCGCGTGGGGATGGTCGGCGGCCTGCTCACCGATGTGTATGGCCGTGAGCAGGGGGGCGCCAGGCGGAGCGTGCCCACACCGTGGCGGTCGTTTGTCCGCGGCGTTGGCCTCGGCAGGCTCGCCTGGATCGCCCCACGCCTCTTCTCCGACTTCTATCTCCACCGTGACCCGCTCCCCGAGACAGCCATCGATGTCGAGGCGGTCTCGGGCGCCCTCACGCTCGTATCGCGGGAAGCCTTTGACGACGCCGGTCCCTGGGACGAGGCCTTCTTCTTGCACTGCGAGGATCTCGATCTTTGCATGCGATTTCGCCAGCGAGGGTGGCGGGTGCTCTTCGACCCGGCTGCGGTCGCCGTGCATCACCGCGGCATGTGCGGCCGCACGCGGCCACTCGCCGTCGAGTGGCATAAGCACCATGGCATGGTGCGGTTCTATCGCAAGCATTTTCGAGCGGCCTATCCAGCCGGGCTTTTTGGGCTCGTGATCGCGGGCGTCTGGCTACGATTTGCCGGCGTGGCCATCGTGATGGCACCGCGTGTACTCCTCGCCACGCTCACGGCTCCTCGCGCTGGCCTGCGATCACCCGCGCCCGTATCCCGCCAGCCAGGCCGCCCCGCCGCATCATCGAGCTTTCGCTCATGACGACCGCCATCGGTGTCCTCGGCGCGACAAGCCTCGTGGGGCGACCGCTCTTGAAATCGCTCGTGGCCGCGGGAACTCCGGTCGTGGCCTGCTCGCGGCGACCTCCTGCGAAACAGCAAACGGGCATCACGTGGTGCCGGCCGCATGATCCACCACCGGTCTCAACCCCGATCACCCACTGGATCGCCCTTTGCCCCGCGTGGGTGACGGTCGATACGTTTGCATGGCTCGTGTCCTGCGGGGCCATGCGCGTCGCGGCGGTCTCGTCAACGAGTGTGGCCTCGAAGAGAACCTCACCCGACCCAGCCGAGCGGCGGCTCGCTACGCGCCTGGCCGACGCAGAAGCAACGCTCGTCTCCCATGCCGGCAGCACAGGGGTCACGCTCGTGCTCCTGCGGCCGACGATGATCTACGACGGCCACACCGACCGGAACATCGTGGCCATCGCCGACTTCGCGAGGCGATGGGGATGGTTCCCCATATGCGGACCTGCCCTGGGACTCCGTCAGCCTGTCCATGCCAACGACGTAGCCGATGCCTGCCTCGCAGTCCTCGAGCACCCCGCGCCAAAGCCGATCTACACGCTCTCCGGCGGCGAGCCGCTGCCCTTCCGCGACATGGTGATGCAAACGTGTCTCGCAAGCGGCCTCGCGCCACGACTCATCTCCCTCCCACACGGCCTTTGGAGACTTGCAGCAATCGTGGGCCGATGCCTTGGTCATGCCGGCGGGGCGACTTCCGGCACGGCCGCCCGGATGAACGAGGATCTCGTGTTTGACCACACGGACGCCGCAGCCGACCTCGGCTTTCGGCCGCGGGCTTTTACGCCAGCCAGCGATAGACTCGACGCTCCATCAGAAACGGTGCGTGAACATGCGTGACAAGCACGATGATGCTCGGGTTTCCACCACGAGCAGTGCGCTGGTCATCGCCCTGCTCGCGTTCACGCTCGTTGGCCTCCATCTCCTCGTGGACCACGCGGCCTACGATGTCTCCCAGATGGTGCGGCTCGTCGCTGTGTTTTGTTTTCTCATCGTCGCCGTGCCAGCGGCGTTCTTCCTACGGCGGTGCTCCGGCCCGCTCGATGCATCGGTCCTTGCCGATCCGATCCTGGTGGCCTATGCGGTCTACCTCATCACCTGTTTCGCGTCGCTCGCTTGTGCCCTCAACATATCGGCGGGGTTCACCGACTGCTTTCGCACGCTTGCGGCGTTTCTTGTGCTCTGCCTCGCCGCACTCGTGATGCCGCTTGATTCGCGGTGGAAGCGATGGCTCCTCGAAGCGGCGGCCGTGGCCACGCTCGTGGCGGTCGTGGCGGGAGGCTCGGCCACACTCCCCCTTCTCGTCGACGGATTCCCGACTCGCCGAGGAATGGAGAAAGCGTTTCTCGACGGCCTCATGTCAAACGTCAACCTGTTTGCATCGTGGCTTCTGCTGCTTCTGCCGTGGTGCCTCTGCGGCACCGCCGTGCTCATGGGTCGATGGCGGGGTGTCGCGGCCGCCGTATCCGTCGCGGGCGTCGTGCTTGTGATCGTGCTCCAATCCCGTGCCGCCTGGGTAGGTTTTGGAGTGTCGGCGGTCGTCACGGCCATCGTGGTGTTGCGACATCAAAAAACGCTTGCTGCTGGTGTGTGGTTCTGCCGGAGCCTTGCGGCCTTGCTTGCTTTCGGTCTGGTCATCGGCGTGCTCCTCCTGCCGCTTGCCTTCACCGAGACAGCGATCGGAAAGGCCATTCGCGATCGTGTCGTCACGCGGCCGCACCAGGCTGCCGGCCCCGCAGACGGTGGCCGCACGATGGTGTGGAGTTTGACCGGCCGCATGATCGCCGATGCACCGCTCACAGGCGTTGGCGCGGGCAATTTTACGGTGCGCCTCCATGAGTATCTCGGAGCGAGCGATACCGATACCGTGGCCGACTTTTCGAGTCTTTCAAGCGACAACTGGATCCAGCCACACAACGATTTTCTGTGGGTGTTTTCCGAAAAGGGCGCGGTTGGGTTCGCCGCCTTCGTCGCGATCTTTGTGTGCGGGATCGTTGCCGCGTGGGGTGTGCTGCGGCAAACCAGCTCGTGTACCGACGCCCGGCTCGCGCTTGCTTCACTTGCAGCACTTGTGGCGTATCTGGTCGATTCCTGCTTTGACTTTCCACTCGACCGCGTGAGTCATCAGGTCGTCCTCGCCGTTCACCTTGCGGTGCTCGTGCTCTTGCGACGCGAGATCCGGCCGCCATCCCCGGCCAGGCCGCTTTTGGGCTGGCTTGTCCTTCCACCGGTGTTGGCCGTGTGCGTCCTGGGCCTGAGCTATGCCATGGCGGCGGTACGACAGGAGCGGGAGGTGATCGTGGCGCGTCGTGCCCAAAGCGAGGGCGACTGGCCTGCCATGCGAGACGCCGCCCGCAGGGCTGGAACCCCATGGAAAACGCTCGATCCACTCGCCGTGCCCGTGTCGCTCTTGGAGGGGCTCGCCGAGGTCCAGCTTGGTGATCTCCCTGCGGCCACGGCCTGCTTCGAGCACGCCTATGCCGCCAATCCGAATCGCCTGGCCGTCCTCCAAAACCTCGGCGCAGCCTACGCCCACACAGGCCGGCTCGACGCCGCCATCGCCGCGTTTGCGATCGCCGCCCAGCGCTACCCCGACCGCCTCGACGTCCGCCACAATCTCGCAAGCGCGCTCTTCGACGCCGGCCGATTCACCGACGCAATCGCCGTCATCGAAGACATCCCAGAGCCGCTTCGGCCGGAAGCGATGCGAGACGTTCTCGAAGCGGCCCGTGCCCGGGCAGCCCAACAACCGCTCGCCCCATAGCGGGGCCGCCGCACGCCAGCAAATGCTCAGAGCTGCGTCGGGTTTGGGACGTCGCCGTAGATGGCCTTTGGGTCAAACGCCTTTTCGTGTTCGAGAAACTCGAGCGTCGTGCTAGCCGCCCGCTCGGCGCCCACCGGCACCTTCCGGTAGAAGCAGGAGCGGTAGCCGACGTGGCAGCTCGCGGCCCCTGCAATCTCGACGCGAAGCCACACACAGTCTTGGTCGTCGTCGATCCGCATTTCGCGGATGGTCTGGACGAGCCCGCTTGTCGCCCCTTTATGCCAGAGCACCTGCCGGCTCCGGCTCCAATACCAGGCCTCGCCCGTCTCGATCGACTTCTCAAGGGCCTCGCGGTTCATGACCGCCACCATGAGCACTTCGCCCGACTGAAAATCGGTGGTCACGCACGGAATGAAGCCTTGGGCATCGAACTTCGGGGCGAGTTCATGCCCCTCCTCGACCTGCTCGACGGTTACCCTCCGCCCAAAAAGCGTGTCGTCGCTCCCTGCCGCAGCCTTGTTCACGTGCCGTCCTCCTGCCACAAAAAAAGTATCGTTTTTATCATACCCTCGGCCCGTCACCCAGGGCGGCGGCCATGAGGATCGTGAGTGCCACACAAAACCCGCCGAGCGTGACCCAAAAACTGGCCCGATCAAACCGCCGCGACAGGTCCGGACGGTCGAGTGTCTCGTAGACGTAGAGCGAGAGCACTGACTGTGTCAGTGACAAGAGAATCGTGACGATCCCCAGAAGGTTGACCACGTCGGCGAGCGAAAACTCGTTGGTCTCGGGCACGATGCTGCCCACGACATACGCATTGGCCACGGCGGCGAAGAGGCCACCCACGCCCAGGCCAAACCGCGGATCGACATGGGTGGGCTTGATGAATGACGTGAGGAGCGCGACGGCCACCGAAATGAACAGCGCCTGAAACATCTTGGCGAAGAGGCCTATGCCTCCACGGTCGATCACGAGCGCAAAGCGGGGCTGCGAGTAGGTGCGGCGGTGATCGTTGTCGATGTCGGAACGGCCACGGCTGGTCTTGTAGGTGTGCGAATTCTCCACGGCGAGCGAATGCACGATTCGGTAGTTCGAGAGCGTGGCTCGGTGGCTGATCGCGGTATCGGCCTTGTCGGGGATGAAGAGCAATTCGCCTCGCGTATGGGCTGAGTTTTCAAACGAAGCCAAGAGGAGGTGGGCATCAATTGGAAACGTGCGGATGCGAAAGGGCTTGGTGTAGCTCACCGAGATCCGCTGGAGCTCATAGTGTTCGTCGCCCATGTCCTTATGCGACAGAAGCTTCGCATCGGTGATCGTGCCATCGACAGCGATGAGGCGATCGAAGGGATTGAACGAGTCGTCGGGCCCGGCATCCCGCCATCGGCACCAGACATCGATCACGGCCGACCAGGTGCTGTCATGGAGCGACACGCCGCCGATGCTCTCGAGGTAAAACCCGATCGCCACATGGCGGGCTGAGTCGGTGGAAACCTCCTCGATCGGCTCGGCTCCCGGATCGGGCCGAGCCGGGTCGAGCGTGGCCTCGAGCGCGTGCCGTTCGTCGCGACGAGCCTCCCATAGCTTGCGGGCCAGCACGCACGACGGGAGCAGAAACACAGCCGCCAAGAGCACGAGCCAGGCCTTCATCCACGGTGTGAGGCGCGGGGGCGGCGACCGGCCGTCACGGGGGGTTGCAGGTGTGTTGGTCATGGTCGAATGTCTTGGGTCGTTTGGTGATTTTCCCACGAGCGTAGAGAATACGTTTTCCTTTCCAAGACAGCTTTCTTCTTCCTGCTCAGAGGACATGCCATGCGGTTTCCGGCTTCGCTTGCACTTCTGCTTGTCGCCACGACGTGGTCAGTCGCCGCTGATTGGCCCACGTTTCGCGGCGCCGATCGCTCGGCCGTCGCCCCCGACACGAGTCTTCTCGAGGCCTGGCCCGCCGATGGGCCGCCGCTCGTCTGGGAAACCAAGGGTGCCGGCCGTGGGTATGCCAGCACGGCGATCGCGGGCGACAAGATCTTCACCCTCGGCGATAGCTGCTCCACGGCGGCTGACACAGACGAGTATCTTTCGTGCTTTGATCGAAAAACTGGCAAGCCACTCTGGAAAACAAAAACAGGCGGGCCGTGGACCGACGGCCAGGAGTCGTGGCAGAGCTCCCGCAGCACGCCGACGGTCGATGGCTCCATGGTTTATGTGATCACGCCGTTTGGTCAGCTCGTGGCCTGCCAAACAAAAGATGGCCGCGAGGTGTTTCGGATCGACTTGAAGACTCAGTTTGGCGGCAAGAAGGGCGACTCCTGGGGCTATAGCGAATCGGTCACGATCGACGGCAACAAGCTCGTCTGCACGCCGGGTGGCCCGCAGGCCACTGTTGTTGCTCTCGACAAGAAGACGGGCCGCGGCCTCTGGGCCTGCCAGGTGCCCAATGACCCCGGCGCGGGGCATGCCTCAATCGTCAAGGCCACCGTGGGGGGCAAGCAGATCTATGTCACAACAACCGCCGGCGGGGCCATCGGTGTCGATGCCAAAACGGGTAAGCTCCTCTGGACCTACCCCATCGAGAAGACGACGGCCGTCATTCCCACGCCGATCATCCGCAAGGATCTCGTCTTCTTTTCAGCCGGCTACAAGCGGGGCGGGGCGCTGCTTCGGCAGGTGCCGAAGGGGGGTCAGATCGTGATCGAGGAGGTCTATCCGCTGAATACGGACCTTGCCAACAAACATGGTGGCATCGTGCTCGTGGGCGACCATCTCTATGGCGACTCCGACGACAAGGGCATTCCGTTCTGTGCCGACCTCATGACGGGCAATCTCGCCTGGAAGGAGCGGGGCAGCGGGCGAAACTCCGCCTGCGTTGTGGCGGCCGACGGCCATGTCTACGTGAAGTATTCCGATGGCACGCTCTCGCTGGTGAAGGCTGATCCTTCGAAGTATCAGGAGGTCAGCAGTTTCAAGGTGCCGGGCAGCGGCGACCGCCCAAGTTGGGCCCATGCCGTGATCCTCGATGGGCTTCTGTATCTCCGCGAGGGCGACGTCATCCTCTGCTACGACATCCGGGCGAAATAGCCGGAGGGGTGAGGGCTCACTGCGAGCGAGACTATGGGCATGCTTCTCGAGCGGGCCAAGACGACCACTCGTGAGCGTTGAAGCGATCTGTTGGGGTTTGGTGCGCCCGAGGTCGAGTTCTCCTAGAATTGCTAATATAGTAGCAATTGTTGTCGATTGGTGGTATAAAGTGATCATATATTAGCGATCTCTATGATTGAGGAGGCCCACCGATGCGTGAAAAAAGCCCCCTCTGGAACGGGCCGGCTGACGTCGCCCGCGGCCTGGCCGACCGGATGAAGACGCTTCGCCTGATCCCAGGATGGACCCAGGCCACCCTGGCTCATCGCGCCGGCGTGACGACCGCCTCGTACCGGCGCTTTGAAACCACGGGCAAGGGGTCGCTCGAGCTCTTCCTCAAGGTCGCCCACGCGCTGGGGCGGCTCGACGAAGTCGCCGCTTTGCTCGAGCCTCCGCCAGCATCGTCGATCAGCGAGCTTGCGGCACTCGCCGCATCCGCGACACCGAAGCGGAAGCGAGGCGTACGATGAAGAAGCTGACGGTCAACCTCCAACAGGCCCCTGGCAAGAAGCTGACGGTTGGCACGCTCGCCGAGCAGGATCGCCGCCTCTATTTCGAGTATGACGCCGCATTCCTTGAAACGGGCATCGAACTTTCACCGTTCAGACTTCGCACACAGCCTGGGTTGATCGCACACACCGACCGGGCTTTCGGTCCTCTCTTTGGGGTCTTCGATGATTCCCTGCCAGACGGCTGGGGTCTGCTCCTCATGGATCGGCACTTCCGCCGTCATGGTCTTGATCCCGTGCAGGTCTCTCCGCTGGATCGACTGGCCTTCCTCGGCACTCGCACGATGGGATCGCTGACTTACCATCCGCCAGTCCACGAACGGCCCGAACACGACGATACGGTTCTCGACCTATACGCCCTCGCCTCGAATGCGGAGATGTTCCTCGAAGGAGATGCCACCGAAGTTCTTCCCGAACTGATGCGAGCTGGTGGCTCACCAGGCGGTGCTCGACCCAAGGTGCTCGTGGGCCTTCAGGGAAACCGCATCATCTCCGGTGAGAATGATCTGCCTGAAGGCTATGACCATTGGATCGTAAAATTCGCATCGAAGGCAGACGCCCGAGACGCCGGCGCTCTCGAGTACGCCTACAGCATGATGGCGCGAGCGGCCGGGATCACGATGCCGCCCACGCATTTGTTTGAGGTCAAGCAACACCGGAGCGTGCGTCGTTATTTCGGCGTGCAGCGGTTTGACCGCGCCAAGGGCAACACGCGGGTCCACATGCACACACTTGCGAACCTGATCCATGCCAACTTCCGGGTTCCCTCGACCGACTATGCCGACCTGTTCAAAGTGACGATGGCCCTCACCCGCAACCATGCCGACCTGCTCCGTCTGTTTCGGCTGATGCTGTTCAACATCGTGGCCTACAACCGTGACGACCACGCCAAGAATTTCGCGTTTACGCTCGATACAGAGACCGGCGAATGGTCGCTCGCCCCCGCCTACGACCTGACGTACGCCCCCGGTCCGGGTGGCGAACACACCAGCACCGTCCTCGGCGAAGGTCGTCGGCCCACACGTGATCACTGCCTGAAGCTCGCGGTCCAGTTTGGTCTCAAGCCCAGCGAGACCGGCCCAGTCTTCGACGAGGTCAACGCCGCCGTTGCTCGCTGGCCCAGCTTCGCTGACAAGGCCACATGCACGACGACCGTGACGAAGACCGTCGGGAAGTTCATCACATCTGTTTGACACTCGGCCCCACCGCGATCGCTCCCCCGCGCCGTGGCTCGGAGTTCCTTGCGCGCCGGCTTTCGGTGCGATCTACGGCTGTGACGGGCCCGCCTCGATCAGGCGTTCAATCACGGGCTCGAGTGCGTCTGCCAAGACTTCGTAGCCCTGGGCTGTGAGGTGAGTGCCGTCGGTGTAGAGCTCTGACTTGAGCCCGCCGTCTGCGTTCACGAAGCGATCTTCGAGATCGAGAAACACGACCTCGTCTTTCGGATACTCGTAGCCGGCGAGGATGCGGTTGGTTTCCTGCACCTTGACCTGCTTTGCCTCGTTCTTGACCGGCAGGATGCCGAGGATGATGACCCGCGTGGTCGGGAGCCGGCGGCGAAACTCATGGGCGACCGCGCGGATGCCGTCGGCGACTTCTTCAGGAGGCGTGTCGATGCCGAGATCCCACTTCACCTTTCCGCCGTCGCTCTGCGTCACGCCGTAGTTGTTGGTGCCGCAGAGGAGCACCGCGACCTTGGGCTCCTGGCCTTTGGCGAAATTCAGGTTGCCGTGTTTCACGCGGGAGAGCATGACGGGCGTGATGTCGCCGGAGTTGCCCATATTGAGCGGCTTGTACTTCGCGAAGCGGCCTTCCCACTCCGCTTTGCCCAGGGCCTTGCCCATCGACCAGCCGAGCGTGATCGAGTCGCCGAAGAACACGACCTCGGGACGGTCGGCCTCCGCCACTTCCCGGTTCACTCGTTCGAATTCGCTCCGCCAGTAGTCGTCGGTGATCGCCGTAGGCTCAGTCGTGCTCGGCGACGCGGGGACGGAATCGTGAAACGATGGAGCTGCAGCGGCCCCTGGCGCCCCTGCCATCCCGACACAAGCGGCAAGGAAAACAGATACCTTCAAGCGTAGATGGTTCATCGATGACGCTCGTGCCGGAAGTTTTTGCACGCAGGGCGCGGCGCTCGCCGGCCAGCTTTACGGTAGCGGCATGTCGGTCTTCACGTCGAAGTCGAAGGTCGTGCCTTCCTTCGGGATCGTGAGATTCAGGTCGGGATTCTCGGCAGCTTTTTCGCTGTATTCGGCCGGCAAGAGGTTCTTGCTGCCGTTGGGGCAATACGTGATTTGGACGACGCAGGCCCCGAGCGGCACCCCCGATTGGTTCGTGAGAAACTGAGCGGAATAGCGGCCTGATGCGTCGGTGTAGGCGATCGACGGGCGAATCTTCTCGACTGGCACAAACGCCACTTCGACGGCCGGCACGCCCTGGCCATTGATGGTGACCGTGCCGCTGACGCTTGCCGTCGGAATCTTCGGCCCCCTGCCGCAGCCGGCACATACCGTAGCCAGGAGCACCGCCCCGATGATGAGCCGGTCAATACTCCGAAATCGGAAGCCCGTCATTGGCCACGCCCAGTTTTTGATAGATGCCATACTGACTGACGATGGCCGGATTGCCGTACTCGATGGTGTCGTCGATGAACCGTGTCGAGCCATCACAGAAGACAAAACCGCCTCCGTTTGGATGGGCGCTTGAAAAGCCATACACCCTCCCCGAGCCGGCAACCGCGTTGAGCGGGAAGCCGACCGTGCGGGCGGCTGCGGAGCCGTGGCCACCATTGCCGGGCGCCTTCGCAACGCCGATCCACTTGGCCGTGAAGAATGCATTGAGGTGGACTGGCTGGGCGTTTCTCGCGAACACCTCGCCCCCCATGAACGTGTTCGACGTCCCGTCGGTAATCGCCGCGAAGTTGTGGCCCCGAACCGGAGGCATGGGGCTTCGCTTCCGTGCGGCGTAGGCGGCCGCTTTCTGGTTGTCGTTCATGACGGCCCAGTTCCAAGACCATCCGATATTGGAAGTGTTTGGCCCAAAACAGGCGGCGTAGTTGCTCATGGCAAACGGAGCGTCGTAGGACTTGGGTTCAAACCATCTGTCCGAAAGTTTGGCGTTCGGCTCCTGCGACATGCCGGAGGGGCACATGAGCGTAGAAACCGGCTTCTGGGCAGCACTCCTGAAGCTGTCGTACTGAGCGTCGGTCGTGCCCAGCCTCATGTCGTTGAGCGGATACACATCCACGAGCAGACCATCGTAGTGAGTCTGCATTTCCATGTGTGGCAGGAGTCGGATGATCCAGCCCCAGTTCGCGTCATCAGACGTCGTCTGGTCTACATCCTCAATGCTCGCAGGCAGAACGTCGTTGGCCGAATGGTATGACTGGGCCGCGAGCCCGAGCTGCTTGAGGTTATTGAAGCAGGTGATCTGCCGTGCCGCTTCGCGGGCCCCGCTGACGGCCGGAACGAGAAGCCCGACCAACAGCGCGATGATCGCGATCACGACCAGAAGCTCGACGAGGGTAAATGCGAGTCGACGGGGATCCAGACTTTCCCGCGCAGGAGAAAACGGCCGTCGCACCGAAACCGCGGTATCCACGACCTGCACTCCTCGGGACAAAACCGCCGTCGCGTGGTCCTCAGTCCCACAATATGACCGGTCTTATGACGGCCGCTAACAAGCTAGCTGGGTCGCGTTCTATTTCCGCCGTCGGTACGCGGCCGCACCTGCGAGCCCCAGCAGGCCGACGGCAGCCAACGCCAACGACGCTGGTTCTGGCACGGGAACGAACGGCGTATCGCCCTCGGTGTAGAGCGCGATGTTGGAAAAAACTAAGCTCTACCGCATCGGTGTCTGAGATGAAGGAAACGCCCTGGTAGCCGGCGTTTCCACTACGCCACGCAGCCCAAGGCGTAAACTGGCTCGCTTCCGAAGCACCAAGGTCGGGATTGATCCACATGAAGCCTACCGCGCTGTCTTGTAGACCTGCATCGGCAAACCACCAGTCGCCACCGGGATTTGTTCCCGCTAGCGAATGGTCGACCTTCATGACCAAAGTGACTGAGGTGACGACTGACGAATCCACACCGACAATCGTCGGTCTAGCAGTAGCTGGACCGGCACCGTCTGGGTCGCCGGTAGCGTTCAGCGTGATAAATTCAAAACCGGTGCCTGCGCCCCCCGTTTTTCCCATCCCGATACGTGCGGCACCTGCATCGTCATTTTGGTTGAACCGAATATTGAAGGTCCCAATGTTGGAAGCGGTCGCGTTCCAACTCACGGTTGTCGTCAGATAGATCGGGGTTGTATCCGCGGTACCGGTACTGTTGACAGGCGAGCCAGTCCAACCCTCATCGGGCTGGAAATCGGCCGTCACGGTTGTTGGTGCACCACCAGCCGCCCTGGTGAAATCGGCGAATGTGTAGATCCCGGCCTGCACGTTGCCCAAATCAACTCCGGCCCACAAAGTGGCTGCCAGGAACCCAACGGCGAAACGGAAACGAACGTTCATCGGACCCACCTTTCGCTGAACCGAAGCCAACACCGCGACAGCAGCCCATGCTGAAAACCTATTCCGAATGTTCATGTGGCACCTTCTCTTTGGCGGACGCGGCGGGCAGAAATCGTCACCCAGCGTTCTAGGGGTATCCAGGCACAACGAGATACTAACAGGCAAATTCAGCGGAATCGGTCGCTCAATCGGCGAAGTATGGCACGATCTGGACGAAACCATCGGAAACCACGAGACCTTCTCGCCGCCTTGGCGATCGTGGCCTTGCCGCAATACGCGGCGGCGGAATTGCTCGTCCATCTGGACCTCAACGACCACGCCACCAATGACGGCACGCTCGAAGCCGGCGGCACCACGATCGCCGACCTTGCTTTTTACGTCAACAGCGGCGAACTCGCCTACGACGCCGGCACCTTTGACTTCCTGAAAACGGTCCACGACGCCGCGACGGCAGGGCGCCTGCCCGCCGCGCTCCGCCCCGAGCAACACCTCGCCGTTCCAAACGGATAGCGGATACGGGGTTTCCCATCGACCGTCACTTTCGTGCGTCGAGTGTCTGAACCGAACGGTAGGCGAGGATTCGCTCGTCGGCCGTCACGAGCGTCAGCTTGTGAAGCCTCGCGGTGGCGACGAGAAGGCGATCGGCCGCGTCCTTGTGAAAACGACCTGGAAGCTTGTAGGCCTCGATAGCGATGCGATGATCGATATCCAGGCTGCGAGCCTCGATGGAGTTGATCGCCGCCCGAATCCATCGGTCGAGCGTGCCCCGAAACTCCAAGAGCCCGCCCGTGACCAGCCTCGCGATCTCGAGCGACGACACCGCAGATACGCAGATACTGTCGGCCGTCGTTTCAAGCAGCACCCGCGTGGAAGCCCCAAGGGCGTCGGGCTTCTCCTGCGTCCAGATCCACACATGCGTGTCGAGCAGGAAACTCACGAGCCGGCTTCCCAGTCGGACGAGAACTCGGCGTGCACGATATCGCCCTTGATCCGCAGCCGACCCCGTTGCGTGCCGAAGCGCCGTTTCGGCATCGGCTCCTGCACCGGCTCGATACGGGCGAGCGGGCGACCACGCCGCGTCACGATGAGGGGTTCCGCGGTCCGCTGAGCCTCCCGCAGGATCGCAATGCAGTTGGCTTTGAACTCGGAAAGAATGATTGTCTTCATGCCCAAATTACGACCTGGTCAACACACTAGGTCAAGTAAAGTCCAGGGTCAGCAGCCTTAACAATGTATACACGCCTGTACACTTTTGCCTATGGGCCCGTGGCTGACGGTGGACTTTGCTCTATGGCCACCGAGGGACGGGATTTTTGGGTAAACATGCCGGGGCCGAGCGTGGTGACGGTCGGCTTCGACGTGCTCGACCGCGTGGAACAGGCCGTAGCCATGGTCAAGGAACGACTCAGACGGGCAGTCGCGGACCTCGATCGACTCATCACAATGAAACTCACGGCATTTGGGCTCAATGACCGTGTTGATCTTCGCGACATGATCGACGTCGATCTCATCGACGCCGCAGCGCCGAGCCGACTGACCGCCGAGGTTCGCCCCCGCCTCGCGCAGCTCCTCGCCGATCCGAACGGGTAGGCGAGCGAGCTGATGATGCGTGCCTGTTTCCGGATGACAATCACCCGCAAAACCTGGCGATCTCGCTCGGCATTCCTACCGACGCCACACGGAGTCGCGATGACCGCTCCGAGCGAGTTTGACGCCTTTTGCCGATTCGCCTTCGGGTTTCTTGAGGAACAGAGAGTGCCTCGCTGCCCAGTGGGAAGCGGCCCGGATCGAGGCCGGAGCCAGGCCTCACCGCTATCGACTTGCTTTGCGAAAACTGCGGCTACTTCACGTCGAGGTCGTACCGCACCGGCCTGGGGCCCGATGGGGGGACGACGAGGTCGGGCGGCGCAAAGCCCCTCGGCACGAGCGACTTCACCGGGGCAGTATGAGCCTCATCCGGCGACAGAGTGCCCGCCGGTCGCCCTTCGCATTCCATTCGCACCTCATACGTGCCGGGACGCAGGCCGTCGCCATCGGTGAACGTGGTGCCGTGGAAGAAGCCGTCCGCGCCAGAAACGGCCGACCCCGGAAGCGGACAGCCACGTTGCCAAAAAGAGTGTTCATGCGTACACTTCATGGCGGCCGCCCTCGTTTTTGGGTGCCGACGATTGCCGGCGGTATCATTGCATCGAAGGACATCGGCCGATGGCCTTTTTCGAGTTCATCTGGCTTGATTCCGTCATCGACAAGCTCGCAGAGCGAGAAATTTTGACCGACGACATTGAAGCGATCGTGAACCATCCCGAGGGGCAGGATATGAGTCGGTCCATGGGGCTCCCGGTTGCTTTTGGCCATCTTCGCGATGGTCGCTTTGTGATCGTGGTCTATCGGTGGGTAGACCGCTTTACCGTGCAGCCTGTCACTGCCTACGAGGTACCCGAGTGAAGCCCGTGAAGCCGACCAGCGACGGCG